>JBELAG010000274.1:0-8340 GCA_049509055.1 Solirubrobacteraceae bacterium
GCCCCGGCGGCGATCATGCTCGCCTTCTACGTGGTGGCGGCCGAGCGCCAGGGCGTCGGCCCCGAGCGGCTCGGCGGCACGATCCAGACCGACATCCTCAAGGAGTACATCGCCCAGAAGGAGTGGTGCTTCCCGGTCGACCCGGCGATGCGGCTGGTCACCGACATGGTGCAGTGGTGCGCGGGCGCGATGCCGCGCTGGCATCCGATCAGCATCTCGGGTTACCACATCCGCGAGGCCGGATCGACCGCCGCCCAGGAGCTGGCCTTCACGCTCAAGAACGGGCTCACCTACGTCGAGCACGCGGTTGCCCGCGGCCTCGACGTCGATGCGTTCGCCCCGCGGCTGTCGTTCTTCTTCAACGCCCAGATCGACTTCTTCGAGGAGATCGCCAAGTACCGGGCCGCGCGGCGCATCTGGGCCCGGGAGCTCAAGCACACCTTCGGCGCCAAGAGCCCGCGCTCGTGGCTGATGCGCACGCACGTGCAGACCGCCGGCGTGTCGCTGACCGCCCAGCAGCCGCTCAACAACATCGTGCGCACCGCGATCGAGGCGCTGGCCGGGGTGCTCGGCGGGACGCAGTCGCTGCACACCAACTCCTACGACGAGGCGCTCGCGCTGCCGACCGAGGAGGCGGTGCGGATCGCGCTGCGCACCCAGCAGATCATCGCCGAGGAGACCGGCGTGACCAACACGATCGACCCGCTCGGCGGCTCCTACTTCGTCGAGGCGCTGACCGACCGCCTCGAGGAACAGGCGTACGCGTACTTCGCCACGATCGACGAGCTCGGCGGGATGGTCGAGGCCGTCAAGCTCGGGTTCCCCCAGCGCGAGATCGCCGACGCGGCGTTCGAGCTCCAGCAGGAGATCGACGCCGGCCGGCGCGCGGTGGTCGGCGTCAACCGCTTCACCGAGGGCGATGAGCAGGCGACCGAGATCCTGCGGATCGATCCGGTGCTCGAGCGCAAGCAGATCGACCGCGTGCAGGCGGTCCGCGCCGGGCGCGACGACGCGGCCGTGCAGGCGGCGCTGCGGGCGATCGGGACCGCGGCCGCCGGGGACGCGAACCTGATGCCGCTGCTGATCGACGCCGCCCGCCTGCACGTCTCCGAGGGGGAGATCGTGCACGCGCTGCAGCAGGTGTGGGGCGACTATCGCGAGCAGCCGGTGTTCTAGCCTGGCGTCGCGCGCTCAGGCGCCGGTCGTCAGCACCATCCGGAAGCGCGCGTCGCCGCTGATCATCTTGGCGTAGGCCTCGCCCGCCCGCTCGAGCGCGATCGTCTCGATCATCGGCCGCACGCCGGTCAGGACGCTGAAGGCGAGCGTGTCCTCGGAGTCGCGCGCGGTGCCCGAGGCGTGGCCGGCGATCGTCTTGCTGCCCCCGATCAGCGCCGCGGCCGGGACCGCGATCGGATCCATCGACGCGCCGACGACGACCAGCCGGCCGTGTGGTCGCAGACCGCCGAACACCGCCGCCATCGCGTCGGAGCTGGTCACCGTGGAGAGGATCACGTCGGCGCCGCCGAGGCCGGCCAGCGCGGCGCCGGGATTCCCCGCCGTCGAGTCGATGTAGTGGTGGGCGCCGAGCGTGCGGGCCAGCTCCTCCTTGCCGGCGCCACGGGCGATGGCCACGGTCTCGAAGCCGAGCTTGGCGGCGAACTGCACGCCGAGGTGGCCGAGCCCGCCGACGCCCAGGACCGCCACCCGGTCGCCGCCGCGCGCCCCGGATTGGCGCAGCGCGTTGTAGGTGGTGATCCCGGCGCACAGCAGCGGAGCGGCGTCGGCGGCGGTCAGGTCGTCGGGCAGCGACGCCATCGCGCCGGCATTGACGATCACGTAGTCGGCGTAGCCGCCGTCGACGGTGATGCCCGGGATCTCCATCTGCTCGCAGTCGATCAGCCAGCCGCGACGGCACCATTCACACCAACCGCAGCTGCCGCCGAACCAGCCGACGCCGACCCGCTGACCGACCCGCCAGCCGTCGACGCCCTCGCCGAGCGCCGCGATCTCGCCGGCGATCTCGTGACCGGGGACGACGGGGTGCGACACCCCCGGGTAGCCGCCCTGCTTGGCGAACATGTCGCTGTGGCAGACGCCGCAGGCGTGAACGCGCACGAGCGCCCCGCCGGCGCCGGGCGCGGGCACCTCGCGCTCCACCAGCTCGAAGTCGCCTCCGGGCTCGTTGACCACCATCGCTCGCATGCTCGCCATCGCGTCGGCCCTCCGTGTCGGTGTATGGAAACTGACGAGCAGGCTACCCCGGCCCGTCACAATGCAGGCCATGCCGATCACCTCCCGGATCTTCGGCGAGCGGGGCCGCCGCCGCGCCGCCTCGCTGGGCATCGATCCGCAGCGGCTGCCGCCCGGTCAGTCACCGACCGTCAAGTGGCCGGTGCTGAGCCTGGGCGCGACCCCGCGGGTCGCCACCGGCGAGTGGCTGCTGTCGGTCGACGGCGCGGTGGCGGCGCCCTACGTCCTGCGCTGGGCGGAGCTCACCGGCGCGGCGCAGACCGACTGGGTCGGCGACATCCACTGCGTGACGCGCTGGTCGAAGTTCAACATGAGCTGGCGCGGGGTGGATGTACGGGCGCTGATCGACCGCGCGCAGCCGAGCGCGCGGGCGTCGCATCTGCTGGCTCACTGCTACGGCGGCTACACCACGAACATGCCGCTGTCCGACGTGCTGGAGCATCCGGCGCTGATCGCCCATCAGGTCGACGGCGACCCGCTCGAGCCCGACCACGGCGGCCCGGCGCGCCTGCTCGTGCCCCATCTGTACCTGTGGAAGTCGGCCAAGTGGATCCAGCGACTGGAGATCCTCGACCACGACGAGCTCGGCTTCTGGGAGCGCAACGGCTATCACCATCGCGGCGACCCGTGGCGCGAGGAGCGCTACAGCGTCGAGGACTACGTCGCCCGGACGCTGCGCCGCCGCGCCCGCTCGCGCGCCACGGCCGATCCGCAGCTATGACAGATCGACTCCACCGGGCGGCTTCGGGCCCCAGGGGAACGCTCGGAGCGTGTCCAGGAACGCGGCCGTCAGCGGCGTCCAGTCGCTGCGGCTGAAGGCGCACACCGCGCGGATGATCCGCGGCGACATCGGCCGGGTGAGGTGTCCGAGCGCCGCCGGCACGATGTGCTCGGGCACGATCGCCGGGCCGATCCCGGTCGCCGCGAACAGCGGCGCGGCCGCCACCTGACTGGTGCGCAGCGCGACCCGCGGTGCGAAGCCGGCCGACGCGCAGCAGAAGTCGACGACCTCCGACAGCCCGTGGGCGCGGGCGAAGTGCACCCAGCGCCGGTCAGCCAGCGCGGCGGGCGCGATCGCCGGCTGCTCGAGCAGCGGGTCCTCCTGCGCCAGGACGACGACGAACTCCTCCCAGCCCAGCCGCTCCACGGGGCCCGACCAGTTGTCGGGCGGCGCGCTCACGGCGATGTCGCCGGCGCCGTCGCGCACGGCCTCGTCGAGCGCGCGGCGGTGGGGGAACTCCAGCAGGCTGACCTCGATCCGCGGATGGCGCTGCTGCCATTCGCGCAGCACGCGGGGCAGGATCCCGGCCGTGGCCGAGGTCGTCACCGCCACCTCCAGCTGCCCGGCATCGAGCTCGAGCGCGCGGCGCACCGACCGGCGGCCGCGCTCGGCGTGGGCCAGGGTCGCGCGGGCCTCGCGCAGCAGTTCCTGGCCGGCGGCGGTCAGCCGGACGCCGCGCGGCAGCCGCTCCAGCAGCGCGCCGCCGAGCTCGTCCTCGAGCGCGCGGATCTGCTGCGAGAGCGACGGTTGGGACACGAGCAGGCGCTCGGCGGCCTGCGTGAGCGAGCCCTGCTCGGCGATCGCGATGAAGTACTCGAGCTGTCGGAGATTCATGCCATAAGTATTACCTATTCATGATCCTGGTAATGCGTCTTGGACCCTATGGCTATCGTGGTCGATCATCGAGGACAGAGCGAGAGGTTCCAACACACGACAGAGGAATCCCGACATGAGCAACCCCGCACACACCGAGCAACTCGCCGGTCACCACCTCCGCCTCGCGATCGAGGACGCCGGCCGGTTGGTCGACGCCCGTCCCACCCACTACACCGCCGCCTGGTCCGCCAAGGCCGCGCAGGTCGGCGACCTGTCGGTGCTGCTGCTGGCGCTGCGCGACTGAGACGAAGGCGCGGCGCCGGCGGGCACCGCGGCATGCCGTCGGTCAGGTGTGATCGGGCGGGTCGCCGGTGAGCTTTGCGCCCAGCTCGTCGATCAGGTCGGCGAGCTTGTGGGCGGCGGGCGAGCGCCGGACCTCCGACAACCGTCCCGAGAGCTCCGAGGCGACATCGTCGAGGATCTTCGACACGCTGTCGTCGGTGGTGACGTAGCCGAGCTCCTCGTCGGAGGGGCGGTCGGGCGAGCCGGGGGGGCGCAGGTCGCGCATCGTCTGCTCGCTCGCCTCGCGCGCGTCGCGCAATGCCTGCTCGCGGGCGCGCCGGGCGTCGCGGACCGCCTGCTCACGGGCGGCGCGGGCCGCTGTGAGCTCGCGCTCCATCGCGGCCAGGCGTTCGTCGATCCTGGGGTCGCCCGGGGCCGACGGCCCGGGCTGCGCACCGCGTGGGGCGGAGCCCTCGCGGGGGTGTGAGCCGGCGCGGGCCGAGGAGCTCGTCGCCTGACGCTGGGTGCGGACCCGCGCGTAGGCATCCTGGACCTCCTCGAAGCGCCGGGCCGACTGCGCCGAGCCGCCGTTGTGGTCGGGATGGTGCAACTGCACGAGGCGCCGGTAGGCGGCGCGCACCTCGGCGTCGGATGCCGACCGGCGGACGCCGAGCGTCTGATACGGGTCAGGAGCGCCGGGAGCCACGCTCATAGCGTAGTCCGGGGCGGATCGCTGCTCTACACGGTCGCCGTCGGCCCGGCCGTCGACGGCGCGCGCGGTGCCGGCGGCGAGCCGTTGTCGCCGGGCTGATCCGGGGCCCGCAGCCACTGGACGATGCGCCCGTTGCGAATCAGGAAGTCTGTGCGGGCGGTCTGGCCGGTGCCCGACGTGCAGCTGCTGCCGCCCGGTCCGGGGCGTCCGGTGAGCCCGAACAGCGCGTTGACGTAGCGGCCCGACCGCGACGCGGAGATGAAGCGTGCGCCGCACGGGAGCGCCGCGTTGGCCGCCTCGGCCTGGGCGAAGCTGCGGATCGCCAGCGCCGCCCCCGGGCCGTCGTAGAACACGCTGGGGATCTGGAAATACCGGGCGGCGGCGCGCACATCGCCGCGCCGCAGCGCGGCCGACCATGACTTGATCACCGCCACCGAGCTGCGCAGGCCGGCCGACTGGACCGGGGCCGGGGCGGTGGTGGCGCTCGCGCTGCCGGCGCCGCCGCGCAGCGGGAAGACGTTGGAGCCACAGGCGGCGAGGACCAGCGCGACCGCCGTCAGGATCACCGCACACGCGGCCCTGCGGGCCGTGGTCATGCGCAGATCATCGCAGGTCGGTCCGGCCCTCCCGGGGGGCGAGCCGCCCGATCGGCGCCCCGGGCCCACCGGCCCCGCGGCGCGCGGTCGACCGCTTAGATCGTCCGGTCAGGCGCATAGGCCTCGAGCGCCCACAGGGCCTCGAGCTGGTCCAGCCGCGCGCGCGAGACCTGATGATGACGGGCGGACGGAGACGAGGACCAGATTCCGGCTCTCAGCTGGAACATGCGGCCGGTGGCATAGATCATGTGGCGCACGCGGTTGGCAATCCGCCGGGCGAGGGAATCGGTCCTGGTCTGCATGTCTACTCCTTTACGGGTATCGGACCGACCGTGCGCGACGGCGCCGCGCGGCCGATCACCAGTCTCGGGGAACGCGTCCAACGGACGCATCGGCAGATCCCCCCGGTTTCGACAGCCGTCGGCGAGGAATTTTTCGCGGCGCGTGCGGGTTACCGCGAGGGCGCGCGACCTACACTCACACCACCCAGGCCTCACGCCCGCATGACGCCCACCCCCGCCGCCCCCCGCATCGCAGACTCGATCCTCGACACGATCGGCCAGACGCCGCTGGTCCGGCTCTCGCGGATCGGGGCCGGGCTGAGCCCGGCGCTGCTCGGCAAGCTGGAGGTGTTCAACCCCGGGGGCTCGATCAAGGACCGGATCGCCGTCGCGCTGATCGAGGCGGCCGAGCGCGACGGTCGTCTGCGTCCCGGCGGGACGATCGTCGAGCCGACCTCGGGCAACACCGGGACCGGGCTGGCGATCGTGGCGCGGCTGAAGGGCTATCGGGTGATGGCGGTGATGCCCGACAAGATGTCGCGCGAGAAGATCGACCTCCTGCGCGCCTACGGCGCCGAGGTGGTGCTGGCGCCGACCGACGTCCCGCCGGACTCGCCCCGGTCCTACTACCGGGTGGCCGATCGCCTGACCGCCGAGATCCCGGGGGCGTTTCAGCCTAACCAGTACGCCAACCAGGCCAACCCGCGCGCCCACTACGAGTCGACCGGGCCGGAGCTGTGGGAGCAGACCGCCGGCCGGATCACCCACCTCGTCGTCGGGGTCGGCACCGGCGGGACGGTCACCGGGACCACGCGCTACCTCCGTGAGCGCCGGCCGGACCTCGTCGTGGTGGGAGCCGATCCGGAGGGGTCGATCTACTCCGGCGGCGAGGAGAACGTGCGCCCCTATCTGGTGGAGGGCGTCGGCGAGGACTTCTGGCCGCAGACGTTCGACGCGACGGCGGTCGATCGCTGGGTCACGGTCTCCGATCGCGACGCGTTCCTGACCACGCGCCGGCTCGCACAGACCGAGGGCATCCTCGCCGGCGGCTCGGGTGGGCTCGCGCTCCACGCCGCGCTGACCGTCGCCGCCGGGCTCGAAGACCCCGATGCGACGGTCGTGGTGATCATCCCCGACGGCGGGCGCTCCTATCTGTCGAAGATCTACTCCGACAGCTGGATGCGCCAGTACGGTTTCCTGGATCGCGACTCGCACCTGACCGTCGGCGACGTGCTCGGGCGCAAGCGCGCGGCCGGCGAGTTCCCGTCGCTGGTCAGCGTTCAGCCCCACTTCCGGGTCCGCGAGGCGGTCGCGCTCCTGCACGAGCACCGCGTCTCGCAGCTGCCGGTGGTCAGCGCCCAGGACCCCTCGACGGTGATCGGCGCGATCGGCGAGCGCGGCCTGCTGCGCCACGCGGCGCAGGATCCCGGCCTGCTCGACGCCGAGATCGCCGACGTGATGGAGCCTCCCTTCTCGGAGGTGGCCGCCGACGACCCGGTCCGCGAGGCCGTCGAGCTGCTGACCGGCGACCAACAGGCGCTGCTGGTCACCCGCGATGGCCGGGCAGACGGCATCGTGACCCGCACCGATCTGCTCGAGGCGCTGTCCTCGTGAGCGAGCAGCCGACGGCTCGAGGGGACGCATTCGCCACCCGGGCCGTGCACGCCGGGCTGACGCCCGATCCCTCGTTCCGGTCGGTCATTCCGGCGATCCACCAGACCTCCACCTACGCCCAGCGGAGTCCCGGCGAGTTCGTCGGGGAGTACGACTACGCGCGGTCGGCCAATCCCACCCGCTCCGCGCTCGAGCAGGCGCTCGGCGAGCTGGAGGGCGGCGCGGCCGCGGCGTTCTCCTCAGGCCTGGCCGCCGAGCACGCGGTGATCACCGTGACGTGCGGGGCCGGCGCGCATGTCGTCCTGCCGGCCGACCTGTACGGCGGCACCTTCCGGCTCGTCGACAAGGTGCTCACGCGCTGGGGGCTGACCTATGACCTCGTCGACCAGACCGATCTCGACGCCGTCGAGCGGGCGGTGCGCGACGACACGCGGCTGATCTGGGTCGAGAGCCCGACCAACCCGCTGCTCAACGTCGTCGACCTGGCCGGCGTGGTCGCGCGCCGCCGGCGCGCGCTCGTCGCCGTCGACAACACGTTCGCGACTCCGGTCAACCAGCGCCCGCTGGAGCTGGGGGCCGACTTCGTCGTGCACTCCACGACGAAGTATCTCGGCGGCCATTCCGACGTGGTGGGCGGAGTGGCGATCGCCCGCGAACGGGACTGGTATGAGCAGCTGCGCTTCGTCCAGAACGCCGTCGGCGCGGTACCTGGGCCGTTGGACTGCTTCCTCGTACACCGCGGGCTGCGGACGCTGCACCTGCGGATGGAGGCCCACGCCCGCAGCGCGGAGGCGGTCGCGCAGCGGCTGCGGTCGACGCCGGGGGTCAGCGACGTGCGCTGGCCGGGCTTCAGCGGGATGGTGAGCTTCCGCCATCCCGACGCCGCCGCGCTGGCGGGGCGGACCCGGCTGTTCACGCTGGCCGAGTCGCTGGGCGGCGTGGAGTCGCTGATCGAGGTCCCGCAGGCGATGACCCACCAGTCGGTCGAGGGGTCGGCGGCCGCCGTCC
>JBELAG010000275.1:0-8330 GCA_049509055.1 Solirubrobacteraceae bacterium
CGCCTACTCCTGGGCGTTCTTCAACCCCGTCCGCAAGGTCTATTACAACCTCGCGATCACCGGACTGTCGGTCTCGATCTGCTTCTTCATCGGCACCATCGAAGTCCTCGGACTGCTCCCGATGGAGATCGGCGGCCTGCATGGCGGCTTCTGGGACTTCATGGCCAACTTCGACATCAACAAAGCCGGCTTCGTGATCGTCGGCATGTTCATCCTCACCTGGACCGTCGCGCTCGCCTTCTGGAAGTTCGGTCACGTCGAAGAGAAATGGAGCGCCCGCCTCAGACACCAGCCGTCAGCCGCGATCGCCGTCGAACCCGAGCTATAGGAAGCCCACGCCCGCCCCACCGGCGCTCGGCTGAAGGCGAGATCTCTCAGTCTCAACTACCGCTCGCCGCCAGCTGCTAGCGCTTGGCCGATTTCAGTCTCCAGCCTCCCCACACCAGCAGCGCGGCACCAGCAACGGACCAGACCGCCGCATTCGGCACGTGCCCTTGGACGACCTCGACGAGCGCGACCAGCACCAGCGCGGCGCCCGTTGCAACACACAGACGCCCCGTAAATCGAACGTATCGCTCGTTGGAATCCAATTGCCGACCAGATCCCAGAGTACCCGGGGGCTACCACACGTATAAATCCGCACCGATACTAACTTCGGCTCCGACGATCGCGGCGTTCCGCGATGCGCCCGAGGACGACGAGGCGATGACTGCTGCCGATGAAGAGGCGCTTGCCGAAGTCGAGGCCGACCGCGCAGCCGGCGTGCCGCGGATCTCGTTGGCGGAGATGACGCGCACGCACTGACCGCCCCGACGGCAGCGCTGAGCCGGGTCGGCGTTTCGTCGAGCGCCCCGGCGGCGATTCAAGGACAGGCGCGCGGCGCCGATGGCCAGAGTGCCTGCCCACCCCCGCCATGGACGGCGGACAGGGGATCGCCACGACCAAGGACGGTTGATATGACAGCAGTTGATCGGCACTCGCGCTCCATGACGGTCGCGCGCGGCGAGCGCCGCCGGGGCGGCGGAGCACGACGGCGCAGTCAACTGACCGCGGGCGTCGTGGCGGGCATCGTGGCGACCTGCATCGTCCCGGCGGTCGCGTCGGCCGACGCGCTGTCGGCTGCCAGCGACGGACTCGGCACGACGGCGAGTCAGCCCTACGCCACGGGCCTGGTTCCGAACCCGCAGGCGGCGGCCAGCCCCGCCGCGGTCGCCACCGTCGCCGCCGCGGCGGCTTCGCTACCCGCCAGCGCCGACCTCACCCCGTACGCGATGCCGGTCGGTGACCAGGGCGATGTCGGCTCGTGCGCGGCGTGGTCGACCGACTACACGGCGCTGGGCTACTGGGAGAACAAGGAGGGAATCAGCGGCGGCGGCCTCGAGCCGATGTACACCTACTCGCAGGTGACCGGTGGCGTCGACGACGGCTCCAGCATCGAGGGCAACCTGACGGTCGACGAGCAGGGCGTCGACAACCAGTCGGACTACTTCCAGGGCAACTTCGACTACTCCGACATGCCGACCGCGGCCGAGAAGGCCCACGCGGTCAACTGGAAGCTGTCGAGCTTCAGCGACCTGTCGATCGACCCCACCCCGGGCGCGACGACCACGCAGCAGTCGATCGAGGTGGCACTCGCCGCCGGGAACCCGGTCGTCATCGGGATCCCGGTGTATAACAACTTCTTCTATGTGACCAGCGCAAACAACGGCTATTACTCCGGCCCGTCGGGAAGCTTCGCGGGTTATCACGCCATCACCGCGATGGGTTACAACTCCCAGGGCCTGGTGATCGAGAACTCGTGGGGCCCCGCTTGGGGCAACAGCGGCTATGCCACCCTGTCGTGGTCGTTTGTCAACAGCGACGTGTTCGACGCTGTCTCAGTCGGGCAGCTCGTCACCGGCCAGCCCGCCGGCAGCACCGCCCCGGCGGTCACCGGCACCGCCCGCCAGGGCTCGACGCTGACCGCGTCGACCGGCAGCTGGGCCCCGGCCGCCACCACCTACGCCTACCAGTGGCAGCGCGCCGCCAACGGCAGCGGCAATTGGGCGGCGATCAGCGGCGCCACCGCCGCCACGTACGTGCCCGGCGCCGCCGATCTCGGCAACGACCTCCGGGTCAGCGTGACCGCGACCAACGCCAAGGGCAGCGGCGTGACCGACTCGGTCTCCGTCGGACCGGTGACCTCGGGCGCCCCGGCGGCCACGACGCCCCCGGCGGTCACCGGGACGCTGCGGGTCGGGCAGACGCTGGCGACGACGACCGGAACGTGGAGCCCGGCGGCGACGGCCTACACCTACCAGTGGCAGCGCTCCACCAACTCCGGCGGCGCCTGGACGAACATCGCCGGCGCGACCAGCGCGAGCTACGTGACGGCGGCGGCCGACGCCAACGCCGACGAGCGCGTGACCGTCACCGCCACCGGCGCCTACGGCGCGGGGACATCCTCGTCGTCGATGGTCGGGCCGGTGTCCGACGCTCCCTACAACACGGCCGCTCCGGGGCTGTCAGGCACGCAGGCCGCGGGCCAGATCCTGACCGCAACGACGGGCACCTGGAGCCCGGCGGGCACCACCTACGCATATCAGTGGCAGCGTCTGATCAGCGGCACGTGGGCCAGCGTCTCCGGCATGACGAGCTCCACCTACATGCTCGAGGCGTCGGACGTCGGCACCTCGGTCCGCGTCCAGGTGGCGGCGACCAACCCCAACGGCACGACCTACGCGTGGACGGCCAGCGGCACGATCGCCTCCGGCGTCCCGGTCAACACCGCCGCGCCGTCGATCAGCGGGACCCTGCGCCAAGGTGAGACGCTGACCGCGGCGACCGGCACCTGGAATCCCGCCGGCACGTCCTACACCTACCAGTGGCAGCATGCCGCGAGCGCCGCCGCCGGCTGGTCGAACATCAGCGGAGCCACCGGCGCGACCTACGCCCTCGGCACCACCGACCTGTCGACCGACGTGCGGGTGCAGGTGACCGCGGTCAACCAGTACGGCAGCGCGACCGCGACCTCGGCCGCGACGCCCGCCGTCGCGTCGGGCGCTCCGGTCAACGGCGGCGCGCCGACGATCAGCGGCACGGCCTACCAGGGTCAGACGCTGACCGCAGCGGCCGGCACCTGGAACCCGGCCGGAACCTCAACGGCCTACCAGTGGCAGCACTCCACCAACGGAGGCGTCGCCTGGTCGAACATCAGCGGCGCGACCGCCGCCGGCTACACGCTGGCCGCCGCCGACATCGCCACCGAGGTGCGCGTGGCGGTGACCTCGACCAACCCCTACGGGACGGCGACGGCGACCTCGGCCGCCAGCGCCACCGTCGCCTCCGGCGCCCCGGCCGACACCATCGCGCCGGTGATCAGCGGCTCGGCGGCGCGCGGCTCGGTGCTGACGGTCAGCGCCGGGACGTGGAACCCCGCCCCCACCACCACGACCTACCAATGGCAGCGCTCCTCCAACAGCGGTGTCACCTGGTCGAACATCTCCGGCGCGACCGCGAGCAGTTACACCGCGGCTGTCGCCGACGAGAACGCCAAGCTCCGTGTCCAGGTGACCGGCGTCAACGCGTTCGGACAGGCGACGGCGTCGACGCCCGCCACCGGCTCGGTCGCCATGAGCCAGCCGGCCAACGCGGCGCTGCCGACGATCAGCGGGACCCTCAAGGTCGCCAGCAAGCTGACGGCCACCACCGGCACCTGGTCGGGGGTGGGCAACACGTACAGCTACCAGTGGCAGCGATACGGCACGAGCTGGTCGAACATCTCAGGAGCGACCAGCTCGACCTACACGCTGGCCAGCGCCGACTCCGGTGACACGATCCGGGTGGTGGTGACGGCCACCAACCCCGATGCCACCGTCGGCGCCGACAGTGCGGCCACCGCAAAGGTGACCGCAACGACGGCCACCATGGAGAGCTCCATGGCGGCCATCAAGGCGAGCCGCCGGGCCAATGCTCGCCGGGCCAAAGCTCGCCGGGCCAACGCCCGCCGGGCGAACACCCGCCGGCGCTGAACGCGCGCCGGTGAACCTCAGCATCCGCGGGGCCGGCGATTCGCCGGCCCCGCGGCGTTGATGGCACGCCGCCCACGGCACGGCGGCGGCGGAGAGCACGGCAGCTCCAGCACGAGCCGCGCGCCCCGCCGCGCCGGACCGGCGCCCAAGCGCCCGCCGTGGGCGCGCGCGACCTCCGCGGCGATCGCCAGGCCCCGCCCCCGCGCGCCACGGCCGCCCCGCGCCCGCGCCGCCAGCGCCCGGACCGGGGCGGGCAGCCCGCCACCGTCGTCGAGCACCTCGATCCGCACCCCGTCGGCGGTGACCCCGCCGGACACCGAGATCACCGGACCGCCGTGCTCGATCGCGTTGGCGATCAGATTCCCCACCGCCTGCACGAGCCGCAGGCGATCGCCCCACACGACCGCGCCCGCCCCGCTCCAGCGGTAGCGCAGGGTCGCGCCGGCCGCCGCCGCGCCACCGCGCCACGCCTCCACCGATCCGCGCACCAGCGCCTCGACCTCGACCCGCTCCAGCCGCGGCGGGCGAGGGGCGCGACGGCGCAGGCCGGCGAGATCATCGAGCGCCAGCGTCGCGCGGCCCAGCTCGGTGTCGATCGCTCCAAGCCGCTCCGCCGACAGCTCCCCCGCCCGGGATCCGAACGCGAGGCCGAGGCGCGCCGCCGCCAGCGGCCCGCGCAGCTCGTGGCAGGCCCGCGCGACGGCCTCCATGCGCATCGCCAGCGTCCGCCGTCCGGCGACCATCATCGCCGCCACGAACGCCGCGGCCACCCATCCGCCCAGCCCGGCCGCGACCGTCATCGGGCCGCCCCCCCGTCCCCGACGGGTGCGCTGCGTGGATCGATGACGAAGGGACGACGGATCATGGTGCTCGCTCCTCACTGGCGGGTCTCGGGTGCTCGCCCTAAAGAGCCTCCCGGCCGGTCAGATTCACCCCCCGGGCGAGCGCCCCCGGCTCAGATGGCCAGTGCCCGGATCAACTGTGAGATGACCGCGCGCATGTGTTCGCGCGCGAGCGCCGGGTCCGGCGCGCGAACGACGTACATCGCCGCCTCGTCAAGCGAGCCGACGAGGACGTGGGCGAGCGGCGCGACCGGCTGGTCTCGGATCCGCCCGACCGCGATCGCATTGTCGATCATCTCCTCGACCAGACCGACGCCATACCGCATCCCGAGCTCGCGCCAGCGTTCCCAGCCCAGCACGGCAGGGGCGTCGAGCAGGACGATTCGTTGGACCTCGGGCTCCGCGCAGATGTCGAGCCAGGCGTGGGCGCCGAGCTCCATCAGCGAGATCGGGTCGGTGTCAGGCGCGTCGGCGACGGTCGCGATCAGGCGAGCGGTGACGTCGCGCTCGACGGCCTCGAAGACGGCTTCGAACAGCGCCGTCTTGTCCTTGAACTGGTGATACAGGGCGCCGCGGCTGACGCCGGCGGCGCTCACGATCGCCTCCGTGCTGACCGCGCCGTACGCTTCGCGCGCGAACAGCGGCCGCGCGGCGCGGACGAGCGCGTCCTTGGTGGCGGCCGAGCGCTCGGCCTGCGTGCGAAGAGGGTTGACTTCCATACCGACAGTCCGTATGTTGCCGACAGCCTGTACGCAAATCTACCCGGAGGAGCAGACATGTCCACGATCGTCCTGCCCGGCGGCACCGTCGACTACCGCATGACCGGGCCGGCCGACGCACCGCGTCCGGTCGTGTTCGTCCACGGTTTCCTGGTCAACGGCGAGCTGTGGAGCGGCGTCGCCGACGCGCTCGCTGCGCGCGGCGTGCGGTCCTACGCCCCTGACTGGCCGCTCGGCTCACACCGTACGGCGCTGAACCCGGACGCCGACCAGACGCCGCGAGGTGTCGCGCAGCTGATCATCGGCTTCCTCGAGGCGCTCGAGCTCGAGGACGTCACGCTCGTCGGAAACGACACCGGCGGCGCGATCTCGCAGTTCCTGATCGACGCCGATCCGAGCCGGATCGGACGGCTGGTGCTGACCAACTGCGACGCGTTTGACAAGTTCCCGCCCCCGCCGTTCGACCTGCTGTTCACGGCCGGCCGCAGCCCATCCGGCCTCAAGGCGCTGCTCTCGCCGATGCGTGCGACCCGCCTGCGCCACTCGGCGCTGGGCTACGGATTGCTGGTCAACGAGCCGCTGGACCCCGAGCTGACTCGGCGCTGGGTGCAGCCGTGCCTCACCGACGCGAGCGTCCGGCGCGACACCGTCGCGTTCCTGACCGGAGTCGACAAGCGCATGCTCCTCGACGTCTCCACCCGGCTGCATCGCTTCACCAAGCCGGTGCTGCTGCTGTGGGGCGGCGCCGACCGCTTCTTCAAGGTCGACCTCGCCCGCCGCCTCAGCCGGATCTTCCCCGACGCGCGCCTGGTCGAGATCCCGGGGGCACGGACGTTTCACCCGCTCGACGACCCTCGCCGCGTCGCCGCCGAGATCGAGAGCGCCTTCGACGCCGCCGCGCCGACCCCGGCCGGCTGATCGGGGGCGTTCGTCGGTGGGCGGCACCCTCGGGGTCGAGGCGAATACTCGCCTAGGAAAGCTCCCCATCGATCAGCCGGTAGCCGACGCCCCACACGTTGACCACGAACGCGTGGCCGTCAACGCTCAGCTTGCGCCGCAGCCGCGAGGCGTGGGAATCGAGCGTGCGAGTGCGCCCGAGCAGCTCAAAGCCCCACACCCCCCGCAGCAACTCCTCTCGGGTGAACACCCGCGTCGGGTCGGCGGCGAGCGCCCGCAGCAGCGCGAACTCCTTCTTGGCCAGCACGACGGGCCGGCCGCCGACCCGCACCTGCCGGCCGGCCGGATCGAGCTCCAGCGCGCCGACCTGTACCGGCCCCAGCCGCGGGCGCCCGCCGTCGCGGCGTAGCAGCGCGGCCACCCGGCCGCGCAGCTCGGCGTAGCTGAACGGCTTGACCACATAGTCGTCGCAGCCGCGCTCGAAGCCGCGGACGCGATCGAGCTCGCCCGCGCGGCCGGACAGGATCAGCACCGGCACGCGCGCGTCGAGGCGCGGGCCGCGCGCGCCGCCGGCCCGCAGGTCGCTGAGCAGCTCGAGCCCGTCGCCGTCGGGCAGGCCGAGGTCGATCACCACCAGATCAGGCGGGTGTTCGGCGAGCAGGCGCCGGCCGCCGTCGGCCGTGTCGGCCACCAGCGGCTCATAGCCGTCGGCGGCGAGATTGTCGGCGAGGAACGTACGCGTCGCGCAGTCGTCCTCTACGATCAGGACCGTCGGAGAAGCTGTCGTCATGACAGCCTCTAGCCGTCAGACCGGCGCGTTTCGCCCCCTCCGAGCTGCAACATCGCGTTCAGCGCTGAGGCCAGGAAGGATTCCCCCATATGATGCCGACGCCAATGTACCGCCGAGGTAACTACAGCTCGGGGGACGATTTCGTCCTCGAGTATGGAGAGCTGCGCTTCACGTTCAACGAACGTGACTTTCGCGAGCGCTGCGAGCAGTCCGCGCGCAAGCTGGGGTTCCTGTGCGGCGCGGTCGAGGAGGACGAGGCCGAGGACCTCATCAACCTCGTGGTCAACGGCGAGGTCAGCGACCCCGCCTCGGCGCTCGGCGAGCACGTCAACGAGTGCTGGGCCGAGCTCGTCGGCCCGTCGGAGCGCTCGCTCGTGCACTGGCTGCGGCGCCTGATCTTCCGCGGCGCCTGGCTGGACCAGCGCGTCAAGGAGGGCGAGCTCGACATCCGCTTTGACCCCGACGCCAACCAGTTCGTCTACGTCCAGCCCGACCGCGGCGGCGAGCCGATCGAGCTCGCGCCCGAGCCGAGCTGGAACCGCGTCGCCTACGTGCGACGCTGACGCGGCCTCCGGCGCCCGCGGCGCCGATCCGGCATCGATGGACGTTGACACCGACGCTGGCGTGACGACGCTGAGAGGTGACCGCGGGGTGAGGAGGTGCTTGCTCCCCGTCCTCGGGCTGTGGATGAGCACGATCTCGACCGTGCCGCGAGCAGCCGGCGACCCGCGACCGACGTCCAACCGCCGGCACACCTCCGGCGCAGGGCCGCGACCGGGGAGGTGTGGACGGTGACCGCGGTGGGAGGCTGTCGCACCCACGCCGACCACGCTCCGGGCTTGAGATTGGACCTCGGCAACCGCGCGCCGAGGCCGTGCGCGGGATTGGCCGAGTCAATTGGCCCCCGGTGAACCGGCGTCTCGCGTTCCCGCGAGCGGCGACACCCTCGATCGGTGCCCGTCTCGACGACGCCGTCGGCCGCGACGGACGTGCACCAGTCGGCAAACGTCCATCGCAACGCCCGGATCGGGGAGATATGGACGTCTTCCTCGGTGGCGGACGCAAACGTCCA
>JBELAG010000276.1:0-8323 GCA_049509055.1 Solirubrobacteraceae bacterium
GTCCTGGCGCCCACCTGGCTGATGATCGTCCTGCCCGCCTACGCACTGCTCGCCCTCCTGACCGCCACCGCCGTCCGCGCGCCGACCGCGCGCCGCGCCCCCGTGTGGGTGACCGGCAGCGGCGCAGAGCTCACCGCCGTCCAGTACCGGCCGTCGGCCTACTCCAACCCGATGCGCGTCATCCTGCGCGGACCGCTCGGCTACCGCACCCGGCTGATCGCACCCAACGCCACCGACCAAGACCAACGACCTACTCTCCAGCGGACCGTCGTCCAGGCGATCGACTGCTACCTCTACCGCCCCGTCATCGAACTTGCGCTCGTCGCCTCGGCCCAGATCCGACGCCTCCAATCCGGACGCCTGTCCTCCTACCTGCTCTACATGCTCATCGCCCTCATCCTCGCCCTCGCCCTGATCCCCATCCTGCACTGATGTTCCAACGCTTCCTCCTCGCCTGGGACGGCTCCCAAGCCGCACTGCGCGCCCTCGACATCGCCATCGACATCACCCGCCGCTACGACGGCGAACTCACCGCCGTCTCCATCGCCTACACCCCCGCCCACGCCGAAACCACCGCCGACCGCACCGAATCCACCGACGCCGCCCGCCGCTACCTGCACGACAGCTTCACCGAAATCCGCGACCGCGCGATCCGCGCCGGTGTCCAAATCGAGCACGAGATCATCGACGGCGACCACCCCGCCCAACTGCTCATGAAACACGCCCACCAGCACGGCTTCGACCTCATCGTCTGCGGCCAACACCACAGCCGCCGCGCCGGCCGACTCCTGCTCCACGGCGTCGCCGAAGACTTGGTCAACGCCGCAGCCGTTCCGGTGCTCGTCGTGGGCGAGGAACCGAACTGAAGGCTCCGACTCCGCGGCTCCTATCCGAGCGAGCGCCGGGCAGTCATGATGGTTGGCTCGGACGGCGAAGGCGGGGGCTGGCCGCTCTCAGGCCCCTTTTCGTCGCCTCAGCGCTCTCGCGGCCCGAAGCGACGCTGGCACATGGCCGGGTCCACCGGGTCTGACAACCGCAGTCGCAAGTCCCATAGCCCCACCCGTGCGCTTGCTGTGATGGCGCTGGGCGACAAGCATTGCTCGCGTTAGCTGAGTCGCCACCGATTGGCGATCCAGCAAGCGGTTGGCAGCCGCCCTCCCGCCGGCAGCGCGTGGCTTGAGCGGGCTGAGCGCCGACCGCGATCGGCACGGCATCCACACCCGAGCAGAACGTCGCGGACGACGCCGGCGGACTTTCGCTTCGAGTCCCTGACCGGGCGCCTGCTGTCAACGACGGCTAGCGCAAGTCCGGCCCGTGGTCGGAAGCGAGTGCTGGAGCGGCTCGGAAACGGGCTGGATGGCCAACGCGCCACAGAGCCGTGCATAGGTATGACGGTCGGTCTACACGGGCGTGCGCCGGGCCCTGGAATCGGCGAAATCCAGGGCTCGGCCGACGCTGTCATGCGTTCGTTCTCCGACGTCCCTACGCACGCCGGACGCCTGCTTCCCGCCACCGACCCGTATGAGCCGGCCAGAGCCACCGTGATCCGTTATGCGCAGACTGACTCGACGCCGCGACCTGTACGGGCCCGACCTGGACACGGTCGCGATCACGCCCTCGCTGCCAGGAACGCGGGGCGCGGTGAGGTTCCGGCTGCTGCTCGGAGGGACGGCACGAGCCGGTCGATCGAAAGGATCAGGACCCCGTCTTGGACGCGCTCTACGCCGCGGGCGCGCACGATGCAGAGGACCGGGAGTGCTCCGTGGCGGCACCAGCGGCGTCGGCGGCCGTACAGCCACGCCGCCATCTCCCGCACCCCGGCCAGATGGCGGGCGTCGAACGTTCGCGTTTTGGTCTCAAGCGCGAACGCGATCCCGGTCGGGGCGATCGCGACGCTGTCGATGTCGCCTCGCCCGCGGTAGGGCAGCGAGTGGATCAGCCGCCAGCCCTCGGCCTGGAGCGGTGCGAGCGCTCGCCGGACCTCGTCCTCTGAGCGCGCTCCGACCCGGCTGCGGCCGGCGAGGCGCATCCAGTGGTGGGCACGGAACAGGAGGCCGATCACGAGGACGAGCGCGCCGGCAACCGCGGTCGCGCCAGCTCTTGCGCTGACGATCGCGAGCGCCCCGGCCGCGGTCGCCGCAGCGCCGCTGGCCGCCGCTCGGCGCAGCCGCCGGTACTGCTGGCGGCGGGGAAAGCTCGATCGGACCATGAGGCGGACGCTCGCACGCGCGGCGGACGAATTCGGTCGTTGGGTGATCGTGGCGCTCTTCGGTCGGCGGGCGCCAGCGTCACCGACGTCGCGCTCGAGCTCTGATCGGCGGCGCGCCAACCCTTGCGCAGCCTGACCGGCCAGCGGCCAGGCTGCCCGATCTACCGACCGCTCGCTCTCCAGCCCGCTCGGCCGACGACTCGGACGCCACGTGCTCGCCGCGATCGCGCCGCTGCCAAGCTCGGCTGGTCCTGCCCGAGACGCGATCAAGTTCCCAGCGGGAGGCTGGCGCGACCGCCGTGATTCTCGCCGAGCTGACCCCCGGCCAGCCGCAGTCCGCCGCTGGACGGCGCGGCAAGGCGGCGGCGAAGTTAGCCGGCGCGCTCGAGCCGCTGCTCCGTCTCAAGGCCGCGCAGCCGGATCGTGCGGCTGGTCTCCGTCGACTCGTCCGAACATTATCCGAACATTCTCGCCGCCACGGGCGGTGGCCGAGCGGCCACTGAGATCTGGGAATCACCAACGATCACGGTCGATTTGCACGGATGGCACACCGGCCGCGGACGCCCCGGATTGCCTTCTAAGCCGTGGGTCGCAGGTTCGAGTCCTGCCGGGGGCGTTTCCACCCGCCAGGCCGCGGGTCGCGGCCTGTGAGCTGACGCGTTTGGATCCTCAGCGTGAGCCAAGCCGCAATCACGTCACCGTCGCGGATCCTTTCATGGCGGATCGCTCGTCGGCGCCTCGTGGGTCGGGCAGGCGAAGCGAGCCTGATCTCGGTGCCCGCGCTTGCCGGTCGGCCGAGCTGGCAAGCGATCTCGTCGGACGCGCGGAGAGCGAAAGCGGGACGCGCCCGCTCCGGAGCGTCAGAGCCTTGGAAATCGAGCCGAATGCAGGGCAGAGCCGCGTGGGTGCACGCACGCGTCGCCGAGGCGAAACCGCCAGCTCCGGCCTGGGCCCGCTTCACGGTCGCCCAAGCGGTACAACAGGGCCATGCAGGACCTGCGCGTCGGAGCCGAGCTCGGTGACTACCGGGTGCTGTCGCTCGCGGGGCGCGGTGGCATGGGCACCGTCTATCGCGCGACCCAGCTGTCGAGCGGCCGCACCGTCGCCCTGAAGGTCATCGCGGCGGCGCTGCTCGATGACGAGACGGTTCGCGCCCGCTTCAAGAACGAGGCGGTGGCGGCGGCACTGCTGGATCACCCCAACTTGGTCGATGTTTATGAGGCCGGCGACGCCGGCGCGGTCACGTTCATCGCGATGCGGTTGGTCGAGGGGCCTGACCTGCGCCAGCTGCTGCGGTCCGGCGCAGGGCTGGGCATCGACCGCGCGTTGCATCTGCTGAGCCAGATCGCTGATGCGCTCGACGCTGCTCATCGTGCTGGTCTCGTTCACCGTGACGTCAAGCCAGCGAACATCCTCGTTGAGTATGGTGACCACGCCTTCTTGACGGATTTCGGGCTCATGCGACTCGCCTCCGCGGCCGACGGGCCCACTCGGCAGGGGGCCTGGGTCGGCACTCCCGACTACCTGGCGCCTGAGCAGATTCGCGGTCAAGCGGTCAGCGCCGCGACCGACGTCTACGCACTCGGCTGCGTGCTGTACCGCGTTCTGGCCGGCCGCGCCCCGTTCGAGCGCGACACGGTCGATGCGCGCATCTGGGCTCATCTACACGTCCCGCCGCCCGCGCCGTCGCTGCGCGAGCCCGCGTTGACAGCTTTCGACGAGGTCGTGGCGCGGGCGCTGGCGAAGGACCCGACGAGTCGCTACCGCTCGGCGGGTGAGCTGATGCGGGCGGCGAGCCTCGCCGCCGAGTCGGGGGCGAGGCAGCGATCTCGTCGAGCGAGGACACCGTCCGACGGCAGCGGATCGGAACGCAACGCCACAGAGTCCGGGCCGCAAGCGCCGCGGTGGGAAGGCCGCAGTCGGATCTCGAGCGGCACGCTCGTCGGCCGCGGCGCTGAGATGGCGCTCCTGAGCGCCGCCGTCGATCGGGCGACGGAGGGTTTCCCGACGATCACGCTGATCGGGGGAGAGGCGGGGATCGGCAAAAGCCGGCTCGTCCATGAGCTCATCGCCGGAGCGAGGGCGCGAGACGTTCAGACGCTGAGCGGCGGGTGCGTCGGACTGGACAGCGGCGAGATTCCCTATGGCCCGATCGTCGCGGCGCTGCGAGGGGCTGGCGCCGGCAACGTGGCGACGGCGGCCGAGGGCCTGGAACCGAGTGTGCGGGCGGAGCTCGCGCGGGCGATGCCGGAGCTCGGCGTGCCGCTCGCGGACGCCGCCGAGCCGGAACGGGGGGCGCAGTCACGGCTGTTCGAGCTGCTGCTCGGGCTCCTGCGCGGTCTGGCCGACGAAGTCACGACCGTGGTCGTGATCGAGGACATCCACTGGGCCGATCCATCGACGCGGGACTTCGTGCGCTACTTCTGTGCCCGCGCGAGCAGCGAGCACGTCGCGCTGATCGCGACCTTCCGCTCTGATGAGCTCAGCCCCCGCGACCCATTGCGGGCGCTGCTGGCCGAGCTGGCTCGCAGCCCGCGCGTGATGCGGCTGGAGCTTGCGCGGCTGACGCGCGCCCAGGTTGCGGTGCTGCTCGGGGAGATCCTCGATGCCCAACCGCAGCCCGCGCTCGTTGATGAGATCTTTGCGCGTTCGCAGGGCAATCCATTCTTCGCCGAGGAGCTGCTCGCAATGGCTGGCACGGGCCCGGGTGCGGAGCTGCCAGCGAGCCTGCGGGACGCGCTCATGGTCCGAGTCGACTCCCTCTCTGAGACGGCGCGGACGGCCTTGCGCTTCGCTGCGGTCGCCGGTCGTGCGGTCGATCACACGCTCCTGAGAGCCGGTACCGGAGCGGCCGAGAGCGAGTTGGCCAGGGCGCTTCGAGAGGCGGTGACGGCGCATGTGCTGGTGCCCGCCGGCGAGGAGCTGTGCTTTCGGCATGAGCTCGTCCGTGAGGTCGTGTACGCAGATCTGCTGGCCGCCGAGCGATCCTACCTCCACCGACGCGTGGCGACCGCGCTTGCGGAGATCGGGGGATCGAGCAACCCTGCGGAACTCGGCCACCATTGGCAGGCCGCGGGTGAGGCGCGGTTGGCGCTGGCGGCGTATGTCGACGCGGGCCTCGGAGCCGTGAGAGCGTACGCGTTCCGCGATGCGCTTGGCCACTTCGAGCACGCGATTGAGCTGTGGCCGCGCGCAGGCGAGTCCGGTGAGCGCGCCGGCCTCGATCGCGCCGGGCTGTTCGCGCACGCGGCGGAGGCGGCGTGGTCTGCGGGCGACGTGGAGCCAGCGGCCGCTCTCTGCCGACAGGCGCTCGATGAGGTCGACCCTGTCGCCGATCCGCTCCGGGCAGCCGCGATGCACGAGCGCCTCGGCCGCTACTCGACCTCGAAGCCTATGGCCGCGCTCGCGTGCTACGCGCGGGCGCTGGAGCTTCTTCCGCCCGGACCCAGCGCGCAGCGCGCCCGGTTGCTGGGGCGTCAGGGCCTGGCCTTGACCTACCTCGACCGGTGGGCGGAGTCCAGGCGCCGTTGCGAGGAGGCGGTCGAGATCGCGCAAGCCGCCGGCGCGCGCGCCGAGGAGGCCCATGCGATGTCGACGCTCGGCGTGGCGCTCACGTTCCTGGGCAGGCCGCTCGAGGGCGAGCCGATGCTGCGCCGGGCGCTCGCAATCGCGTCCGAGCTCGGGCGCGCCGACGACGTCGCCCGCGCGCACATCAGCCTTGCCGAGGTCCTGCGTTACCTCGGCCGACTCGCCGATGCGCTCGAGGTTGCCCTTGACGGCGAACGGACGGCTCGCAGCGTCGGTCTCGAGTATCTGTTCGGCACGTACCTCTCGCTCAGCGCAGCCGACGATCTCCTGCACCTCGGACGGTGGGAGGAGGCTTCGAGGCGCGTCGCGGCCGTGGATCCCGAAGGGCTCGAGCGGACCAGCCGAGAGCTGTGGCTGAGCGTGGCCGGCAGGCTCGCCGTCATGCGTGGCGACGCGCCCACGGCGCTAGCGCACCTCGAGGTTGCGAGCGCGCTGTGCTCTGACGGTCGGCCGGAGCAGGTCCCCTTCGTCTACGGTGGGCTCGCCGAACTCGCGCTCTGGCAAGGCCGTCCGGATCGCGCCCGCCGGCTGGTGGCGGCGGGACTGGAACTGGTCGCCGGGAGTGTCGACGCACTCAACACACCCGTGCTGCTCGCGATCGGCGTGCGCGCCGAGACGGAAGCCGGGCTGCGTGATGGCGACGCCGCACGTCGGGTGGCGGTCGCCGCAGCGACCGCGCTCACCGCGCGGATCGAATGCTTACTCGACGTCGAGGAGGGTACGTCCTGCCCACCACAGGGCCGTGGCCATCTGGCGACATCGGTCGCTGAGTTGACGCGATTAACCCACGAGCCGGCGATTGATCCGTGGGCGAAAGCCGCAGACGCATGGGAGGAGATTGCGCACCCGTACCCCGCGGCGTATGCACGGCTGCGGATGGCCGAGGCGGCGGCGTTCCGCGGCGAGCGCTCAGCGGCACGGCGCGAGCTCACCGCGGCCCTCGACGTGGCGGTTGGGCTGGGAGCGGGCTTCCTGATCCGCGAGGGCGAGCGGCTCTGCTCGGCGCTGGACCTCGCCGGATGGCGCCCGGCGGAGCCCTTCTGACCGCGGCCGCCCGAGCTATGATCAGCGCTCTTTGACAACGGCCGGGAGCGTCATGGCAGAGCGATATGTCGTGCTGATCCAGTTGAATGGCGCCGGTTGGCGGACCACCCAGCCCGGCATCGCCGAGGATCACATGAGGGCCGAGCTCGAAGCGAACGGCGGCACCCTCGTGGCGTTTGCCAGGACGCTCGGCCCCTACGACATCGTCGCCACGATCGAGCTCGACGCCGCCAGAACTCCCGGCTTTGCCCAATTCCTCGCCGATGAGATCGGCGGCGAGCCTCTGATCACGCGCGCATACGACACCACCGAGTTCCACGACGCGGTCGAGGGATGGACGATGGTGACGTTCAAGAATCCCACCCCCCGACAGGGACCTTGAGGCGGAGGACACTAGTCGCGCAGCTCGGAAGTCGGTGCTAGCGCCGCAGCTCGCGGTCGGTCACCAGCCCTGATCCGAGCGCCCTCCATGCGAGCTCGGCCCGCTTGCGGTTCTGCGGCAGATGTTCGACGCCGAGGGTGACCGCAAGCCGCCTCAGGTGAGTCTTCACTGCATCGACGCTGAGGGTGAGCTCAGCGGCGATCGTCTTGTTGGTGGCGGGATGCCCGCGCGGGGAATCGCGTAAAGGGCGGCAGAGGGCGACCAGGACGCGGCGCTGGGCCGGCGTCAGCACGTCAGCGGGCGTCGGCCCCTCGCCCGACGCCTGGTTGGTCTCCTCCTCGCGACCGAGCGATGGGTCCCGGAACTCGATCTGCACCGAACCGCAGCCGATCACGTCGTGGTCGTGGAGCCTGCGGCGCCCGTTGATCCGCGTGCCGTTGACGAGGGTCCCATTGCGCGACAAGCCATCGTCGACGATCGTCCATGCCCCTGCGGCACGCTTGAGCAGCGCATGCGCGCGGGAGACCCGCTTGTCCCAGTGCAGCGGAATGTCAGCGCTGGGGTCTCGGCCGATCACCAGCTCACCTTCGTCTGCATCGTGCCCGAGCGCGACGATTTCCTGGCGGCCCTCACCGTCTCGAAACAACAGGAACGATACCCCCGCACGTTCGGCCTGCAGCCGAGCCTGCAGGTCAGCGACCGACTGAACCGGGATGGCCGGCGGGCTCACGCCGGAATCATACGCCCGCCGCCGGCGCGGGCCGTAACGGGTGGCTGACTGCCACCTGGACCACCCCTACGCCTGGCTTCGTTCACCCCGAGGGGGAGTCTCACGTGGGTCTTTGCCGCTGTCTTGATCGGCGTAATCAAACACCACCTCTGGGAGGCAGCATGACCAGTAGTACCGGTCCAGCGTTGGACCTTCAAACGTCCGAGCCTAGCCCGCGGTCGCGGGTTCACCGGCGCACGCAGTTCCACACACAATCCACGACTCCGCTGGAGAAGACCACGCCAGCCAGGAGTCCAGCAGTCGCCGGCAAGCACATGCAGCTACTGGCCAGACTCAGGCGAGCCGGAGCGAGGACGGCTGTTGTCTTGCC
>JBELAG010000277.1:0-8270 GCA_049509055.1 Solirubrobacteraceae bacterium
GCGAGGTGCCCCCGGCAGGAATCGAACCTGCATCCCGCGCTTAGGAGGCGCGTGCTCTATCCATTGAGCTACGAGGGCCGGCAGCGCAGCGTATAACCGGTCCACCGGGTTGACCATTTGCGTTAAGATGACGCCGGTCAGCAGGAAGACGGTTCCGGAGTTCTCGTCGAGATGACCTGGGGACGGCTCCGGGAGGCGCCCTCCGCGTTGACAGAGCTCGCGCGCCCATCCACAATCCCGACCTGATCATCGTCTGGGGAGTCGATTCATGAGTCTTGACGTCGCACACTCGCAGTCCTCCGTATCTCGCTGGCGTCAGGCCACCGGGCGCCTACGTCGCCCGCTCGGGATCGGTGTCGCACTCGTCACCGCCGGCCTCGCCGTCGCGGCGTGCGGCAGCAGCAGCAACAGCAGCAGCAGCAGCGGTGCCGGCAGCAGCGCCAGCACCGGCGGCACGGTCAGCGCCTCGCTCGGGACGCGGCTCTACGGCACCCTGCCCCCGGTCGGGACGCCCAAGGCGGGCGGAACGGTGACCCAGGGCCAGCTGAGCGGGCAGACCCCGACCTACATCTTTCCGATCGCTCCCGGAGCGCAGACCTCGACGGGTACGATCTCGCTGCTCAGCTCGCTGTTCATGCCGCTCTACGCCGGCCCCACCGGCGCCGAGCCGAAGGTCGACTACGACCTGAGCGCCGCCAATCCGCCGCAGTTCTCCGACGGCGACAAGACGGTGACGATCCCGATCAAGCCCGGCCTGAAGTGGGGCAACGGCGCGCCGGTCGACGCCAACGACGTCGTCTTCTGGTTCGACCTGCTCAGCGCGGCGATCAAGGAGAGCACGGCCAACTGGGGCCAGTTCTCGCCCGGGCTGATCCCGCAGAACGTCAAGAGCATCTCGACGTCGGGAAAGTACGACGTCGTCATGCACCTGACCCAGGCCTACAACCCCGGCTTCTTCCTCAACAACAACCTGTCGGACACCAACAACGTGTATCCGCTTCCGAGCACCGACTGGAACATCGCCGCCCCGGGTGGACCCCACCTGGACTACACGATCCCGGCCAACGCCAAGAAGATCTACGACTACCTCAACAAGGCCGGGAGCGCGGTGTCGTCGTTCGCCTCCAACCCGCTGTGGAAGGATGGGGACGGGCCGTTCAAGCTGACGAGCTTCAGCGCGACCAACAGCTCGTACACGCTCGCCCCCAACCCCAGCTACGGCGGCACGCCCAAGGCGCAGGCCAACGTCTCGGTCGAAACCTACACCGGGTACACCTCTGAGCTCAACGCGATGCGCGGCGGCAGCCTTGACGTGGCGGTGGGGATCGATCCCTCGCAGATCGCCGAGGCCGCGGGGCTGAAGTCTCAGGGCATCGACCTGTTCGGCGGTCCGGGATGGGGCTGGTTCGGCGGCCAGATCAACTTCAAGGACACGACCGACGACTTCGACAAGGTCATCGCCCAGCTCTACGTCCGGCAGGCGATCGACCACCTGATCGACCAGCCGGCGATCATCACCGGCGTGTACAAGACCGCGGCGGTCGCCGCCTACGGCCAGGTGCCCTCGGCGCCCACCTCTCCGTACGCCCCGCCGAGCGCCACGACCGCGACGTATGCCTACAGCCCGGCCGAGGCGGTCGCGCTGCTGAAGTCCCACGGGTGGAAGGTCGTTCCCAACGGCACGACCACCTGCGCCAAGCCCGGGACGGCGGCCACCGAGTGCGGCGCGGGCATTCCCGCCGGGACGCCGATCTCGTTCGTGTGGGCCAGCCAGCCATCGGCGGTGCAGACCACCGGCGCGCTCGAGTCCGAGGTGATCGCCTCGGAGGCCAAGCAGGCGGCGGGGATCAACATCCAGCTGCAGACCAAGACGTTCAACTTCCTGATCTCCAACTACAACGACGCCAACCCGGCCGGGGTCAAGTACACCAACGACTGGGGCGTCAACAACTTCGGCGGCCTGTTCACCGACTACTACCCGACCGGAGAGGGCACGTGGAACCCGGGAGCCGGCTTCAACACCGGCGCGTACGACGATCCGACCGCGAACGCGCTGATGAACGCGTCGGTGCACAGCGGCGACATCAACGCGGTCAAGACCGAGGCGACCTACATCGCCGCGCATCTGCCGGTGTTCTGGATGCCGGACGGTGACTACCTGCTCGCCGTCAACACCAAGGCCGTCGGCGGCCCGGCGGAGGGCTGGACCTCGATGACCCAGCAGCAGTGGTTCCCGCAGTACTGGTACCAGCTCAAGTAGCCGGCGCCAACAATCGTGCCCAGCCACCAGCCCTCAACGCACGCGCAGGGATGAGCCGACCTCGATGATGACGACGTTGCACCACAGGGAGTCGCGCGGATGATCGGATACATGGTCCGCCGGCTCCTTGTGGCGATCGTCGTCGTCGCCGGCATCGCGATCTTCACCTTCCTGCTGCTGCATTGGCTCCAGCCGAGCCCCGTGTACGCGGTGCTGGGGGCCAAGGCGCAGCCGTCGGCCGTCGTGTCGTGGAACCGGCTGCACGGCTATGACCGGTCTGAGGTGGCGCAGCTGCTGAGCTATCTCGGGGCGCTCGTCCACCTCAACTTCGGCTATTCCTACAAGCTGGACCAGAGCGTCGCCGCGCTGTTCAACGAGAACGCCGGACGCAGCGCCTACCTGACCGGGGCGGCGCTCGTGCTGTCGTTGCTCGTCGCTGTGCCGCTCGGCATCGCCCAGGCGGTCAAGCGCAACAGCATCGGCGACTACACCGTCACCACGCTGAACTTCATCCTCTACTCGATGCCGTCGTTCTTCCTCGGCCTGATCCTGATCCAGATCTTCGCCCTGGACCTCAACATCTTCCCTCCGACCGTCAGCGACAGCATCACCACCACCTGGGGCGCCTTCACCCATCCGCTCCAGCTGACGCTGCCGATCGTCACCCTCGCCGCGATCAACGTCGCGTCGTTCAGCCGCTACATGCGCTCCTCGGCGCTGGACAACCTCGCACAGGACTACATCCGGCTCGCGCGGGCCAAGGGCCTGTCCGAGCGCGCCGTGCTGTTTCACCATCTCCTGCGCAACGCCTGCCTGCCGATCCTCACGCTGGTCGGGCTCTCGATCCCCAACCTGCTCGCGGGCAACCTGCTGATCGAGGTCCTGTTCAACTACCAGGGACTCGGGCTGCTGTTCTTCACGGCGCTCGGCAACCAGGACTACAACATCCTGCTGGCCTACACGGTCCTGGGCGGAATTCTCACCGTGCTGGGGAACCTGTTGGCCGACATCGCCGTGTCGGTCGCCGATCCGAGGATCCGTTTTGGCTGACGCAAGCCGGCCACTGACCGAAGGTCCCCCGGCCCTGAGCGGGGCGACGCTCGGGCCGCCGACCACCCCCGAGGGCGGGGAGGTCCAGGTCATCGCCAGCGGCTGGCAGCTGGCGCTGCGCGAGTTCCTGGACAACCGCCTCGCCGTCGTCGGCGTGCTCGTGCTCCTGTTCTTCGTGCTCTTCTGCTTCGTCGGCCCGCTCGTCTATCACACCAACCAGAGCCTGACCAACCCGCTGATCACCGATCTGCCGCCGGGGGCGGGCCATCCGCTCGGCACCGACGAGAACGGCTTCGACGAGCTCGGGCGGATCATGGCCGGAGGTCAGACGGCGCTCGAGATCGGGTTCTTCGCGTCGTTCATCGCCACCGTCGTCGGCACCCTCTATGGCGCCGTCTCCGGACTGGTCGGCGGCATCGTCGATGCGATCCTGATGCGCATCCTCGACGTCTTCCTGTCGATCCCGCTGCTGTTCATGGTGCTCGTGCTGGCCACCAAGTACCACGCGACGGTGGTCGACGAGAGCGCGATCATCGGCGCCTACACCTGGCTGGTGCCGGCTCGCCTGGTCCGCGGCGAGGTGCTCACGCTGCGCGTCAGGGACTTCGTCCTGGCCGCCCGCGTGATGGGCAGCGGCCAGACGCGCCTGATCTACCGCCATCTGATCCCGAACGCCCTGTCGGTCGTGATCGTCAACGTGACCTTCCAGGTCGCCGACGCGATCCTGATCCTCGCCTTCCTGGGCTTCCTCGGCTTCGGACTGCAATATCCCGCCGCGTCGTGGGGGGACATGCTCGGCAACGCGCAGAACTACGTGTCCTCGGGGTACTGGTGGCTGGTCTATCCGGTCGGCGGATGCCTCGTGGTCGTCGTCCTCGCCTGCAACCTGGTCGGCGACGCCCTGCGCGACGCGTTCGACGTGCGGCTCCGGCGACGCTAGGGGGATCGCCGTGTCTCCTGCCCTGGAGGTCACCGACCTCAGCACCCACATCGAGCTGTCGCGCTCGGTCGTCCAGGCGGTCGGCAACGTCGATCTGAGCATCGACCAGGGGGAGACCCTCGGGCTCGTCGGCGAGTCCGGGTGCGGCAAGTCGATTCTCGGGCTCTCGATCCTCGGCCTGCTGCCCGCCGGCGGCAGGATCGTCAACGGCTCGATCAAGGCCGGCGAGCGCGAGCTGGCCCATCTCCCCGAGCCGGAGCTGCGCAAGATTCGCGGCAACGAAGTCGCGATGATCTTCCAGGACAGCCAGTCGTCGCTGAACCCGACGAAGTCGATCGGCGAGCAGGTGGCCGAGCCGGTCCGCCTGCATCGCGGCGCGAACAAGAAGGAGGCGCTGGACCGGGCGCTCGAGGTGCTCGATCTGGTCGGGCTCCCGCAGCCCAAGGAGCGGCTCGACGATTATCCCCATCAGCTCTCCGGCGGCCTGCGCCAGCGGGTGATGATCGCGATCGCGCTGGCCTGCGAGCCCAAGGTGCTGATCGCCGATGAGCCGACGACCGCGCTCGACGTGACCATCCAGGCGCAGATCCTCTCGGTCCTTGACGATCTGCGCGATCGGCTCGGCATGGCGACGCTGCTGGTCACCCACGACATGGGGGTCGTGGCCGGCCGGACGAGTCGCATCAACGTCATGTACGCGGGCCGGCTCGTCGAGACGGCGCCGACCGATCGCCTGTTCTCGGCGATGCGTCACCCGTACACGCAGGCGCTGCTGGGCTCGATCCCGCGGCTGGAGTCCGACAACACCAAGGCGCTGATCAGCATCCCGGGCATCCCTCCGGACCTCACCGATCCGCCGCCCGGGTGCCGCTTCGCCCCTCGCTGCAGCCGGGCCACCGAGCAGTGCCGGGAGAACGAGCCGCCGCTGCGCGGCGACGACTCGTCCCATCGGTACGCCTGCTGGCACCCCGTCGAGGGGCCGATCGTCATCCGTCCGGTGATCGCCGGCGTGACGCCGGCCGCCGTCGCCAACCGGGCCGCCGCCACCAACGGCCACCACCTGCTGGAGGTCGTCGACGTCGTGCGCGAGTACCCGGTGACCAGCGGCGCCGTGCTGCAGCGGAGGGTCGCCTCGGTCAAGGCGGTGTCCGGCGTCTCGCTGCACATCGACGTCGGCGAGACCCTGGGCCTGGTGGGGGAGTCGGGGTGTGGGAAGACGACGCTCGGCAAGATGATCGTCGGCGTGGAGAAGCCCAACTCGGGCCGCATCACGCTGGACGGCAAGGAGATCTTCCGCATGCGCCGCCGCGCGCTGCGGCGCGCCCGCCGCGATCTGCAGATGATGTTCCAGGATCCGTTCGCGTCGCTCGATCCCCGGATGCGCGTCCAGGCGATCCTCCGCGAGCCGCTGGTGATCCAGAAGGTCGAGAGCACCAAGGACCAGGACCGGCGGGTCAGGCGCCTGCTCGGCGAGGTCGGTCTCCCGGTCAACGCGCTGGAGCGCTACCCGCACGAGTTCTCCGGGGGCCAGCGGCAGCGCATCGCCCTCGCCCGGGCGCTGATGCTGGAGCCCAAGGTGATGGTGGCCGACGAGCCGGTCAGCGCTCTGGATGTCTCGATCCGCTCCCAGGTGCTCAACCTGATGAAGCGGCTGCAGGCCGAGCACGGCATGGCCACGCTCGTGATCTCGCACGACCTCGCCGTGGTCAAGTACCTGGCCGATCGGATCGGGGTCATGTACCTGGGCAAGCTCGTCGAGCTCGGGACCGGAGATGACATCTACCACCGCCCGGCGCACCCCTACACCGAAGCGCTGATCAGAACGATCCCGGTCCCCGATCCGGCCGCCGAGCGCGCCAAGGACGAGGTCGGGATCCGGGGCGAGTTGCCCAGCCCGGTCAATCCGCCGTCAGGCTGCCGCTTCAGAACCCGCTGTCCGCGGGCCCAGGAGCGGTGCGCGGCGGAGGAACCGTTGCTGCGTCAGTTCGGCAGCGGCCACCAGGCCGCCTGTCACTTTCCGTTGCAGGCGCCATCAGCGGAGCACGACGAGGGGTAAGCGCTCTGCCCGGCCCTCGCCCGAGCCAGGTCCGGTCAGGGGCCGTGGCGTGCGTCGGTGCACGCCGCCGCAGACAATTCCAGGGGGTTCGACCGGCCGTCGCGGCGACCATCGCGCTGCTGGCGATCGGGCTCTGCGCGTGCGGCGGGAAGTCCCATCGGCCGGTCGCGAGCGGACCGCGCCCGGTCTACGGCGCGATTCCCAGGCTCCCGCTCAAGCCCGGCGAGAATCCGGCCCGCCAGGTGCTGGCCGGAGCCGCCAAGAAGCGCGGTGGGACGCTGACGGTGTACTCGAGCGCCGCGTTTCACCATCTCGACCCGGGGAGCTCGTACTCCAGCCTGGATTACGGCGTCGACGCGGTGACGCAACGCCCGCTGTTCTCCTATCTGCCCAACAACCAGGCCCGGCTCACTCCCGACCTCGCCACCGCGATCCCGACGATCGCCAACCACGAAATCACCGACGGGGGCAAGACGATCACGATCCACATCCGCCCGGGCGTGTACTTCAGCCCTCCGGTCAACCGCGAGGTGACCTCGGCCGACGTCGCCTACGCGATCGAGCGCGCGGCGACCCCGAGCGTCGACAACCCGTACTTCAGCTCCTACTTCGGGGCCGCCTCGCTGTCCCCGCTGCTCGGCGCCGGCAGCCCCGGCTATCGCGGCGGCCCGATCCCGGGGATCCAGACCCCGAGCCGGTTCACGATCGTCTTTCACACCAGCAAACCGAGTGGGTCATCGCTGATCTCCGCGCTCAGCCTGCCCCTGTCGGCGCCCGTGCCCCGGAGCTTCGCCGCCGCCGTGGATACGCGCTCGCCGACGGCCTACGGGACCAGGTACCTGGTGGCGACGGGCCCCTACATGATCGAGAGCGACCTTGACACGGGGCTGTTCGCCGGGATCGGCTATCGGCCCGGCAAGTCGCTGACGCTGGTCCGCAACCCGAACTGGAATCCGCGGGCCGACTTTCGGCCCGCCTACCTCGACCGGATCGAGTTCAAGCTCGGCGGGGACGCCAGGACGATCGGCGAGCAGGTGCTGAAGGGCTCAGACGCGGTCGAGTTCGACCCGCCGGCGCCGTCGACGGTCACGCTGGCCTACGATCGGTACCCGTCTCAGATCACGTTCACCGCCGGGGCGGGCGAGCACTACGTGGCGTTCGACACCCGGCGGGGTCCGTTCGCCAACCTCGATCTCCGCCGGGCGGTGTACGCGAACCTCGATCGCGCTGCAGCGGCGTGGCTGCGGGGCGGGTCGCTGGTGGCGACCGCCGCGACGCACTTCATCTACCCGGGTCTCCCCGGCTTCGAGCAGTCCGGCGGGGACGTCGGGCCGCTGACCCCGTGGAACCAGAACGTCAACGGGGACCTGGCGGTGGCCGAGACGTATTTGAAAGCCGCGGGCTACCGGAGCGGCCGGTACACCGGCGGCGCGACGGTGCAGATCGTCGGCGACGGCACCGGCGCCGACGCGAAGATCGTCGAATTGGTCAACTCCGACCTCACGCAGCTGGGGTTCGACACCCGCGTGGACCTCGTCAACCCGTCGGTGGTGTCCGGTGTCGCCTGCGGCACGCCCGCGCAGGCGGTCGACGTCTGCGCGGCGGTCGGACGGATCCGTGACTTCGCCGACCCGCTGACGGTGCTCTACCGGTCCTTCCACGGACAGGCGATCGGCTCGAATGCCGGGCAGGTCGACAGCGCGCAGCTCACCGCCGCGATGAAGGCGGCCACCCAGATCCCCGACTCGGCCGCCCGCGCGCAAGCGTGGGCCAACGTCGACAAGATGCTCGTCTATCTGGCCGTCGCGATCCCGGAGGATTTCGACAGCCAACCGGACATCGAGAGCCGCGACGTCGCGGGGGTCAACGACCAGTGGAACCAGGGGACGTGGGACCTGGCGTTCACGTCACTGGACCGCCCGTGAGGGGCGGGCGGTCGCCTCACCCCGGGGTGGCCGCGTCCT
>JBELAG010000278.1:0-8266 GCA_049509055.1 Solirubrobacteraceae bacterium
CGGGCGGCCGCCGGGTAGTAGCCGACCCCGGCGCTCGGATCCGAGGCCGGCTGGAAGTAGTACGCCTCCTGGTCCTGGCTGGAGACCTGCCGGCGGTCGAGGATCACCAGCGCGATCCGCCGGGCGGCGATGAACGCCGGCTCCCACGCGGGCAGGACGGGATCGTGCAGCAGCTGCGGCACGCCGCTCGCCGACCCGACATAGGTGTGCAGCGCGCCCGCCACCACCAGCTCGCGGCCCGACCCCTCGTCGGCGGCGTAGGCCGGCCGGCGACCGAACGTCCGCACCGCCCAGCGGGCGGCCAGCATCCCCTGGGGCACGATCGTGGCGCCGCCCGGGGCGCGGACCTGCAGCGGCAGCGGCAGCAGCACCGGGGCGGGGGTGCCGTCGATCACCCCGCTGCACAGGACGAGCACGGCGACCGCGCCCAGCGCGTAGGCGCGGCGGTGATGTGCCCGCCAGCGTCCGACCAGCGCGATCGCCAGCGACGCCAGCACCGTGCCGGCCCCGATGAACAGGATCTCCTGGCCGCGGTTGGCCGTCTCCCAGGAGTCCGAGGATAGGTGCAGCGGGTACAGCGACAGAAAGCCGATGCTGGCCAGCGCGAGCAGGATGCCGGGCGCGGACTGCAGCAGCGTCGAGCGGCGCAACCGCCACAGGCTCCACAGCAGCCCGACCGCGATCACCAGGACCGCGGCGAGGCCGACCAGTTCCGCGGCGACCGGCGTCTGCAGGGTCTGCACCGATGCCGAGAACGGCGCGCGCCCCGCGCCGCTGCTGAGAAAGCCGTCGACGCCGCTGGTCGTGCGCCGCGCGACGAAGCCGAGATAGGACTCGGTGGCCGGCGCCACCACGACCGTCCACAGGATCGCCAGGCCGGTCGCCACCAGCGCCGGCCCGCGGCAGCGGTACCCGGCCCACTGCCGGCGGCGTGACATCGCGCTCAACACCCAGAGGATCGCCGCCAGCAGATACGCGGTGACGTGATGGGTGGCGACCAGCGCCACCGTCAGAATGACCACGGTGACGCTCAGCGACCGGGCGTGCTCGGGCTCGTCGGCGCGGATCACGATCACCAGCAGCGCCAGCACGAACAGCGGCAGCGCAAGCGACTCATACGAGAACTGGGCGCTCCAGAACAGGAAGTTGCCGTTGCCCATGTAGAGCAGCGTCGCCACGCCGGCCACCCGGGCCGACTTCGTGACGCGCTCGACGAGCAGGAACAGCGCCACCACCATGATCACCCGGGCGAGCGCGAGCACGATCACCCCGGATGCGAACAGCGACACGCCGGTGACCTGACTGACCGCCGCGGTCACGGTCTCCAGCCCCGGATAGTCGACGAAGATGTCAAAGCCGGGGATGCCGATGGTCGAGAACAGCGAGCGCGTGGCGACGAGGTGCTGCAAGACCCCCAGGTGAATCCATTCGTCGGGCTCGAGGAACATCGACGGCTCGTGCAGGACCTTGACGCCGTAGAGCAGGAGCCCGGCGATCACCGCGAGCCCGAGCCGCTCCCCGCGCGTGGGCCGCGCGGCCAGCAGCCGCACCGCGATCGGCCCCAGGATCACGCAGTAGCCGCCCCAGAACAGGATGTAGGTGGGCACGCCGGTGTGCCCACCGCGCGACCGCGCGAAGCTCGCCGCGACGAGCGCGAGCCCCGCCGCCCCCGTCAGCAGCGTCGTCCACGGCCCCCGCAGCACCATGCCGGCGCCGCCGCCGGACGGACCTTCGCCGACCAGCGGCAGCGGCGGCGGCCCGCTGCCGACGACCGTCGCGCTCATGCCCGCCGCGGGCGCCGCTGCACGTCGTGGTAGAGCGCCAGGGTCGTCATCGCGCAGTCGCGCCAGCTCCAGATCGGGGCGGCGGGCACCGGCGGCGGCGGATCGCGGATCAGCTCGACGATCTGGCGGGCGTGCGCCCGGCTGTCATCCGACAGCGAGGCCGTGCGCGCCTGGCCCCTGGCCGCCAGCTCCACCATCCCGGAGTTGTCGGCCACGAGCGTCGGGATGCCGAGCGCGATCGCCTCCAGCGCCGCCACGGGGTTGGTCTCGTGGTCTGAGAGCAGCGTCGCCAACGACGCGCTCGCCAGCCGGTCGGCGTACGCCTCGCGGTCGCGCAGCGCGCAGATCTCGACGCGGTGCGACACGCCGAGGTCGCGGGCGATCCGCCGCAGCTCGGCCTCGTACGGTCCGTCCCCCGCGATCCACAGCTTGGCGTCATCGATCTCGCGCAGCACGTGCGGGAACGCCGCCAGCACGCGATGGTGGCCCTTGTAACGCTCGGCGCGGCCGACCGACACGATCAGCGTGCCCTCGCGGGCGGCCGGGGGATCGCGCGGCGCCGGCAGGTCGCCGCCGTTGGGGATCAGGCGAAACTGCGCGACCGGCAGCCCGAGCAGCGCCGAGTAGTGCTCGATCTCCCACTCGCCGGTGGCGATCAGCGCCGCGGCGCGCGCCAGCAGCGGTCTCAGCACCTTCAGCTGGGGCGTGCGGATCCGATTGCGCCACGGGGTGGAGTGACCGCCGCCGTGGAAGGTGAGCACGTACGGGAGCCGGAGCCGCGCGGTCGCCATCATCGCGACCGGGGAGACCAGCGTCTGATAGCAGTGGATGTGGATCACGTCGCCGCCCAGCCGCGCAATCGCCGGGGCCACGCCCGGCGCGAAGCGCTGATCGCCGTCGCGCGGCCAGGCCGGGACGCGCACGACCTCGATTCCGTCCAGGCGCTCACGACGGGGAAGCCGCCGGGACGGGTCGGCGGTCAGCACCTGCACCTGGGCGCCCGCCGCCTGCACCCCCCGCGACACCTCCCGCACGCACGTCTGCGCACCGCCGATCCACGGCGCGTAGGCCGGAGTCACCTGCAGGATCGCGAGCGGGCGATCGGGTCGGGGCGCGGTGGGCACGTGGGTTGTGGTGGGGGTATTCTGGCCTGCGCCCGGTCGTCGCACGGATGCGTGCCGTGATCTGGGTCGCCGCCGCCGCGGTATCCGGCCGAGGGTCTCGTGCGGCGCGCGGGCTCGAAGGCGTCACCATTCTACGGCCCGGTCGTCGCCGTCCGAGTCGCCCGTCGATCGTATGAGCACCTCCCTGCAGCCCTCAGAACCGGTGCCCGACGAGCGCCCGCCCACGCTGCGCTACGAGCGCCGGACGGGCCGCGGGCTGCAACGTCCGCCGCCGCTGCCCCTGGCGGTGCGCAGGCCGGTGCCGAGCCGGTCGGCGGCGCTCGCTCCGGTGGTTGGCGCAGTCGGGCTGGCGATCATCGCCGGCAGCTTCGCGATGGAGCGCACCGCCACCGCCGCCGGCGACGCCGATCCGGTGTTCTGGCTCGGCTTCGTCGTGCTCGTCGCCCCGATCGTGTGGCGGCTGCTGGCCGTCGACGCGCCCCGCGGCCGGCGGCTGGCGCTGACCGGTCTGTTCGGCGTCCTCAGCTACGCGGTCAAGGTGCTGCGCGACCCGCTCACGGTGGTGATGAGCGACGAGTTCACCCATCTCAGCGTCGCCCAGCAGATGGCCCGGACGCACTCGCTGTTTCCGCCAGTGGCGATCTCCGGCGGCCACGTCGCCGCCGACTACCCGGGGCTGCACATCGCCGCCGTGACCGTCGCGGACGTCACCGGGCTGTCGCTGTTCGTCAGCGCACTGATCATCATCGCGGTCGCGAAGCTGATCGTCATGCTCGCGCTGTTTCACCTGTTCGAGCACGTGTCCGGATCGGCGCGGATGGCCGGGCTGGGGACGGCGTTGTTCGCCGCCAACTCCAACTTCCTGTTCTGGAGCGCGCAGTTCTCCTACGAATCGCTGGCGCTTCCGCTGTTCATCGTCGCCCTCTACCTGTTCATTGCGCGAACGCACGCCGGGCGTCACCGCCGGTCCTACGCGATCTCGATCGCGCTGCTCACGCTCACCGTCGCCGCCACCCACCACGTCACCACCTACGCGCTCGCGCTCACCTTCTGGACGCTGACGCTGATGGCCGCGCGCCGGGGATCGGGAGGCGTGCGCGCGGTCGGCCTGGCCTCGTTCGCCACCGTGCTGTCGCTGCTGTGGTTCTTCCTCGTCGCGCCGAGCACCGCCGGATACCTCGGGTTCATCGTCGACGAGGCGGTGAGCGCGGTGCGCCACATCATCGGCGCGGGCGTCCACGCCCCGTTTCAGTCGTCGGCCGCCAGCCTGCAGACGCCGGCGGCCGAGGAGGGGGTGGCGTTCCTCGGGGTGGCGTTCGTCGGTATCGGCGTGCTCGTCACGCTGCTGCGCCGCCGCCGCTTTCCCGCGCTGGGCTCGGACCTCGGGATCCTGCTGGCGGTGGCCGGCGTGGGCTGCCTGGCGCTGTATCCGCTCCGCGCGCTGCCCGGGGCATGGGAGACGGCCAATCGGGCGCAGGAGTTCCTGTTCATCGGGGTCGCGTTCGTCCTCGGGCTCGCGGTCACGCAGGTCCGGGTGGGGTCCGGTCGCCGGCGCGCCGCGGTGATGCTCGCCATGCTGGTGGTGATCGCGGGCGGGGTGATCGAGGGCTGGCCCGCGCCGCTGCGGCTCTCCCAGCCGCTGTTCGTCACCGACGGATCGCGGACGATCACCCCCCAGGGGTTCGCGACCGCGCGCTGGGCGGCGGCTCACCTGCCGCGGCCGTCGGTGTTCGTCGGCGACGAGGCGACCGCGCGCGAGCTCGCCGTCGACGGCGCGCACTTCGCCTACTTCGGCGACATCGGCAGCCCATGGGCACAGCTGCTGCAGTCCGGCGCGTTCCCGGCCTGGCAGCGCAGCCTGCTACGCGAGAACCGGGTCGACTACCTCGTCGTCGACGACCGCCGGATCGCCGACAACGACCAGGCGGCGTACTTCTTCTCGCCCCAGGACGACCCCTCGGGCGGAGCCGGCTACTTCCCCGCCCGGGCGCGGCAGAAGTTCGCTGCGCTGGCGGGGGTCAGCCGGGTCTCCGACAGCGGCGACATCGTCGTCTTCGATGTCGCCTCGCTGCACCGGCCGCCCCCCGCGTGCGCGCAGGTCGGCACGCCCTCGATCATCGACGGTCTCACCTGCGCGACCCCCACCGGGACCCTGACCGCGCCCACGGCGAGCGGGGTCGTGACGCTGGCGGGCGCGCGGATCCGTGACCTCGGCGCGTTCGCCCAGCGGCTGACCGGCGGCCTGTGGGTGACGATCACCCTGCAGGTCGAGAACCTCGGGGCTGCGCCGATCAGGGCGCTGGCCGCTCCGCGCGCCACCGAACTGCTCGCCGGCGACCTCGCCTTCCTGCCGCAGCCGACCGTCCCGTTCCACACCGCCAACCTCGCCCGCGCGGGATCGGTCGCCGTGGGCTCGTCGGTCGTCGGGACGCTCACCTTCGAGCTCACCGCACCGTCGTCGATCCGCGTGGCGCTGGCCGGCCGGGCGGGGCTGTCGCTGCCCTCCCCGGGCGGCGAGCACGGCCAGGTGGCATGGATCCCGCTCGGAAAGCCGCGGCTGATCCGATGACCGCCGCGGGCCGTGACCGGCAGATCGTCACCTCGATCGTGGCGCTCGGCGCCGCGGCCGGCGTGCTGGAGTGGGCCGTGCCCGGCGCGGTCGTGCTGCGGACCCTGCTGGGGCTGCCGTTCCTGCTGATCGGACAGGGCTACCTCGTCAGCCGCGCCGTGTTTCCCGGGGACGCGCTGGCGCCGTCGGTCCGGCTGCTGGTCTCGCTGGCCTTCAGCATCGCCGCGATCATCATCGTCGCGCTGGCGCTGGCGGTGATCGGGGTGGCGATCACCCCCGCCGCGCTGACTGTCGCCCTCGTCGTGGCGGCCGCGGCGGCCGGCGCCGCCGGGTCGCGCCGCCCACCGACCCCGGCCCCGGTCGAGCCCGGCGTTTCGCCCGAGCGCGACGGCGGGCCCGACCGCGATCGGCGCGTGGCGCGCCGGCCCGGACCCGGCACCGTCCGGTGGCTGGCCGGGCTTGCGGTGGCGGCGGCGATCGTCGCCGGCGCCCTGTTCGCCTTGGCCCGACCGCTGCCGAACTCCACCGTGGCCGGCTACACCCGCCTGTGGGCCCTGCGCGATCGCGCCGGCGCGATCACCGTGGGGGTGGCGAGCGCCCAGCACGCCACGGTGTCCTACCGCGTCCTGGCGAGCGCCCCGGGTGGCGGGCGCGCCGCGTTCACCGTGAGGCTGGCGCCGGGCGAGAGCGTGACGCGCCGGCTCACCGTGCCCGGCCTGCCGCTGCAGATCGTCCACGTGGACCTGTACCCGGCCGCCGCCGCGGGAGCGCCGCGCGCCGCCGGGCCGTACCGCTCGGTGCTGCTGGCGCCGTAGGCGGTACCGCGCGGGGCGGTGTTTATTGTTGCCCGCGTGCGGATCCTGATGCTCACTCAGTCCTACGCGCCGGTGATCGGCGGCGAGGAGAGGGTCGTGGAGGATCTCGGCCGCGAGCTGGTGCGCCGCGGCCACAGCGTCGCCGTTGCCACGCTCTCGCGCGACAGCACGACCCGCGACGACGGGATCCGCGTGCACCGGCTCGGCAGCGCCGTCTACCGGCTGCCGCACGCCTTCGCCGACGCCGAGCGCCGCCACGCGCTGCCCGGACCGGACCCCGAGACCGTGCGTGACCTGCGCGCCGTGGTCGCGCGTGAGCAGCCCGACGTCGTGCACGCCCACAACTGGATCGTCCACTCCTACGCCGTGTTGCGACGGCGGCTGCGCGTCCCGCTCGTGCTCTCGCTGCACGACTACTCGCTGATCTGCCCGACCAAGCGCCTGTTCTGGCGCCAGCGCCAGCCGTGCGACGGCCCCGCGATCGCGAAGTGCGTGGCCTGCGCCGGCGGCGTGTACGGGCCGGCGATGGGCGGCGCGCTCACGCTGGGGATGGCGCTCACCGTGCCGTTCACCCGCCGCGCCGTTGACGCGTTCGTCCCGATCAGCGACGCGGTGCGGCGCGGGTGCGGGCTCGACGAGCGCGACGAATGCCAGGTGATCCCCAACTTCATCGGCGAGCTTCCGGCCCGCCCCGACGCCGCCGACCCGCGCCTCGATCGCCTGCCGCGCGAGCCGTTCATCCTGTTCTTCGGCGACGCCTCGATCGACAAGGGCGCAGCCCACCTGGCGCGCGTGTACCGCACGCTCACGGACCCGCCCCCGCTGGTCCACGTCGGGCGCTGCTTCGTGGAGGAGCTGCGCGAGACGCCCGGGGTGATCGTCGCCGGCCCGCTCGAGCACGCGCTGGCGATCGAGGCCGTCCGCCGCAGCCTGATCGTCGTCGTCCCGTCGCTGTGGGACGAGCCGTTCGGGCTCGTCGCGCTCGAGGCGGCGGCCGCGGGCATCCCGGTGATCGCGTCGGCGATCGGCGGTCTCACCGACATCGTCGCCGACGGGGAGAGCGGCGTGCTCGTGGCGCCCGGGGACGAGGCCGAGCTGCGGGCGGCGCTGCAGTCGCTGCTCGCCGACCCGGCCCGGCGCGAGCGGCTGGGCGCCGGCGCGCGGCGGCGCGCGCACCTGTTCGGCGCCGACCGGGTGGTGCCGCGGTTTGAGTCGCTCTACCGGCTGACCGTCGACCGCCTCGCCCTCGCCGGCCGGTGACCCTCGGTCGCGACCTCGCGCGGCGTGCGCTTGACCGCGAGCGGACGCGCGCGATCGTGCGCCGCCGGCTGCTCGCGCTCGGCGGCCGGTTGCCCCCGGCGACGCTGGCCGACCTGCGCGTCGTGCTCGGCTACCTGGAGCTGGGGGCATGGGTCGGCACTCCGGCGGTCTATCCCGACCGCGATGCGCTGTTCGTCGCCGCGGCGTCGGCGGTCCACGGGCGCGCGCCGCTGTACCTGGAGTTCGGCGTCTACGAGGGGGCCTCGCTGCGGCGGTGGGCCGCGCTCCTGGACCAGCCCGGGGCGCGGCTCGTCGGCTTTGACAGCTTCGAGGGCCTGGCCACCGATTGGCGCCCGGGCTTCGAGGCCGGCGCGTTCCGGGTCCCTGGACCCCCCGCGATCGCGGACCCGCGCGTCTCGTTTCAGATCGGGATGTTCGCCGAGACGCTGCCGTCGTTTGCGGTACCCGACCACGATCAGCTGATCATCAACATCGACTGCGACCTGTACGCCGGCACCGACGCCGCGCTGCGCTGGGCGCAGCCGCACATCCGCGTCGGGACCCTGATCTACTTCGACGAGCTGCCCGACCGCGATCACGAGCTCAGGGCCTTCCGCGAGCACCTCGACCGCACCGGACGGCGGGTCCAGGCGCTCGGCATCGCCGGCGGCGGCCTGCACTGGCTGTTCCGGTATCTTTCCTGAGCCTCGGGCG
>JBELAG010000279.1:0-8885 GCA_049509055.1 Solirubrobacteraceae bacterium
GACGAACCCGTCCGCGCTGCGCACCAGCGGGTGCCAGCCGATCCCGGCGCTCCCGTCCCCGGGACCGGCGGCGTTGTGGGTGTCCCACCGCAGGCCCGCGACGTACATGAACACGTGGTCGGCGCTGGCGTAGATCGTCACCCACCGTCCGGGGCCCGGCGCGCCGAAGGACTCCAGCGCGCCCGAGGACTCGTCCTCGGTCACCGCCACCAGCCCTGCGCCGTAGAGGAGGTGCTCGACGCTGCTCGAGCAGTCATAGGCCGGGGCGATCTCGTCGAGCGCCACGCCGTGCCCGGCGCCGTAGACGTAGGGCTTGCCGACGATCTGGTTGCCGGCCGCGATCATCGCCTTGACCGCCGCCGGCGCGGCGGTCGGGGCGGCCGCGAGGCCGTCGGGCAGCAACGTGGCACGCGGCCCGGAGGTCACGGCGAGCCCGCCCGTCCCGGCCGGCGCGCAGCCGCCGGCGACTGCCGGCGACGCCGACGCGGCGGGCAGCGCCGGCGATCCGCCGAGGACGTTGCCGGCGCCCGTCGCCGGCGGTCGCTCGATCATCACCGGGCCCGACCACAGGCCATCGCTGTAGGGGATCCCCAGCGCCTGCGCGAACTGCCACCACAGATCGATCACCCGCGGCAGCCCGTCGACCGGGCCGCCCCCCAGGCCGAAGTCCCGCTTGTAGGCGACCGCTGAATGTCCCCGCCAGGTCACGCGCAGCGGCGTCATGTAGGGCAGGCCGCCGAGCGCGGCGGCGGTCTGGAAGGTCTGCCCGCCGAGCTCGGCAAAGCTGTCGGGATGGGCCACCAGACTGATCCCCGCCGCCCCGACGTTTGAGCTGGACGGATCACCGGGCCCTCCGTACTCCGTTGCTCCGACGTCCTGGCCGGCGCCCGGCGGCCCGAGCACGATCGATTCCTGCGAGCCGGACCCGGCCGGCCCTGCCGCGCCGCCGCACGATGACCCTCCAGGCGAGCGCGGCGGCTCGATCAACGCGGCGACGACGGCGAGACCGACGCCCGCAGTCAGGGTCGCGGCGAACGCGCCGATAACGATGATCATGGCCGAGCGTGGACCGGAGCGCGGAACGGAAGCGGACATGGCGCGACCATACCGCCGCCGCTATCAACCGAGACTAATTGACACAGATTTGTTGCAATTGAATGCGATCAAAAGGCGATCAAACGGGCCACGACCTGCCCCGAATCGCCTCGCCACCTCGCTAACGTTGACGGTTCATGCCTCGCATCCTTGACGTCGAAGCCGCCCTGCTGCTGCTGGAGCTCGAGGCGCCGTTCGATCAGCGCACGGTGCAGCTCGCCCGGCGCAAGATGGCCAAGCGCTGGCATCCGGACATCGCGCCCGCCGGTCGCCGCCATGAGCACCAGCGCCATCTCCAGGCGATCAACGAGGCCGCCGACGAGCTCGAGCGCCTGGCCGAGAGCTTCCGTGGCGGGCGGGTCAGCCGCAGCGCGGTCAAGGCGTCGGCCGCGGCGACCCGCAGGGCACGGGCCGACGAGGGGCGCCGCGCCTACGAGGCCGAGCAGCGCGAGCGCGCCAGCGCCGCCGACCGCGCCAAGCACGATCCGTTCGGCTCCCGCGTCCCCGACCATTCGGTCGTCCACAGTTACGCCCGCTGCCTGTCCTATCCCGAATGGGGCGTCGGCACCGTCACCGGCATCTACTTCTCCGGCGACGAGGAGGCCTCGCAGCAGTGGGCGCGCGTCCTGTTCTCGATCGGCGTGCGCACGGTCCCGGCGGGTTCGCTGCAGTTCGTGGACTTCTCCAAGCCCGACCCCGCCGCCGACCGCGTCCAGCGCTTCATGACCGCCGCCCAGCACGCCCTCGCCGAAGGGGACGCCGCGCTGGCGGCGCAGCGCCTGATCTACGCCCGTGACGCCGAGCCCGACAATCCGGTCGTGCTGCGGCTGCTGACCGCCGCGTTCTGGCAGGCCGGGAACCTCCCCGCCGCCGCCCGCACCGTTCGCGACTGGGCGCGCGTCGACACCGACCGGCCCACCCCGGAGCGGTTCGCCTCTCGGATCTACGAGGACATGGGCGCCGTCGACCTCGCGGCCGACGCCGCCGTCCGGGCGACCGTCCGGGCTCCGGCCGACGCCTCCACCTGGGAGCGCCTCGGGCGGCTGCGGCTGCGCCTCGGCGATCGCACCGGCGCGATCGGCGCGCTGGAGCAGGCGCGCACGGTCGGCCCCAGCCTCGACGGCCTGCTCGACCTCGCGCTCGCCTACCACCTGGCCGGCGACGTCGGAGCCGAGGTGTCGGCGGCGCACGCGGCGACGAAGATCGAGCCGCTCTCCCGGCGCGCCTGGTCGACCTACGCCCACGCGCTGGCGCGGACCGACCGCGTGGCGGAGTGCGGCGGCGCCTGCCGGGAGGCTCTGGCGCTCGGCCACGACCCCGAGGTCGCGGACCTGCTCGCCCGCGTCGAGGCGGCGGCGCCGCGCGGGCTCGCCCAGCGCAGCGCAGCGGCCTGAACTCAGGGCCCGGTCAGGGCGAGGCCGGGCTCTCGCGCCCGCACACCGGGCAGGACTCGTGCGGCGCCAGCGGCCGGCCCGAGCACGCCGGGCACTGCTCGATCTGCTCCAGGACGCCGAGCAGCTCACCGACGCGGCAGACGAGCAGCCGCTCCTCGTCGACCTCCACCCACGCGCCGGCCGACGCCGGGAAGACGACGTGGTCGCCGGGCGTCACCGGCATCCGGACGCCGACGTGATCCCACCAGTCCAGTCCCGGACCGACGGCCAGCACGATCCCGTGCTGCGGCGGCGGCTCATCGGAGCCGGGCGGCACCAGCAGCCCCGAGCGCCGCACCCGGTCGGGGTCCAGCTCCTTGATCACGACACGGTCGAACAGTGGCCGCAGCGCGTTTCGCATCACGGTGCATCATAGGCTCGCGTCCCCGGGGAACCCGTCGGTCCGCCGCGGAATCTAGGCTATGCCGATGCGCCTGATGATCGCCCGCTGCTCGATCGACTACACCGGCCGGCTCAGCACCCATCTGGGGGAGGCCACGCGCCTGCTGATGCTCAAGGCCGACGGGACGTTCATGGTGTGGTCAGACCACACCAGCCAGAGCGTCAAGCCGCTCAACTGGATGACGCCGCCGACGGTGATCGAGGAGTCCGGAGCGCCGCCCACCCGGATCGTCGTCCGCAAGCACGCCGGCGCGAACGAGGACCGGCTCGAGGTCGCGATCCACGAGGTGCTGTCGGACGTGACCCACGAGATGGGGTCGCCCGACGCCGACCACGCGCTCGCCAAGGACGGCATCGAGGCGCACCTGCAGGAGCTTCTGGCCGACGCGCCGCAGTGGTGCGGGGAGGGCTTTCGCCTTGTGCGGCGCGAGTGGCCGACCGACATCGGCCCCGTCGACCTGATGTGCCGGGACCCCGAGGACGGCTGGATCGCGGTGGAGATCAAGCGGGTGGCGGGGATCGAGGCCGTCGAGCAGCTGACGCGCTATCTGGAGCGAATCCGCCGCGACCCGGCGTTCGCCGAGTGCCGCGGGGTGCTGGCGGCACAGGCGATCAGGCCTCAGGCGCGGGTGCTGGCAGGCGCGCGGGGGATCGACTGCGTCGAGGTCGACCTTGCGGTCCTGCGCGGCGATCGCGAGCCCGAGCTGAAGCTGTTCGCGGCATGAGCACGAGCGCCCCCGAGCACGAGCCGGAGCCGGCCGTCCTGCGCGAGCGCCGCGAGCGGGTGCTCGTGGTGACGATCAACCGCCCCGATCAGCGCAACGCCGTCAACGCCGCCGTCGCGGCCGGGATCGCCGCCGCGCTCGACGCGCTCGACGCCGACGACGGGCTGGCCGCCGGCGTGATCACCGGCGCCGGCAGGGGCTTCTGCGCGGGCATGGATCTCAAGGCGTTCGTCGCCGGCGAGTCGCCGTACGCCGCTGACCGCGGGTTTGCCGGGATCACCCAGCGGGCGTCGGCCAAGCCGCTGATCGCCGCCGTCGAGGGCTTCGCGGTGGCCGGCGGCCTGGAGGTGGCGCTGTCCTGCGATCTGATCGTCGCCGCCCGCGGCGCGCGGCTGGGGATCCCTGAGGTGAAGCGGTCGCTGGTGGCAGCCGGCGGCGCGCTGCTGCGCCTGCCGCGGGTGCTGCCGCGCAACGTGGCGATGGAGCTGGCGCTGACCGGTGAGCCGATCGACGCCGAACGCGCCCATCAGCTCGGGCTGGTCAACCGGCTGACCGAGCCGGGTCAGGCGCTGGGCGTCGCGGTGGAGCTGGCCGCGGCGATCGCGGAGAACGGGCCGCTCGCGCTCGCCGCCAGCAAACGGATCCTCGTCGAGTCCGTCGACTGGCCCGAGGCCGAGTTCTTCGCCCGTCAGGGGGCGATCGCCGGCCCGGTGATGGGCTCCGAGGACGCCCGCGAGGGTGCGACGGCGTTCGCGCAGAAGCGGCCGCCGATCTGGAGGGGCCGCTGACGCAGACGTGCGGGATCCTGGTAGCGGATAGCGCAACAAACCTCCTTCACGTCACGCCTCGCCCCACGCGGTCGCGACCACCGACCGGCCACCGCCGCGATCGCGGTGCTCACAGAGGTAGACCCCCTGCCACGTGCCGAGCGCGACCCGGCCGCGGGCGATCGGCAGCGTCAGCGAGGGCCCCAGCAGCGCGGCCTTGATGTGCGCGGGCATGTCGTCGTCGCCCTCGAGCGTGTGCGTCCAGTAGCCGGCGCGCTCGGGCACCGCCTGGTCAAACCACGTCTCGAAGTCACGACGCACGTCGGGCGAGGCGTTCTCGGACAACGCGAGCGACGCCGAGGTGTGCTGGATCAGCAGGTGGAGCATCCCGACCCGCAGCTCGGCGAGCTCGGGGAGCGCGCCGAGCACCTCGCGGGTGACGAGGTGAAAGCCCCGCGGCCGCGCCGCCAGCGAGACCACCCGCTGGACCCAGATCACGCGGGGAGCCTCGCCACGCGCATGTCGACCCGGCCGCCGGAGCGGAACGGCACCCCCTCGCGCTCCAGCAGCGCCCGCTGGCGTGCCCCCTTGGCCAGCGACCCGTCGGCGCGCACGATCCGGTGCCAGGGGATCGACGGGTCCTCGCACTCCGACAGCACCGCCCCGGCCACCCGTGGCGCGCCCGGCGACACGTCCCCGTAGGTCCGCACGAAGCCCTCCGGCGTCGAGCGGACCCGCTCCAGGATCGCAGTGGCGCCGATCATCCTCAGACGCGCATCACGGGACGAGCACGATCTTGCCGCGGGTGTGACCGCGCTCGAGCTCGCGGTAGGCCTCGCGCACCTCGTCCAACGGGTAGACGCGGGCGATCGGCATCTCCAGCTCACCCGCGGCGATCAGCGCCGCCAGCTCGGCGAGGACCGCTGCCGTGGCGGCCGCCGCGCTGCCCTCCCCCTTGACGCCGAACGTCTCGATCGCGGCGAAGTCGGCGATCGTGTTGATCCGCTCACGGGCGACGCCGAGCGACACCGCCAGCTCGACGTAGCCGCCGCCGGCGAGGTCGATGAAGGCATCCACCCCGGACCCCGACCCCGCCCCGCCCGACCCGGCCCCGCCCGAGCCCGACCCGCCCGACGCCGCCGCCCGGATGCGGTCGGCCACCCCGTCGCCGTAGGTCACCGGAACCACCCCGTGGTCGCGCAGCCACCGATGGTTGGGCTCGCCGGCCAGACCGATCACGGTTGCGCCGGTGCGCGTCGCGAGCTGCACCGCCAGGCTGCCCACCCCGCCGGCGGCGCCGGACACGACGACGACGTCGCCGGCCGCGAGCGACACCGCGCGCACCGCGGCGTAAGCCGTCGTGCCGGCCACATGCAGCGAACCCGCGACCTCCCACGGCACACCGGCGGGCCGCGGCGTCGCGTTGGTCGCCTCGACCAGCGCGAGCTCGGCGTGGCTGGCCCGGTTGTCGGTGAAGCCGATCACCTCGTCGCCGACGGCGAAGGCGCTGACGCCGTCGCCGAGCGCCTCGACGACGCCGGCCAGGTCGCTGCCCTCCCCCGACGGGAAGGTGGCGGGCCAGCGCTCGTGCAGCTGGCCGTCGCGGATCTTGCCCTCGCCGGGGTTGATCCCGGCGGCCTTGACCGACACCAGCAGCTGCCCGGGCCCGGGGACCGGAGCAGGGACCTCGACGACGTCGAGGACGTCGACTCCGCCGTACTTCTGGAAACGCACCGCTCGGGGCATATGCTCAACTCCTTCGAGGTCGGGTCAGGTCAGGTCAGGTCGATCCCGAGCACGATAGGACGGCGCAAGCCTGCGCCCAGACCCCGGCCGGTCGCCTGCCGGCCGCGGGTTGCTGATAACGTCGCCGCGGCCGTGAAATTCGCCCGCTAATCACGGGTAACCTGGGCAAGCGGCACCACAGGCATGACCATCTCACGGCGCATTCTCATGTGGCGATCGGTGGCCGTCACGGCCGTCGCGCTGACCCTGGCCGCGCTCGCCGTCAGCGGCGCGACCCGCACCGCACGCGCGGCCACCCCCAGCCTCGGGCAACTGAGCTCCGCGCTGGGCCGGCAGCAGGCCCGCCAGCGCAGCCTCACCGCCGGCATCGCCTCGCTCGGCCACCTGATCGCCACGCTCGACTCCCAGATCGCGCTCGTCCAGAGCCGCGAGGCGGCGGTCGCCGACGCGCTCGCCGCCGACCGCGTCGAGCTCGCCCGCGTGCAGGCGTCGCTGGCCCGCGAGCAGATCCTGCTCACGATGCTCCGCCGCCGGCTGTCGCTGGCCCGGTTGCTGCTCTCCCGCCAGCTCGTCTCCAGCTACGAGTCCGCCAAGCCCGACCTGATCTCGGTCGTGCTCGACGCCGACGGCTTTGACAACCTGCTCGACGAGCTCGACTTCCTCGTCCGCGCCGAGCACCAGCAGCAGACGATCATCTCGGCCACCCGGATCGCCAAGCAGGAGGCCGATCAGGCCGCGCTCCGGCTGGCGAGGCTGGAGACCAGCGTTCGCCAGATCGCCGAGACGACCGAGCTGCGCGCGCGGGCGCTGGCGGGGATGAACGAGCTGCTGTCGGCCAAGCAGTCCGCCCTGCAGAGCGCCCGGTCCGCGCAGCAGTCGGCGCTGGCCGCCAGCCGCGCCCGGGGAGCCGGGCTCCAGCGCCAGATCGCCCAGGTGCAGGCGCAGCAGGCCGCCGCCGAGCGCGCCGCGCAGCAGGCGGCCGCGAACCCGGTGGCGCTCGGGCCGTCCGGCGGCTGGGTGATCCCCTACGCGATCGTCCTGTGCGAGTCCGGCGGCCAGAACCTGCCGCCCAACAGCGCCGGCGCATCGGGCTATTACCAGATCATCCCCGGCACCTGGAAGCTCTTCGGCGGGACCGGGCCGGCCGCCTACCTGGCCTCCAAGGCCGAGCAGGACGCGGTCGCGGCCAGGATCTGGAGGGGCGGCGCCGGCGCGTCCAATTGGGTCTGCGCCGGCATCGTCGGGATCCACTGAGCGCCCGCCGGCCATCGATCGGCCGCGTGCTGCTGTTCGGCGCGCTGCTCGTCGCCGCGCTCGGGATCCGCATCGCCTACGTCGAGATCGAGCCCTACCACGCGATCGACGACGCCGGCACCTACAACCGGTTCGCGTCGATGATCGCGTTGCACGGCGATTACCACACCGGCACCAAGCCGCGCTCGGGCGCCGGGGGCTCGCGCGGGCCGACCGCCTACTTCCCGCCGGCCTTCCCGTACTACCTGGCGATCGCCGACCTGATCGACGGCCACGTGCACGGCGGCCCGACCGCGGTCCCCGGCGAGCGGATCGAGATGGCGATCACTGGGGCGATCACCGTCGCGATGATCGGGCTGGTCGCGCTGGAGGCGTTCGGGACGGCGCCGGCCGTCGGCTCGATGGCGGTCGCGGCGGTCTACCCCGTGCTGGTCGAGATGTCCGGCGTGCTGATGGCCGAGGACCTGCTCGTGGTGTTCGAGCTGGGGGCGGTGTGGACGGCGCTGCGCGCGCGCCGCGCGCGCCATCCCTACGCCTGGCTGGCCGCCACCGGCGTGCTCACCGGACTGGCCGCGCTCACCCACGAGAACGCCGCCCTGTTCGTGATCCCGCTCGCGCTCGCCGCGTGGGGGATCGCGCGCCGGCGAACCACCCGCAGCCGGGCCAGCCTCCGCGCCCTCGCGGCGCCCGCCGTCGTGATCCTGTTCACGTGCGCGACGATCTCGCCCTGGACGATCCGCAACGCGGTCGAGCTGCACAGCTTCGTCCCGGTCTCCGACGAGGCCGGGATCACGCTCGCCGGGACCTACAACCCGGTGTCGGCCAACGATCCCCAGCTGCGCTCTCCAGCCTGCTGCAGACCCAGGCGCTGGACTACATCAAGGCCCATCCGTCGGCTCCGTTTCAGGCGGCGCTCGACAACACGCTGCGGATGTTCGAGCTGGAGGGCACGTACGCCTGGCAGGCCTCGGCGCGCGCGATCGGGCTGCACGACAGCGCGGCCTGGGCCGGCATCATCTCCTTCTGGGTGCTGTGCGCACTGGCGCTGGTCGGGTGCTTCACGCTCGCCTCGCGGCGCGCGCCACGCTGGATCTGGGCGCTGCCGATCCTCTACGCGCTGTCGATCGTGTTCGTCAACGTCGAGACGCCGCGCTTCCGCGAGCCGATCGACGTGTTCATCGTGATGCTGGCCGGATGCACGCTCAGCACGGTGTTCAACGCGCTCGCCGGCTCCCGCCGGGCGCCCGCGGCGCCGACCGCGGCGGCCGCGCCGGCGAGACCCCCCGCCACCGCCTCACGCACGGCCTGATCGATCAGGACTGAGCGGTGCGCCAGTCGGGTGTCGTCGGCGGCCGGCCGAGCTGGCGGGCGACGCCGAGCTGGTCGAGATGATCCAGCGCCTGGCCGGACCCGACCGCGACGCAGGTCAGCGGCGAGTCGGCGCGGTAGACCGGCATCCCGGT
>JBELAG010000028.1:0-29094 GCA_049509055.1 Solirubrobacteraceae bacterium
CGGCAGCGGACCCCGTCGGCGCTCTGACCGGTCTGACCGCTCCGACGGCTCCGACGGCTCCGATCGCGACGTACGCGGCGGCCGCGACGGCGGCTGCGGCCCCTGCTTCGGCGTCGACCAGCGGCGGCGCGGCATCGAGTCCCGCGCGCCCGGTGATCGTGACCTCCCGGCTGCGGGTCGACGGCGGCGAGCGCGACGTGCTCGCCGGCGCCAGCCTCGCCGTGCGGGGCCGGCTGCTGCCGGCGCAGCCGGGGCGGCTGGTCGCGCTCGAGGCGCGCTCGAGCCACGGCTGGAGCATCGTCGCGCGGGCTCGCACCGGCCGGGCCGGCGGCTTTCGCCTGTCCTACGCGCCCGCCGGCGTCGCCGGGCAGTCCCTGCGGGTCCGGTTCGCCGGCGATCGCGACAACGCGCGCTCGGTCGACCGGGCCGGGTCGCTGACCGTGTTCGAGCCGACGGTGGCGTCGTGGTATGACGACGGCGGCACCACGGCCTGCGGCTTTCACGCCGGGCTCGGCGTCGCCAACCGCACGCTGCCCTGCGGCACCCGGGTGCGGCTGCGCTATGGCGGTCGCGACGTGACCGCCGTCGTCGACGACCGCGGCCCGTTCGTCGGCGGCCGCGACTGGGACCTCAACCAGAGCACCGCCGCGGCGCTCGGGTTCGCGGGCGTCGGGACGGTGTGGGCGAGCGTGTCCTGACGCTCGCTCGGACCGTCTGGCGGCTGGCCTACTGTTGTGGGTACAGAGATGTCCGGACGCTGCATCGCCCACGTCGACATGGACGCGTTCTATGTCTCGGTCGAGCTGCGCCGGCGGCCGGAGCTGCGCGGGCTGCCGGTGATCGTCGCCGGCAGCGGCCCGCGGGCGGTCGTCACGACCGCGTCGTATGAGGCGCGCCGGTTCGGGGTGGGCTCGGCGATTCCGGCCTCGCGCGCGCGGCGGCTGTGCCCCGGCGGGGTGTTCCTGGCGCCGGACTTCCCGTACTACCGGGCGGCGTCGGCCGAGGTCATGGCGCTCGTGCGCGAGACCGCCGAGACGGTCGAGGTGATCGGCCTCGACGAGGCCTACCTCGACCTCTCGGGCCTGCCGGCGCCGCACGCCCAGATGCGCCGCCTCGCGCTGGCGATCGAGCGGCGCACGGGGCTGGGCTGCTCGATCGGGATCGGCCCCAACAAGCTGGTGGCCAAGGTCGCCTCCGATGCCGAGAAGCCGCGCGGGTTCGTCGTGCTGAGCGGCGAGCAGGCCCGCGTGCGCTTCGCCGGCGCCGGATGCGGTCTGATCCCGGGGATCGGCCCGAAGACCGCGCAGCGGCTGCGCGACGGTGGCCTGGGCACCCTGGGCGCGCTCGCCGCCGCGCCGCCCGAGGAGCTCGCCCGGCGCTTCGGGGCGCGGTTCGGCGCCGCGCTGCAGAGCCGGGCGCGGTTTGAGGACGACGCTCCGGTCACCCAGGAGCGCAAGGTCGTCTCGGAATCCCGGGAGACCACCTTCGACCGTGACATCGCCAGCCCCGAGCAGCTCGAGGCGGTCCTCGCGCAGCTCGTCGGACAGTTGTGTGACGCGCTCGAGCGCCAGCGGCGCCGCGGGCGGACGATCGGGATCAAGATCCGCCTCGACGACTTCTCGACCCACACCCGCGCGCGGACGCTGCCCGCACCGGTCGGATCGGCCGACCGCGTCGGTCCGGTGGCGCTGGACCTGCTGCGCCGCTTCGCGCCGCCCCGCCCGGTACGGCTGCTCGGGGTGCGGGTGGCCGGGCTCGAGCTCGGCCGCGCCGACGTGGCCCAGCAGCTGTCGCTGGCCGTCTGAGGCTCGCGTTCCGGGTCAACCGGGCCTGTCCGGCGTTCTCGCGCGGGAGCGTGTGCTAGTACAGCGCCGACGCCAGCCGGCGGCGTGACTCGCGAGCGAGCGGGTGCTCGACGCCGAGCTCATCGAGGATCCCGACCACCACCTGGCGGATCTGGTCGCGGGATCCATCGGCGGAGGGCAGCGCGCCGATCAGGAGGTCGAGCGCACGCTCGTGATCGCCGCGGTCCAGGGCCTCGAACGCCTCGGAGAGATCGCCGCCCGCGCCGGCCTGCTCGAGCGCGATGCGCGCCGCCAGGCCGTCGGCGGCGAAGCTGCCGGGGACCTCTCGCAGCAGCGCCAGCGCCTGCTCGGGCTCGCCGCGGGCATGGAGGATCCGCGCCAGCGGCACGGCGGCATCGGCCCGCGCGGGCTCGAGCTCGACCGCCCGGCGCAGCGACGGCTCATCGCCGGCGGCGACGAGCTGATCGGCCTCGGAGGGCAGCAGCGAATCAATGAAGGCGTCGACCGCGGTGGGTGGCTGTGCGCCGATGAACTCGGCGGCGACCCGGCCGTCGCGGAACGCCTTGACCGCCGGGATGCTCTGGATCGCGAACGTCCGCGACAGCGCCGGGTTGGCGTCGACGTCGACCTTGACGAGCTCCACGTGGCCCGACCGCGCGGCGACGGCGCGCTCGATCACCGGCCCGAGCTGGCGGCACGGCCCGCACCACTCGGCCCAGAAATCGACGACCACCGGCACGGTGCTCGACCGCTCGATGACCGCCGTCTGGAAAGTGCTCTCGGTGACGTCCATGGCTTCGTCCTCATGGTAGCCGCGGCTCGCGTCGCACCGCGGGGGCCGATCGTGTAGACACCCGCCCGTGGCCGAGTACCGGGCTGAGCGAGACGGCGCCGCGCTGGCGGTCAGCGACACGGGGGAGGGCCCCGCGATCGTCCTCGCACACGGCCTGACCGCCACGCGGCGCTACGTCGTGATGGGATCGACGGCGCTGCAGCGCTCCGGGCACCGCGTGATCGCCTACGACGCGCGCGGTCATGGCGCCTCGTCGCCCGCCCCCCGGCCCGACGCCTACCGCTACGAGGACCTCGGGCTCGACCTCGAGGCGGTGATGGACCGGGCCGGCGTGCGGCGCGCGGTGCTCGCCGGGGCCTCGATGGGCGCGCACACGCTCCTGCGGTTCGCGTTGACGCGACCCGAGAGGGTCGCCGGCATCGTGGTGATCACGCCCGCCTACGAGGCCGGGGCCGAGCGGGACCCGGCCCGCCTGGCGCGGTGGGACGCGCTGTCGGCGGGCCTGCGCGACGGCGGCGTCGACGGCTTCATCGCCGCCTATGGCGAGCCGCCGGTTCCGGCCCAGTGGCGCGAGACGGTGCTCAAGGTGATCCGCCAGCGTCTGTCGCTGCACGAGCATCCCGCGGCACTCGCCGACGCGCTGCGCTCGGTGCCCCGCTCGCGGCCGTTCGCCGGCCTGCAGGAGCTGACCGCGATCGCCGTCCCGGCGGTCGTCGTGGCCAGCGACGACGACGCCGACCCCGAACATCCGCGCGAGGTGGCGCAGGCGTACGCGGCGGCGATCCCCGGCGCGCGCCTGGTGACCGACGAGCCGGGCTCGTCGCCGATCGCCTGGCAGGGCAGCCAACTGTCGAAGCTGATCGCCGGCGTCGCGTCGGAGGCGCAATGGTGACCCCCGCGTCGGCGTCGGCCGGCGATGCCGAGACCGCGCTGGCGCGCAAGCTGGGGATCGTGCGCGGCGCACGGGTGGCGCTGGTCCGCGCGCCCGACGGGTTCGAGGCGACGCTCGGCGAGCTCCGCGCCGCGCGGATCAGCCGCCGGCTGAGCGGTCGCTTCGACGTGATCGTCGCGTTCGCCACCGCCCGCGCCGAGCTGGTGCGGGGGCTGCCACGCTGGCGCGCCGCGCTCGAGCCGGCGGGTGGGCTGTGGGTCGCCTGGCCCAAGCGCGCGTCCGGCGTCGCCACCGACCTGGGAGACGCGGCCGTGCGCGAGCTCGGGTTGTCCTGCGGCCTGGTCGACAACAAGGTCTGCGCGATCGACGCGACCTGGTCGGGCCTGCGGTTCGTCTACCGGATCGCCGACCGGCCCGCCCCCGGGCGTGTCAGCACGTAGACGCGCGCGCAGCCGAAGCGCTGCACGGATGCCACCAGGGGACGCAGCGCCGGGGCCAGGTCGGCGTGGTGCGCGCAATCCTCCAGCACGATCGCGGCGCCGGTCATGGCCACGAACGCGCGCGCCCGGCCGGGGCGCATCCGCCCGGCGAACAGCGCGTCGACCCGGCGGGCCCGGGCGGGGTAGTCAGGGCTCCAGTACCCGTGCCCGACCCAGACCGCGCGGCCGGTCTGCCCGGGCACGACCGCGGCCAGCGGCGTCGGCGCGAGCACGCCGCCCGCGGGCGCCCGGCCGGCGATCCAGTCCAACGCCCGCGCGTCGTCGCGCGGCAGGTAGTACTGCACGAGCGAGCCGCGCGCCGTCCGGACGAACGTGCGACCGTCATAGACGAGACCCGGAAGCGTCGCCACCCCGACCGCGACGGCGCCGAGCGCGACGCCGATCCCGGGGGGGAGCCGCAGCCGGCCCCAGCCCCGCACCGCCAGGACGGCGAGCGGCAGGCTGAGGCCCTGCAGGGCGTGCGGGGCGAAGGCGTCATTGACGAAGTAGGTGACCAGGCACGCCCCGACCCAGGCCAGCAGCGCCTGCTCGATGATCACCCCGCGCGGGCGCCGGACCCCGAGCGCCGCGATCACCGCCGGCGGGCCGAGGCCCGCGAGCAGCGCCAGGAACGGCAGTCTCGGGATCGCCTCGTACCGGGAGGCGAGCCGCCAGGCGGGATCGGAGCGCGACAGCAGGTCGTAGTAGGCCAACGGCAGCGCGGCGGCGAGCGCCGGGACCGCGAGCGCCGGCCAGTCGCGCATCCGCCCGGCCACCGCGAGCGCGGCGAAGATCAGGATCAGCGTGATCCCCTGCCAGGGGTGCAGCCATGACGCCAGCAGCGCGGCGGCCGCGCCCAGCAGCAGCGGCCGCGGCTCGGCGTGCCTCCGCGCGGCGCGGGGCCCGGGAGCAGCGCCGAGATCGGGATCGATCGCCCGCTCGACGGCCAGCAGCGCCGCCGGGACGAGCGCCAGCCCGAACGCGCTCGGCACATAGCCCCACAGCTTGCCGGCGGCGAGCATCTCGTCGCCGAGCAGGAACAGCGAGAAGCGAAACGGGCCCGACCCCATCTGGGTCCAGCTGAACAACGCCGCCAGCGGCGTGACGAAGAACAGCGACAACGCGACGACCGCGGCCCGGGCCCCCGGCCGGTCGCCGCAGCAGCGCCGCGCCCAGGCCAGCGCGGCGGCGAACAGCGCGACGATCGCGACCGGCTTCCAGATCAGGTAGGAGAGCGGCAGCGACAGGCCGAGCCGCAGCAGCGCCCCGCTGATCGCGAACAGCGGCTGAAGATACACGTGACCACTCGGGCGCAACGTGAACAGGTCAGAGGCGAGGCCGTGGTGGGCGGCGTCGCGGATCCAGGCGAGATACTGCAGCTGATCGGCGCCGAGCACGCCGTCGGCCCCGATCAGCCCGTCGGCGCCGGTGAACCGCGCGTGCAGCGTCGCGGCACGCGCCAGCAGGAGAACGAGCGGGAACAGTCCGTAGCCGGCGAGCGCCGCCAGCAGCGCGATCTCGGCGCGCGAGGCGCGCGGCCGGCTCACCGCCATCTCAGCGCCCGGCTCGGGGCCCGCTCGGCGCCATGCCCGGCAGCGTACCCGCCACCTCGGGCCCCGGCCGCGGCGCGACCGGGGCCCCGGCGGGTCAGCCGGCGGTCACGTGATCGGTGCGCACGACCGGAGCGAGGTAGCCGTTGCCCCGGAAGTCGATCACCACCCGCAGCGCGGTCGGCCCGGTGGCGTGATCACGGCGGAATGCGGCCGGCACGGAGAACGAGCAGGTCGCGCCGACCGGCGTCACCACGAACGCCAGCTGGCGCCGGCCCTTGTAGACGCGGATACCGACGTTGCCGGTGCAGCGCAGTGCGGCCGGGAACAGCCCGTCACCGTGCAGGGTGCCCGCGACGGTGAACCGGTACGGCGACTTCCTGGCCCTCGACGGCGTCGTGCGGGTGGTCAGGTTGGGCGTCGGCCGCACGAGCGGCTCGGTGAAGAACGTCCCGGCGCCCCCGACGGACACGGTGGCTCCGTGGTAGGCGACGAGTTCGTAATAGAACAGCGTCGCCGGCGCGAGACCGTCGAGCGCCGCCGACACCGCAAGCGGCTGGTCGACGGCGGCGAGGTCCGGCTCGGAGGTCGTCGAGAGCCCGAAGGCGGGGGTGAGGCCGTACTGAACAGCCCAGCTGGTGACGGCGCCCATCGGGTTGATCGACCCGGTCACGGTGGCCGTCGTCGCGCCGACCGCCGACGGACCCCCGGTGACCACCGACGCCGGCGGCGGCCCGGCGGTGGTGAACGTGCGGTCGGCGCCGTTGGCCGCCCCCGAGGCGTTCAGGGCGTTGACCCGGTAGTGGTACGGCGTCCCCGGGGTCAGCCCGGTGACCGCGATGCTGACGTCGACGCCGCTCGTGCCGCTCTTGAGCGACTGGGTCGCGCTGGTGATGCCGTACGCGGTCGTCGGACCGAGCGAGAAGCTGTAGGCCGTGGCGCTGCCGCTCGGGTTCACGCGGGCGTGCAGGACGACGGTGGTGTCGGTGACGTCGCCGGCCGCACCGGTGATGACGGTGGGCGACGACGCGGCGAGCGCCGTCCCGGCGAGCGATGCGAACGCGACGAGGATCAACGCCAACAGCTTCGGCGCATGTTTCATTTCCGACCTCCTCAGGGTTTGGTCCCGGTGCCTCTATACCGGGGGACGGTCGGAAGTTTCGCTCACCGCACGCCCAGCGGCGCAGGCGCGCGTGCACGTGGCCTCGCGGCCATCCTCGAGGATTGCCGTTCGGCGCAGCGGGTAGAACCCATCGATGATCGGTGTCGATCACATCGAGGCGTGGCGTGGCCAGCAGGTCTACGACGCCGACGGCACGCAACTCGGCAAGCTCGACGACGTCTATTTCGACTCCGCCAGCGGCACGCCGCTGCTGATCGCGGTGCGCAGCGGGCTGCTCGGCCGCCGGTCGAACGTGATCCCGATCGACGGTGCCGTCGTGGGCCCCGACTATGTCCGCGTCGTGTATCGCAAGGAGGCGGTGGACCGGGCGGCCGACGCCGGCGGCGACGGCGTGCCCGACGCCGAGCAGCTGAGCGCGCTCGGCGCCGCCTACGGCCTGGCCTTCTCCGAGCGCATTCGTCTCGAGAGCGCGGGCGAGGTCGAGGCCAACCGCGCCGAGGCGGACGCCGCCCGCCGGCGAGCCGATCAGCTGGAGGCCTCCGCCCAGGAGAAGCTCGCGGTGCGTGACGCGGCCCAGCAGCGCGCCGACGGCGCGAGCGACGATGCCACGCAGGCCGAGCGCGAGGCCGAGGCGGCCCGCGAGGCGGCGCTCGAAGCGCGCCGGCAGGCCGACCGCTACGGCGCCGGCTGAGTCCGGCGGCGCCGCCGGCGGCACGGCTCGCCGGCCGGGCGCCGCGGCCGACACGCGGCGGCGCCCGGGGGTAGACTCGGTCGCCATGGACCTCGAAGAGCACAGCATCGAAGAGGCCGGCGACACCTGCGAGGAGTGCGGCGCGAAGCTGACCGACGCCGAGCAGCAGGCGGTTCTCGAGTCCGGCGGTCCCAGTCTCTGCTCGGTGCACGCCGCCGAGGACGAGCCGGGACTCGCCGTCGACGAGGCCGTCGGCGACTACTGAGCCGTCACACCGCGCGCATCCGGTTGTTGCGGGCGTTGTGTTCGACCTCGGCGAGGCCGAGCGCCTCGAGGACGGGTGGCACGTAGTTGCCGAAGCGGCCGCGCAGGCCCTTCTTGAGGCCGTACCAGCCGCCGACGGGGTTGTCGGGGTCGCGGCCCCATGCCTCGACGGTGCCCTCGGCGGCCGGCTTCTGCTCGTCGGCGTTACCGAGGGCGACCCAGTCGCCCCGCTGCACGAGCATCGCCCGCAGGTCCTCGATGCAGCGCAGGTGGTAGCGCAGCTCGGTCGCCCCGACCCGCACGACGAGCGCCGGCGGCTGGGCCCCGGGGTCGCGATGGGCCTGGAAGGTCGACTTGCCCGGCGGGGTGGTGAGGCTCCAGGGATCCTCCGCCGTCCCCGTGCCGGTGTGCGTGGCGGCTGTCATCGCATCCTCTCCGTGATCGTTGATTCGGTAACTGCAGCGTTACCGTATCACTGCGGTTACCAATGCGGCGGTCACGGGGCGGCGGCGAGGAACGCGGTGAGCTCGCGCGCCACCTCCTCCGGACGGTCCTCGACGAGGAAGTGGGTGGCGTCGACGCTGCCGCCGCGCACGTCGGAGGCCCAGGCCCGCCACACCGCCAGCACGTCGCCGTACAGCGGCTCCAGCGCGCCGTGCGCGCCCCACAGCGCGAGCACGGGGCAGTCGATCAGCCGCCCGCGGTCCTGTTCGTCGAGCACGCGGTCGACGGTCGCTCCGGCCCGGTAGTCCTCGCAGATGGCCTGCACGGCGCCGGGGTCGCGCAGCTGCGCGCGGTAGGTCTCCAGCACCGACCGGGGGTAGCGGCCGGGGGCGCGCCCGAGACCGATCGTGCGCAGATGGTGCTCGAAGTAGGCGTCCGGATCGCCGGCGATCAGCCGCTCCGGCAGCGGCGCGGGCTGCGCGAGGAAGCCCCAGTGCCAGTAGGCGATCGCCAGGCGGTCGTCGGCCAGCGCCCACACCTCGGCGGTCGGGACGATGTCGAGGACCGCCAGCGCGCGGACGGCGCGGGGGTGATCGAGCGCCATCCGGTAGGCCACCCGGGCGCCGCGATCGTGGCCGGCGACGGCAAAGCGCTCATGGCCCAGCGACGCCATCGCCTGCAGCTGGTCGAGCGCGAGCGCCCGCTTGGAATGGGGGGCGTGATCGCCGGCGGGCGCGGGCCGCAACGACGCGCCGTAGCCCGACAGGTCGGTGGCCACCACCGTGAAGTGCTCGGCGAGCAGGGGCGCCGCCGCGTGCCACATGAGATGGGTCTCCGGATAACCGTGCAGGAGCAGCAGCGGCGGCCCGTCGCCTGCCACCCGGGCGTGAATCGTCCCGCGGTCGGTCTCCAGCTCATGGGTGGCGAAACCGTCAAACACGCGCCGCGCCCTCGTTTGCCAAGGACGCGGGCTCAGACGTTCGGCGGCGTTCCGATGATGATCGTGACAAAGCCGCCCGCCGATGTCTGGAACGTCGTCGTGTGCGCGCCGCTGCCGAGCGTCGGGCCGAGCGCATTGGCAGCTCGGCGGTGCCGTCGCTGCCGTTGGCGTCGCTGCCCCAGGAACACGAGGCCACCGTCGCGCTCGGCGCGCACGTCGCGTTGCCGCCCCAGGCCCGGATCGCCGTGGCCGCCGTCTCACCGAGGGACACGCCGCCCGCCGACTGGCCTGGAACGATCAACCTCGAGGGCCACTTGCCGGGCAGCGACGCCGCCGATGCGCTGGCCGGCGCGGCGATCGCCGCCGCGAGCGCAATGAGGATGATCCGCGTCTTCATGGCTGGCTCCTGTGAACGGCGTCGGGGACCGGGGACCGGCGCCAGTATCTCAGCGATCGCTGCCCGGCTTCGCGCCGGCTCGATGCAGACCCCTGTGGCGGCGGTCATTTCGCGCGCGTCAGGCGGCGCGAAGCGGATCGATCCACCGCAGGCCGGCGAAGCGCGAGAAGTCGGCGTCGCACGAGTTGAGCTCGGCACCGTGCTCGATCGCCAGGGCGGCGAGATGCGCGTCGGTCACGAGGTTGCCGGCCGTTCCGAGCGGCGCCAGCAGCTCCGCGAGCACCGCCGAGTGGCGCTCCGTCGGGTGCACGACGACGGTGTTGGGGCGGGCCAGCCAGCCGTCGATCAGCTCGAAGGTGCCTCCGAACGGATGCACTCCAGGGAGGCGCGATTGCGCTCCCGCCGTACGCGCCGTCGAACGAAGTCCTTGGCGCTAGAGTGCGCTGGCTTTACGGTGGGCCACCGTCCACCCACGGCAACCGAAACAAACTCAAAGAGGAGGTATGCACGTTGCGCCGTCACGTCCAGATTGTCGCCGGGGCGCTGCTCGTCGCGTTGGCAGCCACGGCCACAGTCCCGCTCGCTGCCGCTCAGACCGGCAAGGCCCGCACGACCGGCACGCCGAAGGTCACGGTCATCGCCAGCGGTCTCAATTCACCCAAGCACCTGCTGTACACGTCGGCGGGGGTGTACGTCGCCGAGTCGGGCACCGGCGGTTCGACCTGCGTGAGCGGGCCGAACGTGGAGGGCACCGGTACCACGCAGTACTGCGAGGGCGCGACCGGCGCGATCGCGCTGATCAGCGCGAGGCACGTCAAGGTCATCGACGGCAAGCTTCCGTCGGTGGTGGAGCAGGACTCCGGCGAGGTGGCCGGGCCGGCTGCCGTGGCGGTGTCCCAGACGGGCCAGATCTCGGTGGTCTTCCAGGACGAGCTGGTCACCAGTTCGGGCGCCAATTCGCTGCCCGCGCCGGCCAGCACGACGTTCGGCACGTTTGAGATCTCGCGCCGCGTGGTCGCCGAGGTGGCGAAGTTCGCAGCCGCCCATCCGCAGGACAAGGCGACGTTCGGAGGCACTCCCGGAGAGACGCCATACGACTCAGACCCCTACGACGTCACGCCATACCAGGGTGGCTACGCCCTGACCGACGCAGCCGCCAACGACCTCCTGCGCATCACAAAGACAGGCAAGATCAGCGTCCTTGCCCACTTCCCGACCCAAGCCGAGACCGCGCCCGCCGGAACGCTCGGACCCGCGCCCGTGACGATCGACGCCCAGGCCGTTCCCACCTCGGTCGTGGTCGGACCGGATGGCGCGCTGTATGTTGGCCTGCTCCGCGGTATCCCCGATCAGCCGGGCACGGCAGAGATCTACCGAGTCACACCCGGCCACGCACCCACCGTCTGGGCCACGGGACTCACGGCGGTCACCGCCATCGCGTTTGATCCAGAGGGTCGTCTGCTGGCCACCGAATACAGCACCGGCGGGATCCTCGCGCCGTCGACTGTGCCCGGCGCGCTGGTCCGGATCAGCGCGAACGGCAAGAAACTGACCACCGTGCCGGTGTCCGGGCTCTCTGCCCCGTCCGGAGTCGCGGTGGCGCCCGACGGTGATGTCTACGTCGCCGACCATGGCGTTTCGCCGGGGACCGCCAAGCCGTCTGGCGAGGTGCTCAAGATCACCGGGCTCAGCTAGATGATCGGCCCAACGACCGGCATCGTGGAATAGGACAGCCCAGGTCGCGACCGGCGGCCACGGTGGTCGCCGGTCCCGGCCCCGGTGCCGAAGAACATGCCTCACGCTCGATAATCAGCCTTATGTCTACTGACATCGTTATTCGCCGGCCGGCCAGTGCTCGACGCTCACACTGGACCGATGTTCGACAGCTGAGGATCCATCCGGTTGACGCCATATGGTCGGCGTGTCGTACTCGTGCTCGGATCCGATCCGATCCGATGGGCTTGAGGCCATGCTGATCTACTCGATGAGTGTCTCGGTCGATGGCTTCATTGCCGACCGCGACGGCGCGTTCGGTTGGACGGTGCCCGGCGAGGAGCAGTTTCGTTTCCATATCGCGCAGGTGCGCGAGCTCGGCGGCTATCTGTGCGGCCGTCGGCTGTACGAGACCATGCTGCCGTGGGAGACCGATCCGTCGATGCGCGACAACGAGCCCGGGGCCGCGTTCGCCGACATCTGGGGCGCCATTCCGAAGGTCGTCTTCAGCCGCACGCTCGACCGCGTCGAGGGCAACGCCCGGCTCGCCGAGGCGTCGGTCGCCGAGGAGGTCGCTGCGGCGCTCAAGGCCACCGACAAGGACGTCTCGATCGGCGGCGCCGGCCTGGCCGCGTCAGCGATCGAGCTCGGCCTCGTCGACGAGCTGCGCATGTTCCGCGCCCCGGTCATCGTCGGCGGCGGCACGCCCTTCCTGCCGCCGGTCACCGACCAGGTTCGGCTCGCCCTGGTCGAGACCAGGACGTTCGGCTCGCGCGTGGTCTTCGAGCGCTACGGGCGCGACCGCGGGTGAGTCGCCAACAGCTGGCCGGCGGGGGCGATCGCTCAGCGAATGTCTCACTCCGGCTGCCGCTCAGGCGAAGATGAGCCCGAGGTCAAGCAGTGCGTCGAGGATCACGCCGATCGTCAGCACGCCGGCGGTGCGGCGGGCGGCTTCGCCGAGGGGCAGGTCGCTCTGCTCGCCCTGCGGCGTCAGCTTCACGAGCAGGCCGTCGGCGAGGCTGTCGATCGCCAGCGCCGGGTCGGGCTCCAAAAGCTGCAGGTCCTGGTTGCGCAGCCAGCGACGGAGTTGCTCGATGACCATGTCGGTGGTCAGCTCGATCGCGCCGGCGCAGACGGCCGCGATCGCGCGCTCCAGCAGCCAGCGGATGCTGTCCTTGAGCTTCTTGCGGACCGCGTCGAGCAGGAGCCTGACGTTGACCGGTCCGAGCCCGAGCGCGACGAGGCGGCGCGCCATCGCGGTGGCGGCATACTCCTCGGCCTGGCCGAGCATCCGGTCGATGAACGCGTCGGTCTGACCCTTGTCGGAGATGCCGCAGTACAGGAGGTCCTGGTTGCTCAGGTCAAGCGTCTTGAACACGATCACCCCGTCGCCACACCAGCCGAGCAGCACGTCGTGACCGTCGATCGTCGTCGTGGTCGACGGCGGCGTCCAGCGTGACTGCGGCATCTCGTGCACGCCGGTGAAATGGGCGTACTGGTGGCCGCGCCTGGTCCATGCCCTCCTCGTTTCCGGCAGGGCCGCGTTGGCCTTCTCGAGATAGTTGACCAGCTGCCGCTCGGCGAACTGCAACGACTGGAAGGTCGCCTCTTTGACCTCCAGGAACTCCATGTTGGGTGATCCGTCATAGAGCGCGAAGTCGACCAGTCCGCGGCCGGCGCGGTCGATCACCTGCGGATCGATGGAGCTGTCATCGCCGGGACCGCCGTCGGTCCGGTAGGGGGCGGCGCTGCCCGCCGGCACCGGGAACTCGCGCTCGAGGTCCCCGGGATCACCGATCTCGTCGGCGAGGAACGCCTGCACGTGGCGTTCGGCAACGCGCGGCCCGCGCCGCCGGCTGGCGTCGCCGAGCAGCCTGCCACAGCTCCCCGGCGCCACCGGCAGGCGCCGAAGCACAGCTCCGCTCGGGTCCTGGATGGCGTGGGCGAGCTCGTGGCCGAGCACGGCCCGGTCATCGGCGCGCTCTCCGGCGCCGAGCACGATATCGCTGCCGACCGTGTAGGCGCGGGCCTCGACGTCGGCCGCGGACGCCGCTGCGTCGCGGTCGTCGTGGACACGGACCGCGCCGAGCTCGACCCCGAGGCGGGCCTCGAACCACGACCGGCTCGGGGCGTCCAACGGGCGCCCGGGTGCGCGCAGCGCGCGAACGACGCTCGCCGGCGCGGCGGGCCCGCGCTGCCCGAGCGCGGCCGCGGGGTGCGCCCGCCGGGGGCGTGACACGCCGGCCGCGACCCGCTGCGCCTCGGCTTCCAGCGCGCCGCCGACGGGGCCGACGGTGATCGCCGAGCGGACGAGCGCCGGTTGGCGCTGGGCCTGCGCGAGCGCAGCGAAGCGCCGGTTGCCCATCGAGGCGGCGAGCCGTGCGAGCCCCCCTGGATTGGACGGCCGCGGGTTGCTGACCGGATCAGCCCGACGCGCCGTGACCCGGGCGGCGCCATGCGACACCATGCCCGGACGCTAACCCTCCTCCGGCACCGACGCAAGTGCCGCCGGATGTCCTGCCTCGGCCGGTCGCCCGGCGGTGTGATCGTCGCGCCAGGCCGCCGCAGACCCCGCGCCTGTGTGCCCGCGGCGCGATGACCCCGGCCAGAGGCGTAGGGTTGCGGTCTATGGGCGTCGCTGCGGGGTCTAGCCTGCCGTCGGAGAATCAGCCGATCCTGATCACCGGCGTGACGGGCTTTGTCGGTATGGAGGTCCTGGCGCGCTTCTTGCTGCGCAGCCAGCGCCACATCTTCGCGTTGATCCGCGCGCCCAGCGACGCCGACGCCGACCAGCGCCTGCGCGCGGTGCTGGTGACCGCGTTTGGCGATCCCGATGCCTATCGCGGCCGTGTGACGGCGGTGGCGGGAGACATCGAACGCCCCGGCCTGGGCCTGGAGACCGGACGCCTGGACGAGCTGGCGGAGCGGGTCGACCGCGTGCTGCACGCGGCGGCCTCGGTGTCGTTTGAGCTCGGGCTGGCCGAGTCGCGCGAAATCAACGTCCGCGGCACCGAGAACGTACTCGCCTTCGCTGATCGCGCCCAGCAGCGCGGCGGCCTGGAGCGCCTCACCTACGTCTCCACCGCGTACGTCGCCGGCACCCACCGGGGCGAGTTCTCCGAGCAGGACCACGACGTCGGGCAGGGGTTCCGCAACCCCTACGAGCGCTCCAAATGGGAGTCCGAGGGCAGGGTTCGAGCAGCCGCCGGTCAACTGCCGGTGCAGATCGCGCGCCCCAGCATCATCGTTGGCGAGCAGGAGAGCGGCTGGACCACCGCCTTTAACGTCATGTACGGGCCGATCCGCGCCGCCGCGACCGGCGCCTACCGCGCGCTGCCGCTCAACCGCCGCGCGCCGCTTGACGTGGTCCCGATCGACTACGTCGCCGACGCGCTGTTTGAGCTGTGCAGCGCCGGGCCCAACGGGACCTTCCACCTCGTCGCCGGCGACCGCGCCCCGACCACCGGGCACGTGGCGCGGATGACCGCCGAGCGCTTTGACCAGCCCCGGCCGCGGATCGTGCCCCCGCCCGTCTACCGGGCGCTCTACCCATTGCTGCGCCGCGCCGTTCACGGCCGCCAGCGCCTCGCGCTGGAACACACCCAGGTGTTCATCCCCTACCTCAACATCCGGGTGCGCTTCCAAGACCACCTCACCCGGGCGCGGCTGGAGCCCGCCGGCGTCCGGCTGCTGCCGTTTGACGACTACTTCGCGCGCCTGCTGGACTTCGCCCTGGCGGCCGACTGGGGCAAACGGCCCCTCCCTCACCCGCGCAGCGCCGCGCACGCGCGGTCAGACCAGCACCCCGCCCACAGCCCACGGCCAGACTCCCAGCCAGGAGCATTGCCCCCGATCTGACGGTCGGTGAGCTGACGACGGCGAGCGGGGACCGTTCGCTGTGCCGAGCGGCCCCCGCCGCCGATGGCGTCACCTCCCCGGGGATCGGTGATCAGCGGAGGGTCACGCTGGTGTCGCTGGTGACCCATCGGTGGTGCTCGCGGGTGCGCAGCGTGAGCGTGTAGGCGCCGGGCGGCAGCGGGCGCAGTTCCCGCAGCCGGAACGCGTAGCTCCGAGCGGTTCGGATGGCCTGTCCGCGGGCGTAGACGGTGTGCTCGCGCGACAGCGTGGCGATGGTGTCGCCGCGGTTGAGCGTGATCTTCACCACGCCCGACACGAGCCGGGTGGTGCAGGTCCGCCGAGTCGCATCGTGCTTGGTGACCGTCGTGCACATGACGAGCTCGATCTTGCCCGCCGGCCCGGCGGGCCCGTGCGGCCCGGCGGGTCCGATCGGCCCGGCGGGACCGGTGGGTCCGCTGGGACCCGGTGCGGCGGGACCCGTCGTGCCCGGGGTGCTGGTGGCGCCGGTGGGAGGCGGGGCGCCGGTCCCGGTCAGCTGGACGGTCTGCGGACTGCCGGGATCGTTGTCGGCGACGTCGAGGATCGCGCTGCTGGCCCCCGTCTCGTGGGGTGCAAAGCTCACGCCGATCGTGCAACTGCCACCGACGGCGATCGGCCCCAGGCACCCGTCCGATGTGATCAGATAGTCCTGCGGGTCGGCTCCGGCGAACGTCAGGCCGGAGATCGTCACCGGTGCGCCGCCCAGATTGCCGACCGTGACCGTCTGCGGTGCGCTGAGCGTGGTCTGTGCCTGCGTCGCAAAGTTCAACGTCGATGTGCTCAGCGCCGCTGAGACGAGCGCGTAGCTGACCGTCACCGATGGCGTGCCGGACGTGTCCTGCGCGAAGCTCGCGTCAAAGCTCGCGGCAAAGCTCGATCCCCCGCCTCCGCCGCCGCCACCGCCGGTGGCGCCGGCGCCTCCGCCGCCACCGCCTGTGTCACCGCCGCCGCCCCCGCCGCCGTCATCCGCGCCGCCGGCACCGCCGCCACCCGCCCCGAGGACCCCGGCGGCGCCGCTCTGGCTGGGAAGCCCCGGAGCAATGCAGCCCGTCGGCGCGCCGGAACCGCCGGTCCCGCCTGAGGCCGGCGTCCCGCCGGCACCGCCGCTCCCCTGGGTCATGCCGCTGCTCGCCACACAGAGCGAACCCTCCCCGTTGGCGCCCGCATCTCCCACGGAGGCGGCCCCACCACCAGCGCCGCCGGCGGCGCTGCCGAAGCCGCCCCCGCCGCCGCCGCCGCCGGCGGCGACGAGCAGCCGCGATGCCAGCGACGCAGCCGCCAGCAGGTTGCACGGTGACCCGCAGGACACCTCGCGCACATCCGAAGCGCCGCCGCCACCCCCGCTCCCGCCGTTTGCACCGCCCGGCCCGCCGCCGCCAAAGCCGCCCGGCGCTGCACCCGACCCGCCGGCCCGGCCGCCCGGGCCTCCGACCTCGACGAACAGCGACGTGCCGGGCGTCACCGCCACGCCGGCGCTGACCAGCGCGCCATCCGCACCCGCGCCGCCAAGGCCACCCGCGTTGCCGTCCAATCCGCCGCCACCCGGCGCGCCGACCGCCACGACGCGCAGGCTCGTGACCCCCGCGGGCACAACGAACGTCTGCTCAGACCCTGTAAACCCAAACGAGCACGTCACCGCCCCGCCCGAGCCGGTGCAGTTGACCGGCAGCGCCGCGGCCGAGCTGGCCAGACCGATCGCCAGCACCACACCGATCGCCGCCACCACCCCGACCCGACCGACACCATGTCGCAGCGCCCACGGCACCCGCCGCCCACGCCCACCCGTCCTGGCAGCCAACATCACACCACCGCCTCCCGGTCGCCTTATCTCCTCCGTGCGGTCCCGGCCGGACAGTAGGACGGCAGCCCGCCAGACGCAAGGATCCTCCAGGCTTTCGGCTACGACCGCCACCGCTGACACACCGTCGGAAACGCCTGATTCTGAAGGCCGGGCAGACTATCGAACACCGCTGCGTCGGCACCCCCCATCGAAGGGTTGTCCGCAGATGTTTGACATCAGTCTCCGCAGGTCAGTCGCGTGTACAGCCGTGACCGCCGTACAGTGCCCAGCCCATGCTCCGATCCGCTCGCCTGGTCATCGCCACTGTCGCCACGTTCGCCGTCACTGCTCCGGCAGCGGTCGCCGCCGCCTCGCCGAGCGCCGCCGTCCGCCAGGTCCTCACCGAGTTTGTCACCGCCGCGTACACCAACAACGGGCGCCTCGGCTGCGCCCAGTTGACCAAGGCCCAGCAAGCGGACACCGCCGCCCAGGCGTCTGCCGGCACCTGCGCCGCCGGCTTCGTCGCCGCGTTCGGACACGTTCACGGCGGGACGCTGGCACGGGCCAAGACGGCCATCGCCCACGCGACTTTCACCCCGCGGGGCGCGAGCGCGACGGTGATCTTCAACACGCCCAGCGTCACCCAGGTCCTCAGCGGCAACACCCAGGGCGCGCTGGACTTTGACCTCGCCCGTACCCACGGGCACTGGCTGATCACCCAACTGCTGAGCTGATCGCGCGCGCGGTCAGAACGGTCGCCGCCAGATCAGCTGCGTCTCGTCAGACTCTGTCCCACGAGTTCTCCGCGCCCGACGGCCCCTCAGCCAGCGTCCGCCAGAGATGCATCGCGGATCGCCTCCGAGGCGCACAGCATGGCGAGCACCGCGGGGCTGCCCGAGGTCACCGCGATCGATGCCGGGCACCAGTGGACGACCGGCAAGTTCGCCTACGGTCGCGACCGGTTCGAGGCCCGGCTGCGGCGCGCGCGGATCCCGGCCGACGCGGTGACGATCGTCGAGGGGTTCTTCGCGCAGTCGCTCGCGCGTCCGGAGCGCATCGGACTGGCGCAGGTCGCGTTCGCGTGGGTCGACTGCGACCTGTACGAGTCGACGGTGCCGGTGCTCGACTATCTCACCGACCGGCTGGCGCCCGGCGCCGTGCTGGCGTTCGACGACTGGTTCTGCTTTCGTGGCGCCCGCGACCGGGGCGAGTCGCTGGCCTGCACGCAGTGGCTGGAGCGCAACCCCCAGATCAGCCTCGTCCCGTGGCGCCAGTTTCACTGGGCCGGGCAGGCGTTCCTCGTCCAGCGCGCCTCCTAGGCGCGCGCCCTACGGCGCGTCGACCTCGACGGGCGGCAGGTCGCGGACCTCGTCTCTGGTGAGGCTGAGCCTGACGCCGTCGCCGACGCGCGTGACCGCTCCGATCGGGATCGCCACGAGCTTGTGGCCCCACAGATGGCCATCGTCGAGCAGGAAGTGGGTGACCTGGTGGTCGTCGGGGTCGATCACCAGGCCCTTGACCCTGCCGATCTCGCCGTCGGTGGCGTGAACGGACTCGCCGCGGCGCACCTCGACCTCGCCCAGCGGCACGTGGTCGGTGGTGACGAGGTGCGGGCCGGTCGCGCGCTCGATGCCCGCCGAGCTGACCCCGCGCAGCCCCGCGCCCAGGCCGTAGTAGGGCAGCGTCAGCACATGATCGCCCGCATAGCCCTCGTGCCCGCTCGGCCCTTGGATGAACTGCCGGTCCTCAGCCTGATCGAGCCCGTCGAACTCGGCGCGCGTGCAGCTCAGGCGGATCTCGGCCCCGATCCCCTGGACGAGTCCGATCGGCACCAGATGCCCGTGGTTGCGGCGATGGCGCGGCTCGACCACGAGGTGCGTGATCGCCCGCCGGACGGGATCCAGCACGACGCGTCTGAGGTCTCCACAGACGCCGTCGGTGCACGCCACCGGGCTGCCAATGTCGAACTCCGCGGTTCCGCTCATCGAGTGCTGTCTCTCCCGCTCGTCGTTGTCCGCTCGCCGGCCGGCCGGCGTCCGGCGCAACCACCGTGAGTATGCCGGTTCCGACCGCGTCGGGTCAGCGCGCGCGCAGCCATTCGGCCAGCAGCGGGTCGGTGAGCCGGCTCCCGCGGGGAGCACGGACGAGGTGTCCCTGGTCGGCCAGGCGGCGGGCGGCGGCGTCGAGCGTCCCGCGGCCGATCGCGTGCTCGGCGGCCACCGCCCGGCTCGTTGCCCCACGCCCGTCGGCCACCGCGGCGAGCAGGACCCGCTCCGGACGCGAAAGCTGCTGCCACAGGGCCTGGTGGGCAGGCTCGGTGCGGCCCACCGCGTCCTGCACGACGCCCGCCGCCAGCTCGGGGGTCGGCGCCGCGCCGTCGAGCAGGCGGTCCGACAGCAGATAGGCCAGCAGCATCGTGCGCTGCGGATGGCCGTCGGCGAAGGTGACCAGCGGCGCGAGCGCATCGCCGGGATCCAGGCGCTCGGCGCCGAAGCGATCGAACAGGTCCGACAGCGCCGCCTCGAGCGGCAGCGGCCCCAGCGCGAGCGGATCGGCCTGCCCGAACAGCGGCCGTTCACGGTCCTCGAACAGCGCGCGCATCATCGACGGCTCGGACCCTGCATACACGTACGCGGCGGCGTCGCCGTGGTACTGGATCCGGGAGCGCAGCAGCCCGTCGAGGTCGCGGCGGGCGGTCAGCAGATCCTGGAACTCGTCGAGTACGACGAGCGTCGGCGCGCGATCGCGCTCCCACAGCCGCAGCGGCAGGTCGAGCAGGCCGAGCAGCACCGACTCCGCGGCCGCGGTGTCCGGCGTCTGTGGGCGCGGCAGGATCGAGACCGAGGCGCCACCGGTCCCCACCGTGATCCCGAGACGGGCCAGCAGGCCGCCGAGGTGGGCGCGCATCCAGCTGCCGTCGAGCCGCGCGTAGGCGGCCGCGACGCGGCGGGCGACGTCGGCGAGGTCGGTGACGCGGGAGAGGTCGACGTGGACGCTGCGCCATCCCGTCTGCTCCAGCCGCCCGGCGTGCGCGAGCACGAGGCTCGTCTTGCCGTAGCGCCGCGGCGCGACGAGGCGGACGTTGACGCGGTCGCCGGCCCGTCGGGCGAGCAGCGCCAACTCGGCCTCGCGGTCGATCAGCAGCTCTGGCGAGACCGGCCCCTCGAACGGAAACGGGGTTCCCTGACGGCCGATTGGTTCCATAATATAAAACCAGACGGTATCAGAAATGAGAACCAAGACCGCGGATTTCGCGGATTGGGAACCGATCGGAGTCATCCGTACCTGTGATCGCGCCGCGCTGACCGCCGCGACCGCGGCGGGCACTAGACTGTCTGGGCGATGGCCAAGCAGCAGAGGACGATGCGAGTAGAGCAGCGCAGTCAGCTTGCCGCCATGCAGCAGATGGAGAGCCGCAGCGACGAGGAGCTCGAGGCCGAGACCAAGTTCAAGGCCGCCGCCCAGGCGATCCTCGGCGCACGCGCGGCGGAGCGCTACGACGCCAAGGCCGCGCGCGCCCACTTCCAACGCGCGATCGCGGCGGCCCGGCCGCAGGAGCGCCTGCAGCTGCGGCGGATGGCCGACGCGTCGCTCGCGCTGGCCGAGCGCCGCGCCGACGACCTCAAGAAGGCGACCGAGCGGCTCGGCGTCGAAGCCCCGACCAACCGTCAGCTGCTCGGGCTGAAGTTCATGGGACTGGTCGCGCCGCCGTCGAGCGCCGGCAAGCTGGCCCGGATCCGGGGCATCCTGATCGTGATCGCGCTGATCGTGGGGATCCTGCTGCTCGGGTTCGGCATCGTCAGCCTGATCGCGCTGCCGTTCGGCCTGTCGCTGGACCTGCGCATCTTCTGGGGGCTCGTGCTGGTGTTCGTGGCGATCGGCGGTCTGGTGTTCTACGGCCGTCGCCGCCAGCGCAAGGCGCTGGCCGATCGCGCCGAGCAGGCCGCGGCCCGTTCACGCTGAGCGCCGGGAGCGACCGGTGTGCGGCCGCTACTCGCTCGCCACGCCCGATCCGGCGTCGGTGCGGGCCCGCTTCCCGATCGGGGAGACCGTCGAGGTCCGCCGCCGCTACAACGTGGCGCCCGGCGATGAGGTGCTGGCCGTCACCACCGACCGCGACGGACGGCCCCGCGGCGAGCTGCTGACCTGGGGCCTCGTCCCCTCGTGGGCCAAGCGCCCCGACACCGGCATGCGGATGATCAACGCCCGCCTGGAGACGGTCACCGAGAAGCCGGCCTTCCGCGGAGCCTTCGAGCGCTACCGCTGCCTGATCGTCGCCGACGGCTTCTATGAGTGGCAGCGCGGGCCTGGCCCGAGCCAGCCCAAGCAGCCCTTCCACATCACCCGCCGTGACGGCGCTCTGTTCGCGTTCGCCGGGCTGTGGTCGATCTGGCACGGCGAGGGCGACGCCACCCTGCGCACCTGCACGATCCTGACCGAGGCCGCCAACCAGGCGATCGCTCCGCTGCACGACCGAATGCCGGTGATCCTGTCGGCCGGCGACGAGGCTGCGTGGCTCGACACCTACACGCCGCCCGACGCGCTGCGCGAGATCCTCGCCGGGCTGCCGGCGTCCGATACCGCCCTGACCGAGGTCGGCCGGGCGGTCAACGACGCTCGCTACGACGGGCCCGATTGCCTGGCGCCGCCCGAGCCCGACGCCCAGGAGGCGCTCTTCTAGCGCCCCGCGCCGGCGACCGCGACGCTCGTCGCCCGGGCGGGCGCGCCGGGCAACGGGGCGACCCGAGCGGCCGGCGCGCTCGGCGGCTGAGACAGCCAGGCGCGGAATGAGTCGGCGGGCAGCGGCCGGCTGAGGTGGTAGCCCTGGGCCAGGTCGCAGCCGAGCACCGCGAGATGGTCGAGCGTCGCCCCGTCCTCCACGCCCTCGGCGATGATCTTGAGGCCGAGGTCGTGGCCGAGGTTGATCGTCGAGCGGACGATGATCAGGTCACTCTCGTCGCGCAGCATCGGCGAGACGAACGAGCGGTCGATCTTCAGCTCGTTGATCGGCATCTTGCGCAGGTTGGCGAGCGACGAGTAGCCGGTGCCGAAGTCGTCGACCGACAGGTGCACCCCGAGCTCGCTGAGGCGGCCGACGGTCGCCAGCGCGCGGTCGGGATCGGACATGAGCATGCTCTCGGTGATCTCGAGCTGCAGGGCATCGGCCGGCAGCGCGTAGGTGGTCAACAGCCGCTCGATCCGCTTGGGAAGATCGCGGTCGAGCAGATTGCGCACCGACAGGTTGACCGCGACCGAGAGATCGCGGCCGTCGCGGCGCCAGCGGGCGCACTCGGAGATCGAGCGCTCGAGCACGTGGCGGGTGAGCGGGCCGATCAGCCCGGTCTGCTCGACCGTGGCCACGAACGCCCCCGGTCCGATCAGCCCATGGTGGGGATGCTCCCAGCGCACGAGGCCCTCGGCGCCGCGCACCGTGCGCTTGCCGACGTCGACGATCGGCTGGAAGTGGACGACGATCTGGTCGGAGGCGAGCGCGTGGCGGATGTCGGACAGCACGCTCAGCCGCCGCATCGAGTGCTGATTCTGCTCGGCGCTGTAGATCTTGAAATCGGTCTGCGCGTCCTTGGCGGCGTACATCGCGACGTCGGCGCACCGCAGCAGAGCGTGCGAGTCCTCGCCGTCGGTGGGGAAGCGCGCCACGCCGACGCTGGCCCCGACCTCCAGCGCGAGCTCGTCGAACGCGAACGGCGAGCTGACGCACCGCAGCAGCCGGGTCAGCGCCGCGTCGAGCACGGCCGGATCGTCGGCCTCCTCGGCCAGCAGGATCCCGAACTCGTCACCGCCGAGCCGCGCGACGAGGCCGCCCTCGCCGATCGCCTCGACCAGCCGCGGGCCGAGGTCGCTCAGCAGCAGGTCACCGTAGTGGTGACCGAGCGTGTCGTTGATCTCCTTGAAGCGATCGAGGTCCATCAGCAGCACGCTGAAGCCCGCCTCGGTCGCTCGCGCCACGGTGATCCGCTCCTGCACCGCGTCGCCGAAGCGCTCGCGGTTGGCCAGGCCGGTGAGCTCGTCGGTCGTCGCCACCCGCTGCAGCAGCTCGCTGCGGCGCTTGGAGGTCAGCAGCTCGCCGACGAGGTACTGGAAGATGATCACCACCAGTCCGAACAGCACCAACCCGGGCGTCCTGAGGTGGACGGCGATGTAGACCGCGACGAGCGTCAGCAGCGCCGAGAACAGCTCGGCCGGCAGGACCGGGATCAGCATCTCGCGCGCCTGCTGGACCACCGACCATCGCCGCGTCAGCCGCTGGTGGGTCGCCACGCCCGCGAAGTTGAGCATCAGCGCGACGACGAACGCGGCGAACACGAACAGGTAGTAGGCGGCGGTCCGCGGGCCGACGTGCGCGATCGAGGTGACCTCGGCGAACAGCCTGCCGGCGACGAGCGGGAACCACGCGAACGTCAGCAGGTTGTTACGGAAGTGCTCAGCCGCCTCGCGCGAGTGCAGCCAACCGATCGAGATCGTCGCGACGCCGAGCAGCGCCGCCGGACCGCCACCGAGCAGCACTGCGGCGAGCACGACGCCGAGAAAGCTGCCGGAGATCCAGAACGTGACCGATGCCGGTCGCACCGCGGTCAGGTCGCTGACGATCGTGAACGTGGCGATCACCGCCAGCGGCAGCAGGCGCCAGTGGTCAAGGCCCGACGTGAGCGCCGCCGCGGTCGCAGCGGCCGCGATCAGCAGGCATTGAACGGCGGTACGGAGGCGTCTGAGCCCGGCGGGCGGCTGCTGTGTCGCGTGCCCTTCCATGACAAGGCTGATCGACCGCGATACCTCAAAATTGAATCAAAGCGGGTAGGGGCTTTGTACGTAGATCCTGCCCAAACGTCCAGATTCAGCGGTTACACTGAAAACCACGCTCATGGTCGACGATAACCGGAGCGAACAGAAGCGGAGGGGCCGCCTTCACACGAACCCCTCCGCGATCTCGTTTCTCAGCAACCCTTGAAGCCCATGTCGACCTCCTTCGTCTCGGTGAGGGTGTGGACAGGCACTAGGGGGTGGGTTGGCGCCGTGTTTTCGAAGGCCCGGCGCCAACTTGCCGCGTCTTCCATGGTGCACGGAATTCGCCGGCAAATCAACCTTAATCCGGTCGGTTATTCGTCCATTTCGGCCGCGCGTCGCTCATGGACGGGTGTTCGACCCCCGGCGTCCAGACCGGCTCGACGCGTGTCGCAGCGCCGCTGAGCACGTCGTCGCGGCAGCCATCCGTGGCTTCTACTGTCTGGACGAGGATTCGCGGCCGACCGGGCACACTGGTGACCGACGCTCCCCGCGCCTGACCATGCCGCTCTCTCCCCTCCTCACCGGTTATGACCACGTGCTCCTCGATCTCGACGGCTGCGTGTGGGTGGCCGACGTCCTCACGCCGCGTGCCCGCGAGGCGCTGGCGCTGCTGCGCAGCGGCGGGCGGCGGATCGCGTTCGTGACCAACGCCAGCCGCCTGGCCCCTGAGGAGTACGTGCGCAAGCTGTGGTCGTTGGGGCTGCAGGCGTCGCTGGAGGAGATCGTCACGGTCGGCTCGGCGATCCAGTACGACCTCGCCGGCCGCCGGCAGGGCACCCCGGCGTACGTGATCGGGTCCGCGGCGGTCTTCCGCCACGTCGCCGACGCCGGGATGCGGATCGTCAACGGCACCGACCGGGCGCCCCACGCCGAGATCGTCGTGATCGCCGGCCACGACGAGTTCGACTTCGGCGAGCTCAAGCTCGCCACCCAGGCGGTGCTCGGCGGGGCCGAGATGATCGTCGCCGGCCGCGACCGGATCTTTCCCGCACAGGACGGCATGTGGCCCGGCACCGGGGCGATCGTCGCTGCGGTGGAGTACGCCACGCAGCGCACCGCGCGCAGTGTCGGCAAGCCCGAGCCCACGATCTTCGAGACCGCGCTGGATCGCCTCGGCCCCGGCCGGGCGCTGATGGTCGGCGACCGGCTCGACTCCGACCTCGGCGGCGCCGCGGGCGCGGGGCTCGACGGGGCGATCGTGCTCACCGGAGTCACGACCCGCGCGATGGCCGACGCCGCGGAATCGCCGCGGCCGGTGGCGATCGCCGAGAACCTGTACGCGCTGGTCGCGGCGTGACGCTGTCGCTGATCGTCAACCCGTTCGCCGGCGGCGGGCGAGCGGGTCGCGCCCTTCCCGGCGTGCGCGCCGCGCTCGACGCGCTCGACCTGCGCCATCACGTCGAGCCGACCCGCAGTCTCGATCACGCTCGCGAGCTGGCTCGGGCGGCGGTCGCGGCGGACGAGACCGCGGTCGCGTTCGGCGGCGACGGGCTGATCGGCGCGGTCGCCGACGCGCTGCGCGACTCCCGAGGGGTGCTCGGGGTCCTGCCCGGCGGTCGCGGCAACGACTTCGCGCGGATGCTCGAGATCCCGCTCGATCCGATCACCGCGTGCGGGGTGCTGGCCACCGGATCGGTCCGGGCGCTGGACCTCGGTCAGGTCGGCACGCGGACGTTCATCGGGATCGCGAGCTGCGGCTTTGACTCGGACGCCAACCGGATCGCCAACCAGTCCAGGATCGTGCGGGGCAACCTCGTCTACGCCTATGGCGCGCTGCGGGCGCTCGCCGGCTGGCGCCCGGCGACGTTCATCGTGAGCGTCGACGGCGGTGTCACCCGCGAGCTCACCGGGTACTCGGTGGCCGTCGCCAACTCGAGGTTCTACGGTGGAGGCATGATGATGGCACCCGAGGCGTCGCTGCAGGACGGCCGGCTCGACGTCGTGATCATCCCCGCGATCGCCAGGCTGCGCTTCATGGCGCTGCTGCCCACCGTGTTCAAGGGCGAGCACGTCCGGCGCGCCGGGGTCGAGGTGCTGCGCTGCAGCCGCATCGAGATCGCCGCCTCGCGGCCGTTCACGATGTACGCCGACGGCGACCCGATCGCCGAGCTGCCGGTGACCGTGAGCGTGCTGTCCGGCGCCGTGCGGACGCTCGTGCCGGAGCCGGCGTGACCGTCCTCGACGCGAAGATCGCCGCCGCGCGAGCGGTCGGCGAGCTGGCCCGGCGCGCGGGCCGCGGCGGCGGCACGAGCCTGCCCGGCAAGGTGCTGACCCGCCTGGAGCCCCACGCGATCGAGCGCCTGGCCGCGCGGCTGACCGACGGCTGCGCGATCATCTCGGCCACCAACGGCAAGACGACGACGGCGGCGATGGCGGCCAGCGTGCTGGAGCGCGACGGCGCCACGCTCGTCCACAATCGCGCCGGCGCCAACATGGCCGGCGGCGTCGCCTCGACGCTGCTGTCGGCGGCCCGTCGCGGCGGCCGGATCGACGGGCGCCTGGGACTGTTCGAGGTCGACGAGTTCTGGCTGGACCGGGTGACGCCCGAGCTGCATCCGCGCGCGATGGCGCTCGGCAACCTGTTTCGCGACCAGCTCGACCGCTACGGCGAGCTGGAGACGATCGCCGACCGCTGGGCGGCGACCGTCGCCGGGCTGGCGCCGAGCGCCCGCCTGGCGTGCAACGCCGACGATCCGCTGATCGCCGACCTCGGCCGCGGGCACCCCGGCGCGCTGTTCTTCGGCGTCGAGGACCGGGCGATGGCGACCCCCGAGATGCAGCACGCGTCGGACTCCAAGCGCTGCCGCCGCTGCGGGTCGCCGTACGTGTACGAGGCGATTTACCTCGGCCATCTCGGGGTCTACCACTGCCCCTCGTGCGGCCAGGAGCGGCCGCAGCCGTCGGTCGCCGCCGAGCGGATCGAGCTGCACGGCACCCGCAGCGCGACCTTCGAGCTGCGAACCCCGGCGGGCTCGGCGGCCGTCTCGCTCCCGCTCCCGGGGCTCTACAACGTCTACAACGCGCTGGCGGCCGCCACGCTGTGCCTGGCGCTCGGCGCGGGGCTGGAGGCGATCGTCGCCGGCCTGGAGGGGGTGAGCGCCGCCTTCGGACGCGCCGAGCGGGTGGCGATCGGCGACCGCGAGCTGTCGATCCTGCTGATCAAGAACCCCGCCGGCGCCAACGAGATCCTGCGCACGCTCGCGCTCGAGCCGGGGGAGCTCAATCTGCTCGGGATCCTCAACGACCGCACCGCCGACGGGCGCGACGTGTCGTGGATCTGGGATGCCGACTTCGAGCTGGTCGCCGATCGCGTCGCGCGCGTCACCTGCGCCGGCACGCGCGCCGCCGAGCTGGCGCTGCGCTACAAGTACGCCGGTGTCCCCGCCGACCGGCTGCAGGTCGTCTCCGACCTCGGCGCGGCGCTCGACGAGGCGCTCGACGCGGCCGCCGACGGGCGCCTGTTCGCGCTGCCGACCTACACCGCCCTGCTCGAGCTGCGCCAGGAGCTGCAGCGGCGCGGTCATGTGGCGGCGTTCTGGTCCCGGGCGGGCTCGCCGGTGAGGAGCGGGGCGCCGTGAAGGCGATCTGGCACGACCTCGAGTGCGGCTCCTACACCGAGGATCTCGCCTTCTGGCGCGCGCTCGCCGACCGCTGCGGAGACCCCGTGCTCGACATCGGCGCGGGCACCGGACGGGTGACGCTGGAGCTCGCCGGCGCCGGGCACGCGGTCACGGCGATCGACATCGACGACGAGCTGCTCGAGCCGTTGCGCGACCGCGCCCGCGGTCTTGACGTCAGCACGCTGGTCGCCGACGCCCGCTCGTTCTCGTTGGGCGCGACGTTCGCGCTGTGCATCATGCCGATGCAGACGATCCAGCTGCTGGGCGGCGCCGAGGGGCGCGCAGGGTGCCTGGCGTGCGTCCGGGACCACCTCGGGCCCGGCGGGCGGCTGGCGATCGCGATCGCCGACGAGCTCGAGCCGTTCGACGTGACCGACGGGCTGCCGGGCCCGTTGCCCGACGTGCGCGAGGTCGACGGGACCGTGTACAGCAGCCGCCCGACGGCGGTCCGCGACGCCGGCGACGCCTGGATCCTCGAGCGCCGCCGCGAGACGGTGACCCCCACGGGCGCGCACGCGGTGGAGCGCGACGTCATCCGGCTGGACCGGCTGGACCCCGACACGCTCGAGCGCGAGGGGGCCGCTGCCGGCCTGCGCCGCGCCGGGCGCGCGACGATCGCCCCCACCGACGAGTATGTGGGCAGCACGGTGGTGGTGTTCGCTGCCTGACCACGAGCTGCGGGTGTGCGCGCTGTACCCCGACCTGATGAACATCTACGCCGACCGCGGCAACCTGCTGGTGCTCGAGCGCCGCTGCCGCTGGCGCGGGCTCGGCTTCTCGCTCGGTCGCAGCGATCTCGGCGAGCGCCTGGACCCCGACGGCGCGGACTTGTACTACATCGGCGGCGGTCAGGACTCCGACCAGCGCCTGTGCGCCCGGGATCTCGCCGAGCGCAAGCGCGAGGACCTGCACGCCGCCGCCGCCCGGGGCGCGGTCATCCTCGCCGTCTGCGGCGGTTACCAGCTGCTGGGCCATTCCTATCAGCTCGGCGACGAGACGCTGCCCGGGGTCGGGCTGGTCGACCTCGAGACCGTCCGCGCCGACGGGCCGCGGCTGATCGGCAACGTCGCGATCGAGGTCGAGCTGGACCCGGGCGACCGGCGGGTGCTGGCGGGCTTTGAGAACCACGGTGGACGCACGCACCTCGGTCCCGGCGCCACCGCGCTGGGCCGGGTGCTCAAGGGCCACGGCAACAACGGGCGCGACGGGCTGGAGGGGGTCCGGCGCGGCACCGTGATCGGCACCTATCTCCACGGTCCGCTGCTGCCCAAGAACGCGTGGTTCGCCGACTGGCTGATCGCCACCGCGCTCACGCTGTCGGCGCCTCCGGCGCCCCTGGACGACGAGCTGGAGCTCGCCGCCCACGCCGGGGCCTGCCGGGCGGCCGGCGTGTAGCGGTCCCCCGGCGTCTGCACCCACTCGCTGACGGGTGACACTAGGATCGCATTCCTCAGCCGCCGGCATGTCCCCCACACGACCCCTTCGACAGACCCGCTGCGCCCGTCCGCGGGCGCTCGCCGTGATCGCCGCGCTCGCCCTGGCGTGCGCCGCCTGCGGCTCGACCGCCGGGCCGAAAGCCAGCAGCGGCACCAGCGCCGCGACGGCAACCGGCACCGCGGCCGGCCAGACCGCCACCGCGTCGGGCACCGGGACCTCGACCGCCCCGGCGCTGCCGGGCACCGGCAAGCCGGTGGTCACGATCGGCGACAAGAACTACACCGAGCAGTTCGTGCTCGGCCAGCTCTACCTGCAGGCGCTCCAGGCCCAGGGCTTCAACGTCAACCTCGACGAGAACATCGGCCCGACCGAGGTCACGGTGCAGGCGCTCGACACCGGCGCGCTGGCGATGTATCCGGAGTACCTCAACGTCTTCGACAGCGACATCGCCGGCTACCGCCACGG
>JBELAG010000280.1:0-8233 GCA_049509055.1 Solirubrobacteraceae bacterium
GGCGGACAGCATCGAGATCAGCCGCGCCTCGCTGCGCGACAGCCCCAGCAGCGAGCGCGTCAGCTCCACCTGGCTCTCGTCCTGGTGGTAGACGATCCGCGTCGAGGCGTCGGCGATCAGGCCCTCGGCGATCCGCGCCGCGCGCGAACCGGCGTCGCCCGCGGCCTGCAGATCGGCCAGCTTGTGCAGGACCACCAGGTTCATCACGCCGAACTGGCGCGCGAGCTTGAAGTTGGACTGAAACCACTCGCCCAGCCCGGCGTGCTGGATGATCTTCCACGACTCGTCGGCGACGTTGATCAGCCGCTCGCGGCCCGGGCGCTCCGCGGCGCCGGCCAGCAGCGCGCTGATCCACGCCGTCGCGCACGCCATCAGGATGCCGACCGCCGGCGAGTCGCGGACGGCATGCAGGTCGAGCACCAGCAGCCTGGCGTCGAGGTCGAGTCCCGGCGTCGTCGGGCCGTCGAACATGCCGCGCAGCGGTCCCTCACACAGATCCTGGAGCGCGAGCGCGGCGCGGCGGGCGTCGGCGGCCAGCCGGTCCGGCGTCGTCTGCAGTCGCTGGGCCATCTCGGCGACCGGCGCGAACAGCACCGCGGCGACCTCGGGGAGCGTCGGCTCGCCGCCGCCGCGGGCTCGCACCACGCGCAGCGCCTCGCGCAGCGCGCCGGCCTCCAGCTGGGTGAGCGAGCCGCCGAGCGCGGTGACGGTGACCGCGCGCAGCAGCTCCAGCTGCGCGTGCTCCTCGGGGTGCGAGGCCAGCGGGTTGAGCCGCACGCCGCCGCCGGGCACGAGCGAGATCGGCCGCACGCCGACCGCGTCGCACAGCGGGCCGTATTCCCGCTTGACGTCGAGCACGAAGGCGCGGCGTCCGAACAGCAGCATCCGCCACAGCAGGGTCTTGACCAGCGCGCTCTTGCCCTGGCCGAGCTTGCCGAGCACGATCACGTTGGGATCGTCGAGCGTTCCCTCGCTGTAGAGGACCCAGGGATCGAAGCAGAACGCGCCGCCGCCCGAGTCGCGTCCGATGAACACCCCGCGGCCGCCGAGCCCGCCGGCGTTGACGAACGGGTAGATCGCCTGGGCGTGGCGGGTCGTCACGCGGTGCCCCGGACGCTCGGCGCCGCGCGGGCTCATCGCAGCCCTCGGCACAGCGGCAGCGTGAAGGTGAACGCGTCGGCCTGCTGGCCATACAGGCGATGCAGCTCCAGCCGCGCTCGCGCGGCGTGCTCGAGCACCTCGGAGGCGCCGCGCCGCAGGTCGTCGCGGTCGCGGCCCGACACGGTGATGAAGCCGCTCAGCCGCACCTCGGCGTGGCCGGAGGCGAGCTCGGCCTCGCGGCGCATGGTCGCGTCCGCCGCCTGGCGCTGGCGGGCGGTCTCGGACTGACCGAAGCGGGCCCGCAGCTCGCGGTCGGCGCGGTCGCGGGTGACCGCCGCCTCGATCTCACGCGTGGAGCGGGCCGGGGCCAGCGCCTCGAAGCTGACCGCGACCGTCCGGACGGCGCCCGAGCGGCCCAGCAGAGCGTCCATGAACATCGCCGACACGTCGATCCGCGGCCACCCTCCGATCCAGTAGGTCGCGTGCAGCGCGCCGTCTGACTGGTAGTGATCCCAGGCTTCGCGCGTCCCCTGCGGCCAGGCGTTGACCTCGCGCAGCCCGTCGCGCTCCGGATCGGCGGCCTCCAACGCCGTCAGCTCGGCCCGGGCGTAGGGGTCATACGCCGTCCGCAGGGTGCGCGCCAGCTGTCCCGGGCTCAGCGCCCCGAGCACGGTCACCTCGGCCGCCTCGAGCCCCTGCGCGACGCGCTCGACCTCCTCCACCAGCGCTCCGGTGACCCCGCCGGCACCGCGGTCGCGCACGCCGCGCGCATCGACCTGGACGGCCAGCAGGATCTCGTGCTCCTGGGTGACGCGGGCGCTGGAGGAGATCAGCTCCAGATAGGACTCGATCATCGGCGTGCCGCGCAACGGCACGGCCGGATCGCGCTCGTCGTGCAGCCAGCGGGCCAGCTGGTCGCCCTGGGCGGGCGCCGTTCGCTCGATCCACTGGATCCGCCGCACGGCGGTCCCGGCCGCGCCCGACAGGACGAGCCCCCAGCGCGCCAGCCGCCGCTCCTGAGCATCGGCGTCCAGCAGCGAGAACGCGCCGACCCGGCAGGCCAGAACGGCGGTCACGCGCCGGCCCGACCGCTCCGACAGGACGCCGATCGGCCGCTCGCCGTAGTCGGCGGCGGCCAGCCTGACCCCGTGCAGCGGCCGCGGCGGCCGGGCCGTCGGATCGCGCGGGATCAGGCCCGCGCGGCGGATCGCCCCGGCGAGCATGCCCGCGGTGGCCACCGGCGAGCGCTCCCGGCCACGGCGGGCCGCGCGCCGGCCCCAGAACGCAACCGACAGCGGGATCCAGTCCAGCAACGTCGCGCCGGCCAGCGGGGCGAACGCGGCGGCGAGCGCGAGCGCGATCACGATCACCGCGGCCAGCGCCGACGTCGCCGATGGCGAGCGGTCGATCGCCGCGATCGCGGCTGCGACGGCGCCGGCCAGCGCCGCGACCTGGGGGGCACGTAGCGGGCCGAGGATCCCGCGGCGCTCCAGCGGCCCGAAGGTGTACGTCAGCCGCTCGCCGGTCATCGCGGATCCTCGTCGACCGGCGCCAGCGGGTCGTCACCGAGGTCCGGGGGGTCGCTCCAGGGGAGGGCGTGAAGCAGCGGCGGCTCGCCGGCGAGTCCGCTGGCGTCGAGCGTGAGCGTCGGCAGCTCGTCGTCGGGGATCTGGAAGGGGGCCTCCATGCCCGGCCGGCGCTGCGCCGGCGGCGGTTGTGCGGCCGGGGTCGTGCCCGCGGGGCCCGGCTCCGCCGCGGGCGCGGGCGCCCCGGCGGGCGCCCCGGCGGGCGCGGCGTCGGGCTCGGCCGGGGCCGAGGGCGCCGTGCCGCCGGCGCCCTCGGCCGCGACCCGACCGAGGCCGGCGCCGACGGCGTGTCCGAACTCCATCTCGCCCTCCGTCGCGCCGTCATCCGCGTCCGGCGCGCGATCGGCGGCCGAGGTGAAGGCGCGCAGCCGTTCCGGGATCTCGGCGGCCACGCGCTCGGCCTCGTCGGTGGCGACCCAGCCCCGCTGGCCCGCGAGCACGAGCTGCGCCGCCGGCGGGGCGCCGAGGCCCGCGGCGGCCGCCCCGGCGAGCTCGTGCAGGGGCAGCAGCCGCAGCAGCGCCCAGGGCGAGAAGGCGGCCAGGAGCACGAGCGTCACGCCCGCCAGCGAGGCCGCGGTGCCGGGGAGCACGCTGTGGCCGAGCGCCGCGGCGCCGAGCGCGAGCACCGCGACGATCACGAACTTGGAGAGGATCAACGCGACGAGCGTCTCGACGGCGCGGATCGCCCACACCCGCCGCGCCGGCCACACCATCGCGGCGAAGAACAGCGGCAGCATCAGCACGATCACGTACACCGCGGCGTCACGGATCAGCAGCTCGACCCACAGCGCGATCGTCGCCGCGATCGTCAGCAGGCCGACGAAGAAGGCGAGGAACAGCGAGCCGCTGGGCAGCGTCAGCAACCCGATGGCGGCGCTCGCGTCGTCGAGGAAGCGCCCCCCGCCCGACCCCGAGGCCGAGGACACGATCGCCGACAGCTCGTCGGAGCCGGCGAGCAGCAGCGTCGTCACCGGCGCGGCGATCGCCACCGCCAGCAGGCCGAGCGGCAGATAGCCGAACGTGGCGCGCAGTAGCAGGCCGAGATCGGAGCGCAGCATCGCCTGGACGGCCGCGGCGAACAGGAACGGCATCGTCAACAGCGCCGACACCGCCGCCATCCGCCAGTAGGACGCCGAGAACCACGTGCTCTCCAGGTCGGGGTGGGTGGTGGCGCCGATCACGTTCGCGGTCGCCGCCAGGCCGGCGACGCGACCGCCGGTCTTGGCGGCGCCGCCGCCGGTGAGCGCGCTGACCGCCCCGCCGAGATGGCCGCTGAGCAGCTTGCGGCCCGCGCCCAGCGCCTTGCCGGCGTCACCGGCGGCCGAGCACAGCTTCCCCGCGACGCCGCTGACCAGGCCGGTCAGCGTGCACAGCGTCCCGGCGACACTCGCCGACGCGGTGGCGGGAACGGTGGCGCCGGCGATCGTGATGCATGCCGCGAGGACCGCGATCGTGGTGGCGATCCGGGTCACCGCGCCGTCGTCCCGAGGTGCTCGAAGAAGTTGATCAGGCCCGGTGCCGCGCCGACGATCAGCGCGGATGCGCCGGACACGAGCGCCGCCATCCGCCCGCGGGCCGCGTAATGGTGGTTGTGGCTGTGCGCCGCGACCGCCCACAGGCCGGCGCCGATGAACGCTCCCAGCAGGGCGATCACCAGCGACCACGCCTGCGCGCCGTCGACCAGCTGCTGCAGGACGTTGCTGCCCGGCAGATCGCGCAGGTCGGGGGCGGCCGTCACCGCAATGACAACTCGACTGATCACCATCCTGTCCTCCTTGAATCTAATTGAGCCAAATAAGATGAATGGAGACTAGCCAATGACAGGCGAGACTGCTAGGCTCTTATGTAAATAAATAGTCTCAATTAGGTTCAAGTGGAAGGGAGATCGCGATGGAAGCGGCCGCGGTGGTTGGAGCGGACGGAGTGCTCGGCGACGCCGAGGCGGTGGGCGAGCTGTACGCGGATCGCGCTGAGCGCGTCCGGCGGCTGGTTCGCGCGGGCGTGCACGCGCCCGAGCCGGTGATCGAGGACGCGTGTCAGTTCGCGTGGATCCGCCTGCTCCACAACCGGCCTCGGGTGCGCAACGACACCGCCCAGGCCTGGCTGGTGGCGACCGCGGTGCACGAGGCCTACAAGCTCCTGCGACGCCAGCATCGCGACGTGTCGCTCGACGGCCTGCTCGAGCTCGGCGGTGGTGAGATCGCGCCGCCGGGCGCCACCACGGCGCTCGAGGACCTCGTCGCCCAGCGCGCGCGGCTGGAGGCGATCCGCGCGCTGCCCGAGCGCCAGCAGCGGCTGGTGTGGCTGCAGACGCTGGGGCTCAGCTACGCGGAGATCGCGGCGCAGACCGGCGACAGCATGCGGACGGTGGAGCGCCAGCTGCTGCGAGCCAAGCGCCTGCTCGCGCGCGAGGAGGCCGCTGAATGAGGGGGTTCAGCGCGGGGAGGTCAGCGCCGGGAGCGCCCGCGCTTGCGCCGGCGGCGCTCGGCGGGGCTCAGCTTGCGCGGCTTGGGCGCCGCCTTGGAGCCCGGCCGGCCGCGTCCGGCGGCGGCCGCAGCCGCGCGGACCGGGGCCCGCCGGCGGGCGTCGCGCCGGATGAAGAACGCGATCCCGAGCAGGACGACGACGGCGCCGACGACGATCACGAGGGCGCTGCCGCTGCTGAGCGTGCTCGAGCCCGAGCTGGCGGTCGTCGTGTTGATGACCGTCGGGGTGGTGCTCGTCGTCGTCGGAACCGGCGCGAGCGGGCTGATGCCCGACAGCGGGCTGGACCCGACCGTCGGGGTCGGGGTCACGGTCGGGGAGGAGACCGTGGCGGCGGCGGTCGCGGTCGGCGTGGCGGCGGCGTGAGCCGGCGTCTTGGCGGCGTGAGCCGTTGCCGCCGCGAGCGCGCCGGTCGGCGCGGCCGCCGCCAGCAGCATCGTCAACGCAAGGCTGAGCGCCTGTCGGCGCGCGAGCATGGCCCCGCCTCCGGCCTCACCGCTCCGAAGCGAGCGGCTGCTCCATCGCCGGCGTGTCAGGGGTCTTGCGATACGGGTCCTCGTTCTCCTGATGCTCCTCGTGGTACACGCTCTCGACATTGACCGCCCAGATGTCGTGGTGGGTGCCGAGCAGGATGTTGTCGACGGCGCGCATCGCGGTCAGCATCGAATGGTCGGAGTTGTTGTAGCGATGCAGGCCGTTGCGCCCGACCTGAGTGAGGTTGGTGATCGTCTCCAGCCAGCCGCGGATCGTGCGCACCCGCTCGCCGTAACGCTCGTCGTAGATCGGATAGGCCTTGTGAACCCGCTCGACGAAGCCGAACCGGACCGTGCTCGCCGACGCGAGGTGCAGCTTTTCGATCTCCCGCCCGGCCATCGCGACGAGGTCCTCGTCCTTCATGTTCCATAGCTGGTCGCCCTCGAAGCAGAAGTACTCCATCCCCAGCGACGAGGCGTCGCTGCCCGGCGGGACCATGAACGGGCTCCAGGACTTGAAGTTCTGGATGCGCAGGACCTGCACCCCGGGCTGATGGATGTAGATCCAGTTGTCGGGGAACGGGTCATCGCCGTCGATCACCAGCAGCACGGTGAGGAACTCCCGGTAGCGCAGGCCCTGAGCGGCGTCGCGCACCGCCAGCGGGGCCTCGGGCTCGGTGATCCCGACGGTCGTGCGCAGCGGCAGCGACGAGATCACGTGCGAGGGGGTCAGGGTCTCGCCGCCGGCGATCACCTCGATGACGCGCCCGCCGCTCACGGTCAGCTTCGTCACCGGGGCGTTGAGGCGCACCTCGCCGCCGTGCGCGGTGATGTCGGCGGTCATCTGCTCCCACATCTGCCCGGGCCCGTAACGGGGATAGTTGAACTCCGAGATCAGCGACTTGATCTTGTTGCCCTCGTTGCCGAAGAAGGCGGCCCGGGCGGCGCTGAAGAACGACAGGCCCTTGATCCGCTGGGCGGCCCACTCGGCCCGGATCTCGTCGGCGGAGACCCCCCACAGCTTCTCGGTGTAGGTCTTGAAGAAATGCTGATAGAGCCGCTTGCCGAAGCGGTTGGAGACCCACTGCTCGAAGGTGTCCTCGCGGCCCTTGGGCTTGACCGCCGCCCACACGTAGGAGATCAGGCAGCGGGTCAGCTCGACCGGCCCGAGCTGGCGGATCACGTCCATGCCCTGGAGCGGGTACTCGAGGAACTTGTCGTTCCAGTAGATCCGGCTGCGCCGCGGGCGCTTGAGAAACTCCTCCTTCATGATCTCATGCCAGAGCGCGTCGACCTCCCGGTCCTTGGTGAAGAAGCGGTGGCCGCCGAGGTCGAAGCGGTAGCCGTCGCGGACCTGCGTGCGGGCGATGCCCCCCACCGCATCGGTGGACTCCAGCACGACCACCGGCTTGCCCTGCTTGGCGAGCAGATAGCCGGCCGTCAGGCCCGCGGGACCGGCGCCGAGCACGACGACGGGGCGCTCCGGGGTGATCCCGGCGGCGGCCGGCGTCGATGGTGTGGGAGTGGTGTCGGTCATCGTCTGTGGTGTGGGGAGGCCTTCTGGTAGAGCACTGCGCTGTCGGCGATGCAGCAGGCGCCGCGGTAGTTGTGTGGCGCCACCGCGACCGCCGTGAGCGTTCCGTCGGCGACGTCGTCGGTCAGGATCTGGCCCCATTGGGCTGACCGACGGCGCACCAGCTGCGGCCACGACTCGGTCCAGTTCTTCTTGCCTTCGGTCAACGGACGTACGTAGAGCAGCTGCTGGCCGGGCTTGAGACTAGCAACCAGTGGTGCGAGCGTCGCTGCGGGATCGGCGGCCTGCAGACGGCGCTGGGCGCCGGACCAGTCCATCGTGCTCGGATCGGCGACCGGGCCGATCGTGTCGGCCCAGCGCAGGCCGGCCGGCAGGTAGTACCACGCCAGCGGGGTCTGCTCGGGTTGCGCGACGACGACGAGGTCGCCGGCGTGCAGCCGCGCCCCGAGCTCGCCGTTGACGTCCTTCATGTCGCTCTTGTAGGCCGGAGCGAACGACGACGCGTTGACCAGGAACGCGATGCAGAAGACGATCGCGACGACCCCGACGACGCGCGCGCGGGCGGCGGCGAGGGCGCAGAACAGCAGCAGCGCCGGGAGCAGCGGCGCGAAGTACCGCGACGCCCAATCGGGGGCGGCCAGCGAGGCGATCCGCGCGATCAGCAGCGCGGCGAACGCCAGCACCAGCAGCGACCACAGCGCGACGGCCTCGGGGGTGCGCCGCCGGTCACGGGTCAGCTGCGGGATCACGCCGGCCAGCGCGGCCACCAGCAGCGTCACGTCGACCCGCCAGCCGCCGGTGAGATCGGCGGGGATCACGCCGCCCAGCAGCGGCCCGTAGTGCCACGGCGAGGTGGCGTCGGCGATCTGGTGGATCGTCGTCGGCAGCCACGGCAGGTAGAGGATCGCGGCGCCGCCGAAGGTCAGCGCGGCGTCGCGCAGCAGCGGCCGGCGATCCTCGCTGAGCAGGTAGACGGGCGCGAGCGCGACCGCGGCACCGGCCGCGAACAGCCCGGCCGTGGCCTGGGTGTAGAGCATCAGCGCCAGCGCGACGGC
>JBELAG010000281.1:0-10954 GCA_049509055.1 Solirubrobacteraceae bacterium
GGGCCGAGCACGTCGAGCGCGGCCACCTCGGCGCCCGAGCGCCGGGCCAGGATCTCCAGCAGGCCGAGATGGTCCATGTGCTGATGGGTGATGATGATCAGCCCGAGGTCCTCGATCCGGTGCCCGAGCTCGCGCAGTGCCTGCTCGAGGTCGTCGAGCGCGGTGCCGGAGTTGGGACCGGTATCGACCAGGGTGAGCGGCTCGTCCTCGATCAGGAAGCAGTTGACCCTCCCGACGAGGAACGGCGTCTGCACGGCGATGCAGTGGATGCCGGCCGCCTCGGCGGCGGCCAGTGATTCCTGGGCCTGGCTCGCGCTCGCCCGGTTCGGCGTCACGAGCGGATGATGCCCAGCACCTCGTCGCGCTTGGACTCCATGTCCTCGAGCGAGTGCAGCGATTCGAGGCACAGGCGCAGCAGCGGTTCGGTGTTGGACGAGCGCACGTTGAAATGCCAGTCGTCGTAGTCGACCGAAACCCCGTCGAGGTGGCCCAGCCGGGCGTCGGAGTACCGCGACGCGAGCTCGTCGAGCTTGGCCTGCGGGTCATCGACCCGGGTGTTGATCTCGCCGGAGATGAAGTAGCGCGACCGGTAGGGCGCCAGCAGCTCGGACATCGTGGCGCCGCGCTTGGAGAGCAGCTCGAGGATCAGCAGCGCCGGCAGCGTGCCGGAGTCCGCGCAGTAGAAGTCGCGAAAGTAGTAGTGACCGGAGACCTCGCCGCCGAACACCGCGTGCTCCTCCCGCATCCGCGTCTTGAAGAACGCGTGCCCGACCCGGTTCATCAGCGCCGTGCCACCGCCGGCGGCGGCGACGTCGGCGACCGCGCGGCTGGCGCGGACGTCGTAGAGAACGGTGGCGCCGCGTTCTCTGCTCATGAAGGATTCGGTCAGCAGCGCGGTGAGGAAGTCGCCGTCGACGAACGCCCCCTGCTCGTCGATGAAGAAGCAGCGGTCGGCGTCGCCGTCCCAGGCGATCCCGAGGTCAGCCTTGCGGCGGACGACCTCGCTCATGATGAACTCGCGGTTCTCCGGCAGCAGCGGGTTGGGCTCGTGGTCGGGGAAGTTGCCGTCGGGCTTCCAGTAGGCCTCGATCAGCTCCAGCCCGAGGCGCTGCAGCAGCGGACCGATCATCGGCCCCGCCATCCCGTTGCCGCCGTCGACGACCACCCGCAGCGGCTTGACCGCCGCGGGGTCGATGAACTTCAGCGCCGCCGCACGGAAGTCCGGGGCGAACGAGACGTCGGTCACCGCGCCCCCGCCCGGCGCGTCGCCGAGCCCGGAGTGGATGCGGTCGCGGACTTCGGCGAGGCCGGCGTCGCCCGACAGCGCGAGCGCGCCGCGGCTCACCAGCTTGGCGCCGGTGTAGGCCTTGGGGTTATGCGAGGCCGTGCACATCAGCCCGCCGTCGAGCTCCTCGGAGCCGACCAGCCAGTACAGCATCTCCGTGCCGACCATGCCGGCGTCGAGCACCGACGCGCCTTCGGCGACCATTCCCTCGCGGTAGGCGGCGGCCATCTCGGGCGCGGTGAGGCGCATGTCGCGGCCGAGCCCGAGCCGGCACTCGGCCGGCGACTTGCGCTCCATCGCGCCGATCACGCGGGCGAACGAGCGGCCGATCGCGTGCGCGGTGGCGGCGTCGAATTCCTCGCTGTACAGGCCGCGGATGTCGTAGGCCTTGAAGATCTCGGGATGGCGGAGCTCGGGCATCCGGCGGGGATGATGCCTGATAATCCGCCGCCATGAGACCGTGCGTGGTGATTCTCTGCGGCGGCCGCGGCACGCGGCTGCAGGAGCACACGCGCTCGATTCCCAAGCCGATGGTCGAGATCGGGGGCCGGCCGATCCTCTGGCACGTGCTCCAGATCTATCTCGCGCAGCGGTTTCGCCGCTTCCTGCTGCTGACCGGGTATCGCGGCGAGCAGGTGCGGCGCTTCGTCGAGGACGAGACCTGGCCCGCCGAGGCCGAGATCCTCTGCTTGGCGACCGGGGAGGACACGCCGACCGGCGGCCGGCTGCGCCTGGCCGCCGACGCCTCGGCCGAGCTGCGGGAGCGGCCGTTCTGCCTGACCTACGCCGACGGCGTCGCCGACATCGACCTCGACGCGCTGCTCGCCTACCACGGGCGTCACGGCGCCGCCGCGACGATGACCGTGGTGCGCCCCGAGCTGCCGTTCGGCGTGGCGGAGATCGACGCCGACGACGTGGTGCGTGGCTTCACCGAGAAGCCCCGCAGCGAGCACTGGATCAACGGCGGCTTCTTCTGCCTGGAGCCCGCGGTCCTCGAGCTGCTGGCGGTCGACAGCGTGCTCGAGCGCGAGCCGCTGGAGCGCCTCGCCGCCGCCGGGAGCCTGCGCGGATTCCGCCACGACGGGTTCTGGCACTGCATGGACACTTACAAGGACTCGGTGCTGCTCAACGACCTGTGGGAGGCCGATCCCGCCCCGTGGAAGCTGTGGAACCGGTGAGCGCCCCGCGCGCCGCGCTCGTCACCGGGGCGCACGGGCTGCTCGGCGCGTGGCTGACCGCGGCGCTGCTGGAGCGCGGCCACCGGGTCGTGGTGATCGCCCGCGACCAGCCGGCGACGACCGCGCTCGAGCTGCTCGGCCTGGCCGGGCGGGTGAGCAGCGTCCGCGGCGACATCTGCGACGAGGGACTCGTCGCGCGGGCGCTCAACGAGTACGAGATCGACGGCGTCTTCCACCTCGCCGCCCAGACGCTCGTCGGCACCGCCAACCGCGCGCCGCGCTCGACGTTCGAGACCAACGTCCGCGGCACCTGGATCCTGATGGAGGCCTGCCGGGCGCATGGCGTGTCGAGCGTCATCGTGGCGTCCTCCGACAAGGCCTACGGGCGCCAGCCGCAGCTGCCCTACGTCGAATCCCAGCCGCTGATCCCGACCTTCCCGTATGACGTCTCCAAGGCGGCCGCCGACCTGATCGCCCGCTCCTACTGGCATACGTTCGGCGTGCCGGTGGCCGTGACGCGCTTTGCCAACCTCTACGGCGGCGGTGACCTGAACCGCTCGCGGCTCGTGCCCGAGGCCGTCGGGGCGGCGCTCTCGGGCCGCCCGCCGGTGATCCGCTCCGACGGCAGCCCGGAGCGCGACTTCCTCTATGTCGAGGACGCGGTCGCCGCCTACCTGGCGATCTGGCGGCTGCTGCTGGGCGGGGACGGCGGCGGCGAGGCGTTCAACGCCGGCGGCGGGCGGCCCCACCGTGTCGGCGACGTCGTGGAGCTGATCTGCCGGCTGGCGGGCGGATCGGTGACGCCGGAGATCCGCGGTCAGGGGGTGCCCCACGGCGAGATCGACCGCCAGTGGATCGACGCCGCCAAGCTGACCGCGCGCACCGGGTGGACGCCCGCGGTCGGCCTTCAGGAGGGGCTGTCGCGGACGATCGAGTGGTACCGCGAGCATCCGGCGGCGCTGCACCTGCTCCTATAGTTGTTGCGATGTCCGGTCACTCCAAATGGGCCTCCATCAAGCACAAGAAGGCCGTCGTCGATCAGCGGCGCGGCCAGCACTTCACGAAGCTGACGCGGGCGATCACCGTCGCCGCACGTGAGGGCGGGGGCGATATCGACGGCAATCCGTCGCTGGCGCTGGCCGTGCAGAAGGCCCGCGACGCCTCGATGCCCAAGGACAACATCGAGCGGGCGATCGCCAAGGGCACGGGCGCCGGGGTCGATGCCGACCAGATCGAGACCGTGCTCTACGAGGGCTACGGGCCCGGCGGGGTCGCGCTGCTGATCGAGGCGCTGACCGACAACCGCAACCGCACCGGCGCCGACGTCCGCCACGCGCTGTCCAAGCACGGGGGCAACCTCGGCGAGCCCGGCTCGGTCTCCTACCTGTTCGACAAGTGCGCGGTGATCGTCGTCGATGCCGAGCGCTACGACGAGGAGGACCTGCTGGTCGCGGTCGACGCGGGCGCGCAGGACATCGTGCTCGACGACGACGTCTACGAGATCATCGCCGAGCCATCGGACCTCGTCGCGGTCCGCGCCGCGCTGTCGGGCGCCGGAATCGAGATCGAGAGCGCCGACGTCACCCAGCGCCCGAAGGTGCGCGTGCCGATCCAGGAGGCCGAGGCGGCTCGGCTGATGAAGCTGATCGACATGCTCGAGGAATCCGACGACGTCGGGGCGGTGCACGCCAACTTCGACGTCGACGCCGACGTGCTCGAGCGCATCGCCGGCTGAGCCGTCCCGCTACCCTCGGCCCCTCTCATGCGAAAGACATCGACACTCACCTGTGCTGCGGTCGCGCTCGCCTGTGCGCTGGCCGGCTGCGGCACCTCCACCGCCCCCGGCGTCCAGCTCGCCCCCTCGGCCGGCTCGACCGCCGCGGCGATCACCACCGTGACCGCCACCAGCACGACCGCCACGTCGACGACGGCGGCCAGCACGACGACCGGGGCGCTGCCCGCCGCGCTCAACACCAAGCCGAGCGTGCCGATCCCCAAGGGAGCGCCGCCCTCCAAGCTCGTGATCAAGGACCTGATCAAGGGCACGGGCGCCGCCGCGACGGCGTCCTCGACGGTCACCGTCCAGTACGTCGGGGTCCTCTACAAGAACGGCAAGCAGTTCGACGCCTCCTGGAACGACGGCGCCGGCAAGCCCGTCAGCTTCCCGCTGACCGGGGTGATCAAGGGCTGGACCGAGGGGATCCCGGGCATGCGGATCGGGGGCCGGCGAGAGCTGATCATCCCGCCGAGCCTGGGCTACGGCGCGACCGCGCAGGCGAAGATCCCGGCCAACTCGACGCTCGTCTTCGTCATCGACCTGCACGCGATCTCCTAGTCGTCGCCGGGGCGCCGGCGGCGGGCGCGGAACAGGGTCAGAGGGCGGCTGACGCCCTTGAGGCGGTAGCGGCCGGCCTGTGACCACGCGAACGCGTCGGTCGCCGCGTCGTGGACCTCCTTGGTGCACAGGACGGTGCCGGGCCGCGCGACGCCGGTGACCCGGCTGGCGAGGTTGACCGAATTGCCGTAGTAGTCGCCCACGCGGATCGCCGCCGGGCCGTAGGCGATGCCGACGCGGACGCTGGGGAGGTCCTCCTCCTCGAAGGCGGCCAGCAGCGCCAGCCCCACCGCCACCAGCGGCCGCGGCTCGGGGCTGACGAACATCGCGGCGTCGCCGATCGTCTTGACCAGGCGCACGGGCGCCTCGGCGAGCGCGGCCGAGATCCGGGCCAGGCGGCCGGCCAGCGTTCCGAGCTCCTGCACCTCGATCTGACCGCCGAGCCGCGTGAAGCCGACCAGGTCGGCGAACGCGACCGCCATGTCCTGCGCGCCGGCCACGTCGCCGGCCACGAGCTCGGTCGGCCCGAGCATCCCGCGGGCGACGCTGTCGCGCAGATGCGCCTTGAAGCCGGCGACGAGGATCGGGGCCAGCGCCGGGGTGAGGCGCTCGGCGAGGTGGGCGAAGCGCAGGGCGACGTCCTCCTCGCCCTCACCGGCACGTAGGAACGTCTCGGCGAAGGCGGCGGTGATCGTCGCCGACAGCCGCGACATACCCTCGCCCAGCACCCGGGTGATGTCGATGATGCGCTCCTCGTCGAAGCCCGCGTCGAGAAACAGCTTGGTCGACCGCGCCGCCTCGATGTCCTCGTCGGAGAACACGCGGTCGCCGGGCCCGGGCTCGGGCAGGCCCTGCAGGCGCCGGATGCGGATCATCGTCCGCGCGGGCAGACCGGTCTGCGCCTCGATCTCGGCCGCGGTGTAGGTGCCGCCCAGGATCCGGTCGATCGGCAGCAGCGCGAGACGGTTCTCGGCCACCGCCCGGGTCAGCTCGCCGACGCTGAAGCCCTCGCGGTGCAGCCGCGCCAGCAGCGCCTCGCGCTGGGCTCGCTCCTCGCCTTCCATGCCGTCCAGCAGTCCGTGGGCCGCAAAGTCCATCTGAGGGTCCTCTCCGACGATGACGACGTCCGCTAGCATCCTCGCGTCTCGCGGGCGCCCGTGCCTTGCGGTGCCCGCCTAGCCGACCCGGAGTTACCCTCACATGCTGTCGATTTTGATGCCGGTCTACAACGAGCACGAACGCGTCGAGCGAGCGATCATCGAGGTGCTGGAGACCGAGCTCCCGAGCGAGTTCGAGCTGATCGTGGTCGACGACGGCTCCACCGACGGGACGCGCGAGATCCTGCGCGGCCGCGACTGGGACGAGCGCGTGCGGCTGTTCGAGCACGAGGTCAACCAGGGTAAGGGCGCGGCGGTCCGCACCGCGCTCGGGCACGCCCGCGGCGAGTTCTCGGCGATCTTCGACGCCGATCTCGAGTACGACCCCGAGGACCTGGGCCTGCTGATGCCGCCGCTGATGGACGGCCGCTCCAACGCATGCTTCGGCGTCCGGGCGTTCGACGGGTACACGAGCCACTCGTTCCTGTTCGTGCTCGGCAACAAGGGCGTCACGCTCGCCTGCAACCTGCTGTTCAACGTGTACCTGCACGACATCATGACCTGCCACAAGATGATCAGGACCGACCTGTTCCAGAGCCTGCCGCTGACCTCACCAGGGTTCGCGATCGAGCCCGAGATCACCGCCCGCCTCGTGCAGCGGCGCGAGCGGATCTTCGAGGTCCCGGTGCACTACCGGGCGCGCGCCACCGAGGAGGGCAAGAAGCTCACCGCCACCGACGGCTTTCGCGTGATCGCGACGCTGCTGCGCTGCCGCTTCTCGCGCCCGGCGTAGCAGGGGACGCCGTCACCGGGGGGCCGATCTGCGTGGTCGCCTCGTAGATCGACTGGATCGTGGAGAACAGCGGCTGGACCGGGTTGCCGTACAGGTCGATCTCGCCCTTCTCCACGAACGGCGGATCGGGGAACGGGTTGCCGCCGCCCCAGCCCGGCCGCGCGGCGAAGTTCTGCAGCGCGAACCACATCGCGGCGGAGACGTAGGGCTTGGACGCGAACACGGCGAGGTGGTAGGCCGCGGCCGCCGTCTGGAACTGGTAGGTGCCGCGCACCTCCGGGTCGCCGTTGGAGTTGCCCTCGGAGCCGAACTCGCTGATCATCAGCGACTTGGACGGATAGCAGGTGTGGAGGCTGTCGAGGAACGGGCTCAGCGCCGACTCGTCGTCGGTCGATCCGCCGCCCGCGTCGAACCATCCGAAGTAGTCGTTGAAGCCGATCACGTCGAGCGGCGCGTACGCCGACTGGCAGGCGACCCCGGGCCAGTCGGAGATCGCCATTCCCACCGGTCGCGTCGGATCGAGCTGATGGGCGAGCGCCGTGGCGCCCGCGATGTAGCGCGCCTCGGCGTCGGGGGGCGGGGTGGTGAGCTCGTTGCCCACGCTCCACAGCAGGATCGAGGGGTGGTTCTCGTTGGTGAGGATGTTCTCGCGCAGCATCGCGTGCGCGAGGTCCAGCCAGGTCGGCTGGGTGAGGTACTGGGTGGCGACCTGGTAGACGGGGATCTCTGACCACAGCAGGATCCCGTCCTCGTCGGCCATCTCCTCGATCTGCGGATTGAGCGGATAGTGCGCCCGGATGATCGTCCCGCCGAGCTCACGCACCCAGCCGACGAGCGCCTGCAGCTGAGCCGTGCTCAGCGCCGCCCCGGTGGCGATGTTCTGCTCGTGCAGATTGAAGCCGCGCAGGTCGAGCACGCGGCCGTTGAGCAGCAGCTGCCCGCCGGCGGTCACGGTGATGCTGCGGATGCCGCTGTAGTCGACGTAGCCTTCGAGCTTGCGCCCGTCGGCATCCGACAGCGTCAGCGTCGCCCGGTACAGATACGGCGACCCCGGCGCCCACAGGTGGGGGTCGGGGATCACCACCGACGCGTGGGCGGTCCACGTCTGACCGGGCGCGATCACGTCGCCGCCGAAGTCGAGCTTCGCGCCGCCGTAGCTGCCCTGCAGGACGACGGTCTGCGCCGCGGCGGTGACGTTGCGCACCGACACCTGCTCGTGGATCGTCGCCGCGCAGGTGGGACAGGGCAGAATCGGTCGGATCACGACCGGCGTCGCGACGGGATCGAGATCGGCGCGCTGCACCGACCGCAGGTAGACCTCCTGGTTGAGACCGCCGAAGTTCCACCAGCCGCCGCTCGGTCCGGGCGGCAGATCGCCCCCGCCACGGATGTCCGAGACGCGGACGACCAGTCGGTTGACGCCCGTCCTGACCCCCTTGAGGTCGAACTCGAACGGCAGGTACGCCCCGGAATGGCTGCCGATCAACCGGCCGTTGAGCCACACGGTGGCGGTGTAGTTGACCGACTCGGTACCAGCCGACCGAGCCATTCATGCTGGCGGCCGAGAAGTCGCCGGCGTTGTAGGAGTTCGGCACGGTGACCGGCGACCAGCCCGTCGTCGAGGCGACGTCGCGCCACCAGCCGTCGGTGACCCCGACATTGCCCGGATCGGCTTCATAGAGCCAGGTCCCGCCCAGCAGCCAGCGGTCGTCGGGGCCGTCGCGGAACAGCGCGCCGTACGTGGGCGGCGTGGCGACGGAGGGGGTGACCGGCTGAGCGATCGCCGGGGCGCTGCCGAGCGCCACCCCCAGCGTCACGACGGCCAGCAGGGCGGCGACCCCGGCCGCGCGCGGACGGCCCGAGCGGCGATCGTGTGCGTGGCGTCGGCGGCGGACCCCGCCGCTACACTGCAGCGCCGATGTCAGCTGTCGACTCGCCGCAGCAGCGGCCGCCCACGACCGGCAGCGCCGGCTGCGGGGAGTCCTACGGAGCGTCATTGATCACCTCTCTGCGCCGGGCGCCGCGGTCGCCTGCGGTGCTCGCCGTCATCGCCTGCACGGTACTGGCCGCCATCTCGGCGGCGATCCTGCCGACGGTTCCCAGCTACGACCCGTGGTCGTGGATCGTGTGGGGGCGCGAGGTGTTCGATCCGCATCTGAGCTTCGTCGTCAACGGCGGGCCGTCGTGGAAGCCGCTGCCGGTCATCTTCACCTCGTTCTGGGGCCTGTTCGGCTCCGCCGCCCCGACGCTGTGGGTGATCACGGCCCGCGCCGGAGGGCTGCTCGGGTTCGTGGCGGCGTGGCGGCTGGCCTCCCGGCTGACCGGAGGCGGCTGGCCCGGCGCGTTCGCCGGCGTGCTGGCGATCATCGGCGTCGCGCTCACCGGCCGGCTCGACCAGGACTGGTGGTACTACTTCCTGCACGGCACCTCCGAGGCGATGCTCCCCGCGGCCACGCTGTGGGCCGTCGACCGCCTGCTCGACGGCCATCGCACGCAGGCCTTCCTGATCGGCGCCGTGGCCGGCCTGATCCGCCCGGAGTTCTGGCCGTTTCTCGCCCTGTACGCGGTCTGGCTGTGGTTTCGCGACCCCGCGTTCGTCGGTCCGTGGATGCGCCTGCTGCTGCTGGCCGGACTCGCGGCGCAGCCGTTCTTCTGGTTCGTCCCGCCGTGGGTGACGACCGGCCACCCGTTCCTGGCGGCGACCCATGCGGCCGACTACAACGGCCACCTGGGTTCCGACGTGCTGCGCTCGGTGGTGACGCGCGGCTACCGCGACCAGGTCGTCCCGGCGCTGATCGGCGCACTCGCGGCGGTGATCATCGGCTGGCGGCGCGACCGCGACCGCGCGATCCTGTGGATCGCCGCCGGGATCGTCGCCTGGTGGGTGGTGGTGGTCGCCGAGACGCTCGACGGCTACCCGGGCCTGGAGCGCTTCTTCCTGCCGGCGGCCGCGATGGTCAGCGTGCTCGGCGGCGTCGGGATCGCGATGCTCGCCCGGCAGGCGGGCGCGCTGGTGCCGGCGTGGCGGCGCTGGGTGACGATCGGCGTGGCGGCGGCGCTGACGGCGGCGTGCATCCCGTTCAGCACCGCCCAGATCGCCGTCGCCCGCGCCGACGAGACCCAGGCCTCCCAGGGCGTCCAGCTGCTCGACGAGCTCACCCGGGCGGTCGCGGCGGTCGGCGGGCACGCCGGTGTGCTCCCGTGCCGATCGAGCTTCGTCGCGATCAACCATTCCGGTCAGACCGCCCTGGCGTGGAAGCTGCACGTCACGCTGGAGCGCGTCGGCACGTCGATGCGCGCCCCCGGGGTCGATTTCATCGGCCCGCACGCCGCCGCGATCGGCGGGCCGGCCGCGGTCGACCCGCGGCTGACCGTCGAGCACACGCTGGCCGTCGTCGGGCCGTGGCGCGTGGTGACGCTCACCGATCCGCGGCTCGCGCCGAGTGCCTGCATCGGCCGCTGAGCGCCGTCGCGTGAAGCTGGGCAGCGGCGTCATCGCGGCACTTTCGCGGCCCGCGGGCGCCGGCGGGTGGCGTGGCGCTTGGGTTTGGGTTTGGGTTTGGGTTTGGGCGCCGGCTTGGCCCGGATCGTGATCCGCCGCGACACCGTGGTCACGTTGCCGGCCCGGTCGGTCACGGTCACCGTCACCGTGTAGGTGCCCTTGCGGGCGTAGGCGTGGTACTTGCCGTGGGTGATCCGGTAGCTCGAGCCGTCGCCGAAGGCGACCGTCACCGAGTTGACGCCCGATGCCTGGGCAGGGGTGACGACCCCCGCCGGCGCATCGGTGTAGGTGGCTTGCATGTGCAGGACCGCGTGGACGAGCCGCTTGCCGGTGACGACGAACGACACCTGCGGCGCCACGGTGTCGACGAACACCGTCGCCGCCGGGGCCGTCGAGCCGAGGCCGGCCTGATTGGCGGCCGCCACCACGTAGCTGTGGCGCCCGTTGGAGAGCGGCGCGGGCAGCGTCAGGCTCAGCGCGGTCGTCTGCCCGGCTGGCGCCCCGTCGACGTCGACGGTGTAGACCGGCGATCCCCACAGCTCGGCGGCGCCCGACCAGGCGAGCGTCGGGTCGGCGGTCCGGGAGTAGCTGAAGCCGTAGGCGGGCACGAACCCGCCGGGGGCCTGATACAGCTGGGCGGCGACGACCTGGGCGCCGGCCCCCATTCCCTGGACCCAGACGACGGCGGCATCGCCGTTGGCGTCGCCCGCGGCGAACAGCCCGAGGCCGGCGTCGGTCGGTCCGAGCGCGGGGTTGGACACCAC
>JBELAG010000282.1:0-8158 GCA_049509055.1 Solirubrobacteraceae bacterium
CGCGCGCGCGAGCCCGGCGCCGGCGTGGGCGGCGGCGAGCGCGTCGAGCCGGCCGGCGCCCGCCGCCAGCCGCGTCACCGTCGCCGACACGAGCGGGTCGGGCGCCGGCGCCAGCCGGGCGCGCGCCTCCAGCCAGCGGCGCAGCTCGGCGACCGGATCGCCGGCCTCGTCGAGCGCGGCCGCGAGCCGGGCGCCCGGGGCTCCGAGGGCGGCCGTCGGCGCATGCTCGCGGTAGCTCATGCCGCCACGGATTGTCGGGCACCGCGCCCGGGCGTGCGCCGGCGCACCCGGGCCCGGGCGCCGCGCGCGCCGGTCGCCTACCCCGGAGCCGACCCCGTGCCGGTGCCCGTGCCCGAGCCCGAGCCCGCCGGGCCTGCAAAGCCCGGGCCTGCGAAGCCCGGGCCGGCCTCGGAGCCCTGGGCCGCGTCCGGGGACGCAGCGCCCGAGGCAACGACAGCGTGCGAGCCGCGCGGCTCGGCCGCCGGGAAGCGATCGGACGCCTCGTCGGCCAGCGTGGCCAGCGCGGCCGAGACCGTGCGCACGTCGTCGAGCAGCCGCTCACGCTCGCGCCAGACCGCCTCGGTCTCGGCGTCGAGCTCCTGCAGGCGCTGCTTGGCATCGTTGGTCATCGCCACCGCGTTGGCCGCCGCGTCGGCGATGCAGCGTTCGGCCTGCTCCTGGGCGCGGCGGGTCGTCTCGCCCGCCTGATCGTGGGCGACAACGAGGATCGACGCGGTCTGCTCGCCGATCCGCTCGATCTCCTCGGTGATCGAGATCGGCTGCTGCCGGCCCTGCGCCCGCAGCTCGGCCAGCTCTCGCTCCAGCTCGTGCACGCGCGCGTCGACGGCCACCCGGCTGTATCCGAAGCGCGCCAGCGGAAACGCCGGCGCCACCTCGTCGGGCTGGAGCTCGGGCTCAGGCTCGGGCTCCCGGGGCCCGCCGGCCGCGGCCTCATAGCCATCGTGGCCAACGTCCCGGCCCAGGTCCTGGGCGACGTCGTACACCGACGAGCGCTCGGCCGCGAGCACGTCGAAGCTCGCGGTGCCGTCGTCGTCATCGACGGCCCAGCGCGGCGCGGCCGGCCGGTCGCGGCCGTCCTCCTCGGCGGGGACGTGGTCGACCCCGGCGAACCAGTCGCCGACGCGGCCCGCGATCTCCGCGAACCGCGGGCGCGACGCGGGCTGGGACCGGGTCTCGTCCTGCAGCCCGGGATCCGATCTCTGGAAATAGCTCATGCGGTGACTCCTTGGCTCGCGATCATGGCGCAGTTCGCCGGGCGGGCCAGCATCCCTCGTCGCTGCAATCACGCCACCACGACGGCTACCCCGCGGCCACCGCACCCCGGGTCGCCGCCACCCGCGCAGCCGCCGCCCGGGCCAGGGCCGCGTGGTGGCGCGAGGCGCCGCCGAGCAGCGCCCGGTCGACCTCGGCGCGCTTGTAGAGCCAGTGGACGTCGGCCTCCCAGGTGAAGCCGATTCCGCCGTGGGCCTGGATCGCGCCGCCGGCGACCTCGCGGCCCCCGGTCGCCGCCGCGGCCGCGGCGAGGGCGGCGGCCTCCGCCAGCTGCCCGGGCTCGGCGTCGGCCGCCCACGCGGCGTAGTACGCGGTCGAGCGCGCGCTCTCGGTGTGCAGCAGCATCTGCGCGCAGCGGTGCGAGACCGCCTGGAATGACCCCACGGAGACGCCGAACTGGCGGCGTTCCTTGACGTACTCGAGCGTCATGTCGAGCGCCCGCTGGCAGACGCCGACGACCTCGGCGGAGATCGCGGCGAGCGCGCGGGCGCCGACGCCCGCGCCCAGCGGCTCGCCCTCTCGAGCATCGGACACCGCCGCGAACCGGCGCGTCGGGTCGATCGTCGGCAGCGGCTCGGAGTCGGGCTCCGCCAGCAGCCGCGCTTCGTCGCCGTCGATCAGCACGACCACGTCCGCCCGGTGGCCGTCGATCACCAGCCCCGCCGGGCCGACGCCGGCGGTCAGCTCGCCAGCGACGATTCCCGGCAGCCAGCGCGCGCGTTGCTCGTCGCTGCCCCCGGCCTGGATCAGCGCGCCCGCGAGCGCGGTCGACAGAAACGGCGTGGCCGCGCAGGCGTAGCCGAGCTCCTCCAGCAGCACCGCGAGCTCGACGGCGCCCAGCCCCTGGCCGCCGTAGCGCTCGGCGACGGCGATGCCCGGCCAGCCCAGGTGGACGATCTCGTGCCAGAGGATGGCGTCGTACGCGCCCCCCTCGACCGCCGCGCGGACTTTGGAGAACGGCGAGCGGGCGCTCAGCAGCTCACGGGCGACGTTCTTGATCTCGCGCTGATCCTCGGTCAAGTCGAAATCCATCTCGCTCCCCCTATCGGGCCTTGGGCAGACCGAGCACGCGCTCGGCGACGATGTTCTTGAGCACCTCGGTCGTACCCCCCTCGATCGAGTTGCCCCGCGCGCGCAGCAGCTCATACGACCAGCGGCCGCCGGCGACGAGCGCGGTCGGACCGAGCAGGTCGGCGGCGAACTGGGTCAGCTGCTGGTTGGTCTCCGACCACATCCACTTCGTCAGCGAGCCCTCGGGCCCGGGCTGCCCGTACTTCTCGATCGCGGTCAGCCCGCGATAGGCGGTGAGGCGCAGGACCTCGGCCTTGAGGTGCAGCTCGCCCAGCCGGTCGGCGACGACCGGGTCGTCGAGCAGGTCGCGCGCCGCCGCCTCCTCGATGACCTTGTCCAGCAGCCGGCGCAGGCGCACCTGGAGGAAGAACGCGAGCCCCGACCGCTCGTTCATCAGCGTCGTCAGCGCCACCTTCCAGCCGTTGCCGACGCCGCCGAGCACGTTCTCGTCGGGGATCCGCGCGCCGTCGATGAACAGCTCGTTGAACTCGCTCTCGCCGGTGATCTGGCGCAGCGGCCGGACCTGCACGCCGTCCTGCTCCATGTCCATCAGGAAGTAGGTCAGCCCCTTGTGCTTGGCGACCTCGCTGTCGCTGCGGGCGACGAGCATGCACCACTTGGAGTACTGGGCGCCGCTCGTCCACACCTTCTGGCCGGTGATCACCCAGCCGTCGCCGTCGCGCACCGCACGGGTCTTGAGGCTGGCGAGATCAGAGCCCGCGTCGGGCTCGGAGAAGCCCTGGCACCAGATCTCCTCGGCGCTCAGGATCGGGGGCAGGTAGCGCTCCTTCTGCTCGGCCGTGCCGTAGGTCATGATCGTCGGGCCGGCGAGCAGCAGGCCGAGCACGTTGGCCATCATCGGCGCGCCGGAGCGGCCCAGCTCCTCGAAGAAGATCGCCGACTGCGTGAGCGTCGCGCCCCGCCCGCCGTACTCCACCGGCCAGTGCACGGCGGCCCAGCCGTCGCTCGCCAGCTCGCGCTGGAAGTCACGCCGCCAGGTGTAATGCGCGGTCTCGTCGCCCTCGGGCTCGCGCCCGGGATCGTGGTGGGTGAACCACGCGCGCAATTCGTCGCGAAAGGCCAGATCGGGCTCGCTGAAGGTCAGGTCCATCGGCTCTCCTTGGGGCGCGAGCCGGGCGCTCGCGGGTCGATTCCGGCCCAACGATACGGGCTACGGCGCGCCGGCCTCGCGGTCAGCGCGGTCGATGATCCGCACGCTGAACGCCGCGCGGTACTCACCGCCGGGCGCCACGAACGCCAGCCCGTCGCCGCTGATCAGGGCGTTGGCCGGCGCGGTCATCGGCTCAAAGCAGATGAAGTCGTGCCCGGGCGGCGCGTACACCTGGGCGAAGTCATACCCCTCCTCGAACACCACGGTGATGGCGCGGTCGCCGGCGGACGCCGCGAACAACGGCGGCGAGGTGAGCTCGTCGAGGCCGTCGTCCCAGCTCTCGTCCCCCAGCAGGAACTCGCGGCGTTCCAGCGGCTCGCGGCGGCCGGTCGGGATCATGCGATCGTCGAGCACGAGCCGCCGGGCCGCCCCCAGCGTCACCCGCCAGTCCCGGCGGTGCGCGCCGGGGACGATCAGATAGGGGTGGTAACCGAACGCCACCGGGACCCGATCGCCGCCGGTCGCCCGCAGCGTCGTCACCAGCGTCAGCGCGTCATCGGAGACCGTCGCCTCGACGGCGAGCTCGTGCTCGAAGGGAAACAGCGCCAGCAGCGGCGGCGAGCTCCACCGCAGCCGGGCGGCCAGCCGGTGCACGAGCGGGCCGGTGGTCGCGGACTCAAGCTCCCAGCGCAGCAGCGACGGCAGCACGCCGTGCATCGGCAGTCCGTTGGGGTCGGTCGGGAAGCGACCCTCGGCGCCGCTGCCGTCCCCGTCGAGGGTCACGCGCTTGCCCGCCACCTCATACGCCGGGCCGGCGAGGCGGTTGGCCCACGGGTGCAGTAGCGGGATCCCCATCGTCTTGCCGTGCGTCACGTAGGCGGCGAGCCCGTGGCCCGGGTACAGCAGCTCGACGCCCCGATGGCGCAGCGAGCGGCACAACAGGTTGGCGCGCGGGACGAACTCGGCCTGCAGCGCGCCGTCGGGCGATCCGACCGTGACCGACTCGAGATTCTCCGGCGATTGCATCTGCGACCTCCTCGGCGGCCGGCGCGCGACGCGCGCCTGCTCGGGCTCGATTCAAGCAGCGGCGGTCCTCACGCCACGATCTCGGCGGCGCCCGCGGGCGGCTTGAGCTGGTCGAGGCGGTCGACGTGCGCGAGCGCGGGAAAGAACCGGCTCCAGCTGAGCGCGATCAGCATCGTGATGATCCCCCCGCCCACGACGGCCGGGATCGTCCCGACCAGCGACGCCGCCAGCCCGGACTCGAACGCCCCGAGCTGGTTGGAAGCGCTGATGAACACCATCTCCACCGCGTTGACGCGGCCGCGCAGTCGGTCGGGGGTGGCCAGCGCCACCGTGGTCGAGCGGATGTTCATGCTGTACAGGTCGACGAAGCCGCCGACCGCGAGCGCCACCAGCGACAGCGGATACAGGCGCGACAGGCCGAACACGACGATGCTCGCGCCATACAGCAGCACGACGGTCAGCAGCAGCCGCCCGGCGCGGCCGCCGATCGGCCGCCGCGTGATGACCGTGGCGGCGAGCAGCGCCCCGACGGCGGGGGCGGCCCGCAGCACCCCCAGGCCGGTCGCGCCGACGTGCAGGATCGAGCGGGCGAAGATCGGCAACAGCGCGACCGCCCCGCCGAACAGCACCGCGAGCAGGTCGAGCAGGATCGCCCCGAGCAGGATCTGGGTCCGTCCGACGAACCGCAGCCCCTCCAGCACGCTCTCCAGGTCCGCGGCCTGGCCGTGGGCGCCGCCCGCCTGCGCGGCGGGGGCGGCGCTGATCGCCAGCATGCAGGCCATCGACGCCAGGCACGCGCCGGCGGCGAGCAGGTAGACGAGCGAGGACGAGGTGCCGTACAGCAGGCCGCCGAGCGCGGGGCCGAGCACCGACGCGCTCTGGGTCGCGATCGACCGCAGCGTCATCGCGCTGGTCAGCAGCTCGGGGGGGACGAGCGTCGGCGACATCGCGCGCGAGGCCGGCGTCCCGAAGGCCACCGACGTCCCCGCGAGCGTGGCGAGCGCGAGGTAGGCGAGCAATGACGTGTCGCCGGATCCGCTGACCAGCGCCAGCCCGACGCCGACCGCGGCGCTGAGCAGGGCGGAGCCGGCGACGATCAGCCGCCGCGGCACGCGGTCGGCCAGGTGGCCGGCGGGGAGCGCGAGCACGAACATCGGCACGAACTCGACCAGCCCGATCCAGCCGAGGTCAAGCGCGCTGCGATGCTGGGCGTAGACCTCCCAGCCGATCGCCACCTCGAGCATCTGGGAGCTGATCCCGGTGGCCAGCGACGCCAGCCACCACAGCCGGAAGTCGCGCACCTCCAGCGCGGGGCCGATGCGTCTCACGCCACGCCAGGCTAGTGGCCGTCAGCCGGCCGACTCAGCGCTTGTGCCTCGCCCGGTGCTTGGACTTGGGCTTGGGCTTGTCGGGGACGAACCGGTCGTAGCCGACGGCGAGGTCGTCGAGGCCCTGGACGAGATAGGCGCAGATCACGTCGGTCTGATGCGGCAGCCCGGGGACGAACGTGAGCTCGAGGTGAACAGCACCTCCTCGGTGTAGCCGTCGAGGTTGCTGCGCGAGCGCCGCGGCCGGGCACGCCAACGCGGCCACGGTCATCGCCAACACCACGAGCGCCCTGCCGCGCCATGCCATCGTGAGATCTAATCAGGTTTAAAGGGCTGCGCCGGCCGTCCGGGCCGCCCCGGTCAGTCCTCGAGCAGGGGCGGCGGCAGCACCGCGGTCGCGTCCCCGGTGACCTCGATCGCGGTCAGCCGCCCGTAGAAGTCGAAGTGCAGCACGAGCGAGTCCAGCGCGGGGATCCGATCGGCCTCGTCGTGCTCGGAGAGCTCCACCGAGTCGCGCACCTCGGCGTCGCCGAGCCGCAGATACGCGCCTCCGCCGGGGCGCGGCGAAATCGGGATCTCCGCCATCACCGCGCACGCTAGCGGCCACGGTCGCCGGCGTCGAGAAACGCCCGCTTCTTGCGACCTCTCCCGATCGTCAGGAGCGCCGCGTGCGGCTGGCCTGGACGAGCTCGGCGAGGCGGACGAGCTTGACCCGGGGTCGCCCGGCGGGCGCGCCGAGCGCCGACTCGTGGGCGTCGATCGCCTCCCAGCCCTCCCAGCTCACCACGTCGGGCACTCGCTCGGTCAGCCACCGGGCCACCGCACGCGCATCGGCGAGCGCCGGGTCGGGCTCCCCCAGGCGCCCGGCCGCGGCGTCCTCCACGATCCTCGCCACGGTGTCCGCCGCGTCCTTCTTGTTGGTGCCGATCACCCCCGACGGCCCGCGCTTGATCCAGCCGACCGCGTACTCGCCGCGGCACACCCCGTCGCCGTCGTGCACCCGACCGCCCTCGTTGCGGATCAGGCCGCGATCCTCGTCGAACGGGATCCCGGCCAGCGGCAGGCCCCGGTAGCCGATCGAGCGCAGCACCAGCCCGCACTCGATCACCTCCTCCGCGCCGGTCGCCTCGGCCCGCACCCGGCCGTCGGGAGCGCTGACGAGGCGGTTGACCGCCAGCCGGATCCCCGTCACCGGACCGTCCTCGCCCTCGCCGAGGATCTCCAGCGGCGAGCGCAGGAACCGCAGCTCGAGGCGATGGGTCTTGCCCTGCACAGCGCGCTGGGCGTACTCGCGCAGGATCTCCACGTTGCGCCGTTTGGTGGAGTCCTGCGGCTCGGCGACGCCGTCGAGCTGACGCGGGTCGACGATCACGTCGGCACGCTCGAGCTCGCCGAGCTCGCGCAGCTCCGGGTTGGTGAACGCCGCCTCCGCCGGACCGCGGCGGCCGAGCAGGACGACCTCGGTCACGCCCGCCATCCCGAAGGCGTCGATCGCGTGGTCGGCGGTGTCGGTCGGGGCCAGCTCGCCGGGATCGAGCACGAGCATCCGGGCCACGTCGATCGCCACGTTGCCGTTGCCGACGACGACCGCCCGCCCGCCGTTGAGGTCGAACATCTGATCGGCGAAGTACGGGTGGCCGTTGTACCAGGCCACGAACTCGGTGGCCGGGTGCGACCCGGGACGGTCCTCGCCGGGCACGCCCAGCCGATTGTCGGTCGATGTGCCGATCGCGTAGACGACCGCGTGATAGCGCGCCCGCAGATCGTCGCGCGACACGTCGGAGCCGAGCGACACCCCGCCGAAGAAGCGAAACCACTCGTGGCCGGCGGTCTTGGCGTACACCCGGGTGACCGATTTGATCTTCGGGTGGTCGGGCGCCACGCCGGCGCGGACCAGCCCGAACGGGGTGGGCAGCGAGTCGTAGAGGTCGACCTCGAAGCCGGCCTTGAGAAGCTGGTCGGCGGCGTAGAACCCCGACGGCCCGGCCCCGACGATCGCTGCCCGGTTCACGCGCGTGTCACGATCTCAGCCATTGCCCAGCGAGCAGGCTATCCGCTGTGCGCGGGGCGCCGGGAGCCGTGGCCTGAGTAACGATGCATACTCAGGCCCGTGCCCGAGCCTGAGTGTGAGCCGCCGACCGACTTCCCCCGCTCGTTCGACGCGCTGTACGGCCTCGAGGTGCTGAGCGCGGCAGGCCCCGACGGCCAGATGCGCGGCCGCGTCGCGATCCGCGACGAGCTGCGTCAGCCGTTCGGGCTGGTCCACGGCGGCGTGATCGCGAGTGTCGCCGAGGCGCTGGCCTCGACGGGCACATGGTTCGGCGTCGCC
>JBELAG010000283.1:0-8097 GCA_049509055.1 Solirubrobacteraceae bacterium
CCGCGGCGCCGTCGAGCTCATAGCTCGTCGGATCGCCGGGCACCAGCGTGAGCTGGCAGAGCACGAAGCGGTCCGACGTCGACACGGTGTGCGTCCAGGCGAGGTGACGGTTGAAGCCGATGCCGACCAGCGGGACGCCCATCAGCGTCCCCCCTTCGACGTCATAGCGTCCCGGGACGTCGAGCTGCGCCATCCAGAAGCGCTCGGTCCCCCGCCACGGGAAGTGCGGGTTGGCGAGCACCATTCCGGTGTGCGCGCGGGTGTCCAGCGCCCCCAGGCCGACGCCGTTTGAGCCCTGCGGCCGGGCGGTGCCGTCCAGCTGCGCGCGCATCGCCGCGAAGCCGTGGGTGGCGCGCGTCGGCGCGGCGGGCGCGGCGCGCCCGGCTGCGGTCGCGCGCTCGTCCGCCGTGACGCTCCCCGCGGCGGCCATCTGCGCGCCGGCGGTCGGGGGCGCGGCCTGCGCGAGGTCGGAGATGAACTGCTGCGCCGACGCTTCGGTGACGATCTGCTCGCCGCGCAGGACCATGTCGGCGAGGGTGACCGGGTGAACCCATGGCTTGCCCTTGCACGCGGGGTCGCGCAGCTTGCCGGACGCCAGATACCGGTTGTAGCCCTCCACCCATCCGGTGTAGAGGTGGCGCACCGGCGGGAGCAGTCCGTTGGGCGGGGGCGCCGACAGCTCGCGCTTGACCAGGCCGGTGGCCTGCACGTAGTGCCAGTAGAGGTCGGAGTCGAGGTTCGTGTTCGCAGTGCCCGCCGAGTAGTTGACCGCCGTGGCGCCGGCGCCGAAGAACGTCGAGCGGTCGCCCTCCACCGTGACGATGTCGTTGGCGAACGTGCACAGGTTGTCCTGGGCGAACGCATAGCCCTCGCCGTACCCGAGCGCCGTGAAGGTGCGCGCGACGATGTGCGGGATGCCGGCACGGTCGCGGGTGATCGTCACCGAGCGCGACGTCGTCGAACCGAGGCCGACGGCCCGTGCGTGGGCCGCGCCGAGGGCGCTACCGGCGGTGGGCGCGACGACCGCGAGGAGCGCCGCCGCGCCGCTCGCCACGACGGCCGCCGCACGGCGACCGGTCACACGACTGATCCGCACATCTCCTCCTCAGGTGGTCATCGCCGCCGGGCGGCATCGTACGCGCCCGCCCGGGGCGACGCGTCGACCTCCCGACGCGTCCAGGTAGAGAAGCCCCGCCGGGGCGGGGCTTCTCCGTAGCAGGCCTGTAAGCCGGATCTTGTCGAGAGCAGTCATCCATCTGAGCGGCCTACCCGGACCTTGGCGGGTCACCTGCAAACGGTCCTGCTTGGCCTAGCATCGGGTGGGGTTTGCCTGGCCGCCGCGTCACCGCGACGCCGGTGCGCTCTTACCGCACCATTTCACCCTTACCGGCCCAGCGCCTCTGCAGCGGGCGCCGAGCTGAGGCGGTGTCTTTTCTGTGGCACTTTCCCGCGGGTTTCCCCGGGTCGGCGTTACCGACCACCCTGCCCTGTGATGTCCGGACTTTCCTCGAAGGCATCATCACCTCCGCGACTGCTCAGCCTGCGCCCGCGAGCATAGCGCCCCAGGTCCGCGGCCACCGGCGTCGCCCGCCGGTCAGGTGAGCGTCGTCTCGCATGATCGGCACCGACCGCCCGCCGGCAGCGCCGCGGCACCGTCATCCGGTCCCATCTCGCCGCCGCACACCGGGCATGCGACCGCCCGTTGGGCGGCGAGCCCCTCCCATGCCCTGGACAGGACGCGGTCCAGGGTAGGCTCGCCGCCCACGTCGTCAAACAGGGTGGCGGCACCACGCGCGCGCTCCCCGCGCCCGCCAGCGGCCCGTCGCTCGAGCGCGACCGCGCTCACGAGATGTTCCTCATCAGGCCGATGACCCGCCCGAGCACGCGGACGTCGCGACTGAGGATCGGCTCCATCGTCGCGTTCTCCGGCTGCAGGCGCACGTGGTCCTTCTCCTGAAAGAAGCGCTTGACGGTCGCCTCCTCCCCCACGAGCGCAACGACGATGTCGCCGTCGTTGGCCGTCTCCTGCGGACGGACGACGACGAGATCGCCCTCGAGGATCCCGATGTCCTTCATCGACTCCCCGCGCACGCGGAGTAGGTACTCGCCGTCCTCGCCCCCGGCGAACGCCGGCGTCTGGATGTACTCCTCGATGTTCTCCTCGGCGAAGATCGGCGCGCCGGCGGCGACCTGTCCGACGAGCGGAAGGCCGGGATGGACGAACCCCCGCACCCCCGCGGCCGCCCGGTCGAGCAGTTCGATCGCCCGCGGCTTGGTCGGATCACGTCGGAGCATCCCGATGCGCTCGAGGTTGGCGAGGTGGGCGTGCACGGTGGACGACGACGCCAAGCCGACCGCCTTGCCGATGTCGCGCACCGTCGGCGGATAGCCGTACTTCGCGGAGTAGCGCTTGATGAAGTCGAATATCTCTTGCTGTCGCTTGGTCAAGTCCATTGCGGTCAACTCCTCACCGGGTCAGGCCGCGAGGCCTCAGTCGAACATGTGTTCGTGAATCTAGCGCGACGCACGGACAGACTCAACCCGCGCCGGGCCGTGGCCGCGCACCCCGGGGCTATACTGGCCGCCCACGCGCCTGTGGCGGAATTGGTAGACGCGCAAGGTTGAGGGCCTTGTGGACTGAATGGTCCGTGGAGGTTCGAGTCCTCTCGGGCGCACTGGGAAAGCCCCGCTCGTCGGGGCTTTCTGTTGCTCTGAGATGCGGCCGGACGTCCGTCCGTCGATGGACGTACTGTCGTCACGTGACAAATACGTCCATCCAATACGTCCATCCGGGGGCTCAGTCAAAACGCGGCGGACGTACTCGTGAGCGTGAGCTTCCACCGGGCGGCTGGGAAGTTCGCTGGCGGGATGCCGGAGGTCGAAGGCGCGGCCGCGGCACGTTCCGTCGTAGTCTCGCGTTGATGATGCACGGGTCGGAGATCCGATTTCTTGACTTCAGTGGTCGTCGTGTCGCTTACGCGGTGAACGGCGACGGGCCACCGCTGGTCGCGCCCGCGTGGTGGGTCAGTCACTTGGAGCTCGATTGGGCGGATCAGACGTTTCGGGGGTTCTGGGAATCGGTTGGCGAGGGCTACACGGTCGTGCGTTATGACCGGCTCGGTGTCGGTATGTCTGATCGTGATGTGCGCGATGAGGAGCTGACGCTCGAGGGTGAGGTGGCGCTGCTGCGCGCCGTGCTGGATGAGCTTGCCTTCGAGCGGGTCGTGTTGGTCGGCGGCTCGTCGGGCGGTTGCACGGCGATCGCGCTTGCGGCTCGCTTCCCTGACCGGGTGGACCGTCTGCTGCTGTACGGCGCGTATGCCGACGGGTCCTCGATCACCTCGCCGGAGGTGCGCGACGCGATCGTTTCAACCGTGCGCTCGCATTGGGGGCTCGGGTCGCGCGTCCTAGCCGACATATTCCTGGGCGAAGCCGGCAGCGCTGAGCAGGAGCGGTTCGCGCGCTATCAGCGCGCGGCGGCGAGCCCAGAGCCCGCGGCGGCGTTGCTGGAACTGATCTACCGCAACGACGTGCGGGCGGAGTTGGCGCACGTGCGCGTGCCGACGCTGGTAGTGCACCGCCGTGCCGATCGTGCCATTCCCTATCACCTCGGCCGGGAGCTCGCGGCAGCGATTCCGGGGGCGACGCTGATCCCGCTGGACGGGAGCGCGCATTTCCCGTGGGCCGGGGACGCCCAGTCGGTGGCGCGCGCGTTGCGATCGGTTCTGGAGCCCGAAGCTCCGGCGCGCGTTGCCGGAGAGCCTGCGGCGGTGCTGCTCTCTGGCCGAGAGCGCGAGGTGCTGGCCATGGTCGCGAGGGGGTTGAGCGACCGGGAAATCGCCGAGCAGCTGGTCTTGAGCCACCACACGGTGCATCGGCACGTCGCGAACATCCGCCACAAGCTCGGGCGCGGATCCCGTACGGCGGCGGTCGCGGAGGCTGCCCGGCTGGGTCTGCTCTAACGACCGATCACCCGAACGGGCCATCTTGTTCAGATGGCCGATGCGAGCGATGCGCGGCAGCGGCGGCGTGCGTATGGTCGCCGTCATGCAGAACGCCACCCCCCAGGCCACACCAGCTGACCTCGGCAAGCCGGTCAAGGTGCGAGGCGAGGACTCAAACGGCTGGGGTGTATGGGCGCGCATCTTCGCGGTGCTGTATGACCCGTTCCTGTGGGTCGGCGAGCGGGCTGGGCTGCGCGCCCAACGCGAGGAGCTGCTCAGTCGCGCGCGCGGGCACACGGTGGAGATCGGGGGTGGCACCGGACTGAACCTGCCGCACTATCCCGATGACCTCGATGAGCTGGTCCTGGTCGAGCCAGACGGCGCAATGCGCGTCCGCCTCGAGAAGAGATTGGGCCGTAGCTGCCGGCAGGCGCGGGTTGTCGACGCGCCGGCTGAGCGACTGCCGTTCGCCGACGGATCGGTCGATACGGTCGTCTCGACATTCGTGCTGTGCACGGTCGACGCTCCCGATCTTGCCCTGCGGGAGATAGCGCGCGTGCTGCACCCCGACGGTCAGCTGCTGTTCATCGAGCACGTCCGCTCTGAGTCCCCGACGCTCGCCTCCTGGCAGGACCGCCTCGCCCGGCCGTGGCGCCACTTCGCGGCAGGCTGCCGCTGCAACCGCGCGACGGCAGAGCTGATCGTCACCTGCGGGCTCGAGCTCGAACGCGTGAGCGAAGCGTCGTGGCATGCGATGCCGCCGATCGTGCGACCCCTCATCGCCGGCCGGGCCTGCCCGGCGAAGGCGGGGGGCCAATTCGATGACTAGGGTCCGCGTCGGACTGTTTCCGCCTGTCGGCCAGCCGGACGGCGATCCGCAACAGCTCCAGGCGACGCTCGCTCGCGTCGCCGACGCGGGAGTCGACCACGTCTGCGTTGGCGATCATGTGAGCTTCTTCGTAGGCGCGGGCTCGGACGGGCTGATCACGGCGACCTCAATGCTCGCTGCCCAAGCCGAGCTTCCGGTCTATGTCGGGCTCTATCTGCTGCCGTTGCGCCACCCGGTTGCGGTCGCTCGCCAGCTCGCGACGATCGCTGAGATCGCTCCTGGCCGACTCACGCTCGGTGTCGGGATCGGAGGCGAGGATCGCCACGAGATCGAGGTCTGCGGGGTGGACCCCAAGACGCGCGGGCGCCGGATGGACGAGTGCCTCCAGATCCTCCGCCAGCTGGCCGACGGCACGCCGGTGACGTTCGACGGACAGTTCTTTTCGCTGAAGGACGCGCTGATCGTGCCCGCGCCGTCGCCGCGGATACCGTTGATCGTCGGCGGGCGATCGGATGCGGCGGTCAATCGCGCCGCCAGGCTCGGCGACGGTTGGCTCGGGGTCTGGGTCTCTCCACGCCGATTCGCGTCTGTGGCCGAGCAGATCGCGCAAGAAGCCAGCGGCGCGCGACGCGACCCCAGCGACTTCGAGCATGCGCTCAACGTCTGGTGCGGCTTTGCCGCCACACGTGACGCCGCACGGGAGCCGCTCGCCACGCAGATGCAGCGCTTCTACCAGATGCCATTCGAGCCGTTCGAGCGTTACTCGCCCTACGGCACGCCCGAGCAGGTCGCCGAGTTCCTGAGTCCCTACATCGAGGCTGGCTGCGCAGCATTCAACGTGATCCCCTGCGCTGAGAACCAGGAGACGGCCGTCAGCGCAGTCGGTGAGCTACGACAACTGCTGAACCGCAGTGCGGTCGGAGCGGGTGCCTGAATGGCGGCTGCCATAACCCTCAGGACGCCGCTGGGGCGCCGCGTGAAGGTTGTCGAGCAGGGCGCAGGCGCGCCGGTGGTGTTCCTCCACAGCGGGGTGGGCAGCGCTGGCGAGTGGAAGCAGGTCTTCTCGCTCTGGCCCGAGGGCTACCGGCTCGTCGCGATCGAGGCCTACCGCGACGGCACCGGCCCGGGCGAGGCCGGGCGGTCGAGCCTTGACGACTACGCCGATCAGGTCCACGCGGTCGCCGAGCACCTCGGCGTGTCTGTCTGCCTGGTCGGGTTCTCGTGGGGCGGCGCGACAGTCCTGCGGGTGGCGGCCGCGACGCCCGGGCTGGTGACCTCGCTCGCCGTCATCGAGCCTGAGGCCTACGCGTTGCTGCCCACTCAGGACGCCGACGCCTATGCCCAGATCTGTGGCCTGCGCGATCGCTGGCGCGCCCACGTGCGGGCCGGGCGATGGTACGAGGCGTTCGAGGAGTTCATCGACTTCTACAACGGACCCGGCTCGTTCGCTCGCTGGCCGCCCCCACGCCGTGAGGCGTTCCTTGCCGTCCAACAGACCCGCGGAGACCTATGGGACGTCCTCTTCGACGACGGCCTGCTCACACTCGACGCGCTCACCAGCGTGACCGCACCGGTCCACGTCATCGAGGGAACGCACACCTCCGTTGTCGACCACGCGATCTGCGCGGTCATCCGGCGACACGTGCCGCACGCGCAGCACACGCTGATCGACGGCGCCGGCCACATGATGCCGCTCACCCACCCCGAGCCGCTCGCCCGCGCCCTCCTGAGCGGAATCGAGCACACCGCTATCGATCGAGACTACGTCCGCGCCACGACAGCAGATCCCGAGCCGCGGGCAGAGTCGTGGTGATCCGCCGCTGATCCGTAGGCAACTCGAGCAACTCGCGCCGCAGCGCGAGCGACCTGCAACGCGCGGAAAGGAGCAACGCTCCGACGCACGCGACGGGCTCACCCTGTTGCTGCGTGCGGACAACCGCAGCCACAACGGCGACCCGAAGCGCAGTGCCCCTGTCGGCGGAGAGCGGCTACGCACCGCTTCTTCAGGGCGCCGGGCTAAGCTCCGCGGGAGCGGAGATCGCCAGTTGTTGGGAGGGGCACTCGGCTCGGGCGCGCCCTGCGTGTCAGTGGCCATCGGTGTCTCCCCAAGTACGGCCATCGGTTCTCCGCACGGCGATGGGGGATGAGCGACCGTCGTGGCGATCCCCAGGCGCTCGCTGCGGTCGTTGACCAGAGCTGGGGTCAGACGCCCGCGGGGCGGCGGGACGGGAGGATTCGATATGCAAACGTCCACCGCCGGCCGGTTGGCGGGGTTACATGGACGTCTGCCTCCGTGGTCGAGGTCAACGTCCACCGCAACAAAAATCGCGACGCTGCGACGGACGTTTGCGTCCGCCACCGACGCAAACACCCATCGCTCCCCGATCACGGCGCTGCGATGGACGTCTGCCGACCGCTTTCGGGGGTCGATTGACTTCGGGCAATCCCCGCGCAGGACCTCAGGGGCCGTTGCTGAAACCCCAGGCCCGGAGCTCGCTCGGCGTTGTGCGACAGCCTCGACGCCCCGGTGATCTGTCACGAATCGCCGGTCACACCGGCGCTGTGCGCCACACCGGCGGGCGTCGCGGAGGTTTTGCCACGAATTGCCGCCACCCGGCGGCCCGCGGAGCCCCGCACAGGACCCGGAGCCGGATGTGGTGCTGTCAGCGCGACGGACCGGCCCGGCGTCAGCGGCCGCCACCGGTCGAGATACCGGCGCAACCGGCCACCGTTGTCACAGGGGCAGATGACTCCGGGCGTCGTGTCGAGGGCTCGCGGCCGGCGGCCGGCGGCCGGCTCAGCCGGCGGGTGTTGCGGCGTAGACCCGCTCGGTGTAGTCCGCCAGCATCCGCCCGGCGCCGAACGCGGGAGCCAGCGTCCGGATCGAGGCGCGCATGCGGGTCAGCCACGCCCGCGGGACCCCGTCGGTGTCGCGGTCATAGAAGGCCGGGACGACGTGCTGCTCGAGCAGGTCATAGAGGGCGGCGGCGTCGCGGGCGTCCTGGGCGTTTGCGTCGAAGTCGAGATCGCCCGACAGCGCCCAGCCGTTGGCGTGGTCATAGGCCTCGGCCCACCAGCCGTCCAGGACACTGAGGTTCAGGCCGCCGTTGATGACGGCTTTCATGCCGCTGGTGCCGCTGGCCTCCAGCGGCGGGCGGGGGAGGTTCAGCCACACGTCGCAGCCCTGCACCAGCCGGGCGGCCATCCCCAGGTCGTAGTCGTGCAGGTACACCACCCGCTCGGCGACGTGCGGGGCGTACTTGAAGCCGAACAGCTCCTGGACGACGCGCTTGGCCTCATCGTCGCTGGGATGCGCCTTGCCGG
>JBELAG010000284.1:0-8087 GCA_049509055.1 Solirubrobacteraceae bacterium
CCTGCAGATCGTGCTGGAGCAGGGCGTGGCGATCCGCCAGCGCGACGTCCAGGACGTCGTCACGCTGACCGGGCTGCTGCAGGTCGAGGTCGAGCGCCGCTCGCTGATCGACGGTGAGCGGGCGAGGCTCCTGGAGATCGCCGGGGCGCGGCTCGGCGTCTCGCCCGGTGCGGTCACGATGACCCTCCTGCACAGCGTGCTCGATCCCGGCGTGGCGCCGGTCGCGGAGGCGCTGACCGCCGAGCTGCGCGGCCTGCTGCAGGAGATCACCCGCGAGCACCACGTCAACCGCGTCCTGATGACCCAGGAGCTGGCCTTTCTCGACCATCTCCTGCGACTCGCCGACGGCGACCGACAGCTCGGCTATGACTCCGCCGGAGACCATTCGCGGACAACCGGACGGCGGCTGGCGGAACGGCACCGCGTCCTCGACCTGGAGGTCTGAACCGATGATTCCTTCCTTCACCGGTCTGCAGACCGCGCTCAGCGGCCTCGAAGCCGCGCAGGCCGCGATCGACACGACCGGCGAGAACATCTCCAACGCCAACACGCCCGGCTACACCCGCCAGGTCGTCAACACCGTCGACAACTCGTCGATGGTGATCCCGTCGGTCTCGCAGCAGGGAGCCGACACCCAGCTCGGCACGGGCGTCAGCATCAGCTCGGTCAGCCGGATCCGCGACCAGTTCCTCGACATCCAGTATCGCGCCCAGAACACCGCCACCAGCAACGCCAACTCGAACTCCAGCGAGCTCCAGCAGGTCCAGACCGCGGTCAACGAGCCGTCCTCCGACGGCATCTCCAACCAGCTGCAGCAGTTCTGGAGCGCGTGGTCGAGCCTCGCCAGCAGCCCCACCAGCCCGTCGGCGCAGCAGGGCGTGATCGAGGCCGGCACGACACTTGCGCAGACCTTCAACGCCGTGTCGGCGCAGATGTCGACGGTCCAGACTCAGGCCTCCCAGCAGTATGCGACGCTGACCGGGGCCAACGGCCAGGTGGAGCAGGACGCCAGCCAGATCGCCACCCTCAACGGGGAGATCGCGAACGCCACCCAGGCCGGGCAGACGCCCAACGACCTGCTCGACCAGCGCGACAACCTGCTCGACGACCTGTCGGGCCTCGCTCAGGTCTCGGTCACGACGGCCGCCAACGGCTCTGACACGGTGAGCTTCGGCGACGCCGCCACGCCGCTGGTGAACGGCACGACGGTCACCTGGCCCCAGACGCTCACCTCGGCGTCGGGCGGCCAGCTCGGCTCGCTGCTGAGCCTGTCGAGCGCTACCGGGCCGATCGGCACGCTGTCGTCGTCGCTGGACAGCGTCGCCGGCCAGGTGATCAGCGCGGTCAACGCCCTGCAGCCCTCCAGCCCGTTCTTCAGCGGCACCTCGGCCTCGACGATCGCCGTCTCGGCGACCGCGTCGTCGATCCAGACCTCGAGCTCGGCCACGTCGGGCGCCAACCTCGCCCAGTCGATCGCCGACCTCCAGGGGGGCTCGGCCGATCAGGCCTACGCCGCGTTCGTCGGCCAGGTCGGCAACAGCGTGTCGGCCGCCGAGAGCACCCAGTCGACCGCCCAGTCGGTCCTGACCGCGATCGGCAACCAGCGCCAGAGCGTGTCCGGCGTGTCGCTGGACGAGGAGATGACCAACCTCATCACCTACCAGCAGGCCTACGAGGCCTCCGCCCGGATGATGAACACGATGGACTCGGTGCTCAACACCCTGATCAACAACACCGGCGTGGGGACGTGACGAGATGATCGGCCGCATCACACCGCTGATGACCTCCGCACAGATCCTCAGCGAGATCAATCAGGCACAGGATCAGATGGACACCACCGAGGAGCAGCTCTCCACCGGCAAGACCATCAACCAGCCGTCCGACAACCCGTACGGCGCCAGTCTGGCCGTCTCGCTCAACAGCGATCTCGCCGGGCTCACGAACTACTCCAACAACGTCAGCGACGGGACCGCGTGGTCGACGGCCGCAGCGAGCGCGCTCACCAACATGCAGGACATGGTCCAGCGTGCGCAGGAGCTCGCCGTCGAGTCCGCCAACGGGACCCAGTCGAGCGCCGACCTGGCGGCCACCGGCGCCGAGATCACGCAGCTCACCGACCAGATCCAGCAGGAGGCCAACACCCAGTACAACGGCCAGTACGTGTTCGCGGGCACGTCGACCGGCACGCCCCCGTACTCGACGTCCACCGGCGACGCCTACCAGGGCAACACCGGCGTCATCACCCGCCAGATCGGGCCGGGCAGTGCCGTGCAGGTCAACGTCGACATCTCGCAGTTGCTGGGCGACGGCCAGAGCGCCGGCGACGGCAAGCTGCTCGACACGCTGCGGACGATGGCCTCCGACATGACCGGCGGCACGTCGGCCGATGTCGCCGACCTGTCCAACCAGGTCACGAACCTCCAGAGCAACTTCAGCACCCTGGAGCAGATGCAGACCACGGTCGGCGCGACTCAGGACCGCCTCACGCTCGCCGCCAGCCGGATCCAGAATCTTCAGAATTCCGACACCGCAGCGCTCTCCAACGACGAGGATGCGAACATGGCGAGCACGATGACGACGTTCTCCAACCAGCAGGCGGCGTTCACCGCGGCGCTGCGCGCGGGCGCGAACATCGTCCAGTCCTCGTTGATGGACTTCCTCAGCACCTCCTAACCAGAAGGGAGACGCGGCTGTGACACTGGCGATCGAGAGCCCGCGCTTCGGGCATGTCGAGATCGATCCCGACACGGTGATCGAGTTCCCCGACGGCCTGATCGGCCTCGGCGGCACCCGCTGGGCGCTGCTGGCCAATGATCCCACCAGCCCGATCGTGTGGTTGCATTGCATCGATGACCCGACGCTCGCGCTGCCGGTGACCGATCCGCACCGCTTCTTCGCCGGCTACGCGGTCGAGCTGACCGACGACGATGGCGAGCGCCTCGGGCTCGACGACGCCACCCCGGTCGACGTCTACGTGACCGTGGTCGCCGCGCCCGAGCTGTCGCAGTTCACCGCCAACCAGAAGGCCCCGATCCTGATCTGGGACGGCCGTGGCCACCAGGTGATCAACCAGGCACCGGGCTGCGATCTGCGCGCCTCGCTGTTCGCGGAGGTGCTGCCCGCGGCGAGCGACACCGAAGCCGCCGGCTCCTGATGCTCAACATCACCCGCCGCCGGGGCGAGCGGATCGTGCTCGGCGACGACATCTTCGTGTCGGTCCTGGAGATCTCCGGCCAGACCGTGCGCCTGGGGATCGACGCCCCGCGCTCGCTGCGCGTCTACCGCGAGGAGCTGTGGCTGGAGGTCAAGCGCGAGAACGAGGCCGCCGCGCACGCCGCGGACGCCGAGATGCCTCCGCTGCCCGACTCGCTGCGCACCGGCGGGGACGCCGGCCGTCCGCCCGGCGGCGGGGCCGTCACCAGCGTGACGGCGGTCGAGCCGCCGAAGCCCTCCTAGCCGACGAAGCTGAACAGCTGCTCGTCGTTGGCGAGCTGAGCGCGCAGCGTCTTGAGGATCTGCGCGTGCAGCTGGCACACGCGGCTCTCGGTGACTCCCACGATCTCACCGATCTCCCGCAGCGTGAGGTTGTAGACGTAGAGCAGCACGGCGATCTTGCGCTCGCGCGGCGCGAGGCACTCGAATGCGGCGCGGAAGCGCTCCTTGGCCGCGGCGGTCATCGCGGAATCCTCCGGATCGGTCTCGCGGTCGTCGCTGGAGAGCGTGTCGATCCGCTCGGTGACCCCGTCCTCGTCGCCGTGCACGACCGCGTTGAGCGAGCCGATCTGCGTGCGTGAGATCTCATCCTGGCGCCGGTGAAGCTCGGCGGTGCTCATCCCGAGCGAATCCGCGAGCTCCTCGCGGCTGGGCCGGCGGCCGTACAGCCGGACGAACTGGTCGCGGGCCTTGGTCATCTCGCGATCGAGCCGGCGCAGTGAGCGCGGCGCCCAGTCGTTGCGGCGCATCTCGTCGAGCACCGCGCCGTGGATCCGGGTCCATGCGAACTGCTCGAGCGTCGCGCCCTTCTCCGGGTCATAGCGGTCGATCGAGCGGATCAGCGCCTCCAATCCGCACGAGATGAAGTCCTCGACCTCGCACTGTGCGGGCAGCTCGCGCACCTTGCGGTAGACGATGTACTTCACCATCGGTGCAAACGTCAGCACCAGCCGGTCACGCAGTGCGGCATCCCCGGTCGCCCTGTACGCGCGCCACAGCTCCAGCGCCTGCTCGCTCGACGGCCGTCCTGTCCGTTCTGAAATCGCCATCTCACCTTTATCCGATCTGGTTCTGATCCGGTCACGCGCCGACGGCGCACCGGCCGGAGGGGCTTCCCGGTCCATGGACCGCCCCAGGGCTATTTCGGCTGAAGACCTGGTTTTATCCATCCCCAGATCGACGTAGTCGCGGTTCGGGACCGAGAACGGAGAGGCAGTGATGAGCGCCACGCGCCCGGAGGTCATCATCATCGACGACCATCTCGCGGTGCGCCGGGGCATCGAGTTGCTGCTGCGCGACGCCGGCTTCGGCATCGCGGGCGTCGGCAACCTGGCGGCGGCCCGGGGCCTGCTGGACCGCCGCCGCCACGACGTCGTGCTTCTGGAGATCCATTCCGGGCGCGGCGACGCCCCGGCGCTCGCCCGCGCGCTCCTGGCCGGCGGCACTCACGCCCCACTGGTCCTCACCACCACCCCGACCGTGCCCCGCTCCGCGCTGCGAGCCGCCGCCGGGCTCGGCGCGCCCGGGTTCGTCCTGAAGTCGTCGTCGGCGGCAGCGCTGACCGACGCCCTGCTCGCCGTCGCCGCCGGCGGCGCCTACCGCGACGCCGACCTGTCCGAGCTGCTGACGCTGTCGGGCCCGTCGGCGCGGATCGTGGCGCTGACCCCTCGCGAGCGCGAGGTCCTCGGCCTGCTCGCCGAGGGCCGCTCCGGCCCCGAGATCGCGCAGCGACTGGTCGTGTCGGTCGCCACCGTGCGCACGCACATCGGCAACGCCACCGTCAAGCTCGGCGCGCGCACCCGGGTGGAGGCCGTCGCGCTTCTCGTCCGCGCCGACGAGCGCGGCGACCAGGTCGCTGGCCCTGCTCGGTACTCGTAGAAGCTCGCCTATCCTCGGGCCTCGATGAAGCCGGCGCTGATCATCACCCACCTCGAGGACCGTGATGCCGGGCTGGTGAGCGAGGCACTGGCGGCGGCGTCGTGCCCGATGATCACGCGCCACCCCGATGACGCGCAGCCGCTCCCCGCGGTGGATGAGATCTCGGGGATCGTGTCGATGGGCGGCAACCAGAGCGCGACGCGGGCCGGCCGCGATCCGTTTCTACGCTCCGAGGTGGGGCTGATGGCCGACGCGCTGGCCGGCGGCGTCCCGGTGCTGGGGATGTGTCTGGGCGCGCAGCTGCTCGCCGTCGCCGGCGGCGGCGGCGTCTCGACGATGGAGCGCATGTACGCCGGCTGGCCGGAGCTCACACCGCTGCCGGCGCGGCGCGAGGATCCGCTGTGGCGCGCGCTGCCGCCGCGGCTGCGCGTGCTCAAATGGCACGAGGACGTGATCGACCCGCCCCGGCGGGCGACGGCGCTGTGCGCCACCCCGGGCCCCGGAGCGAGCCTGTTCCGGATCGGCCCCGCCGCCTGGGGCAGCCAGGTCCATTTCGAGGCGACCCCCGCGATGCTGTTCGACGCGTGGCTCGCCGAGGACGACGGTGTGGCCCAGATCGAGGCCGCCGGCCACGACATCGATGCCTTCCGGGCGCGCAGCGCCGAGCTGCTCCCCGTCCAGATGTCCGCCGCGCGGCCGGTCTTCGCGGCGTTCGCCCAGCTCGTCGTCGGGCGCGCCTAGCCCAGGGACCCGCGCCTCCGCGACGGCGGCCCGCCGTCAGGCGGTGGGCATCGCCGCCGGCTGGTGCTCGTGTGCCCAGCGCACGATCGTGCCCGAGCCGGTCACGACCTCGCCGTCGTCGAGCACGAGGATCGGCACCGCGCGCTGGCCGCTGAGCCGCGCGATCTCGGCCCGGTCGGACCTGCGGCTGCGCCACGTCCACGGCTTCAGCGTCCCGCCCCGGACGGTGCGCAGCTCGTAGGCGTGGCCGGCGGCGTCGAGCGCCCTGGCGGCGCGAGCGCACGGGTGGACCGGCGCGCCGGCCTTGCTGTCGGGACAGGTGTAGAGGATCACGGGCTGCAGACTACCCGGCCGGGTGGTCAGCGGGCGCGAAGCGCAGCCGAGCCGCGGTCTGCCCGCCGTCGGCGGTGAACGTCGCGGTCGCCGGATTGAGCGTGAAGGTCAGCGCCGCGCCCTCGTCGGTCACCACCTCCAGCCGCCGCCCGTCGCCGGCGACCAGGCGCACGGTGCCCGCCACCGTCACGCCGAGGTAGTCGACGAGCACCGGACCACCGACCTGGGGCATCGCGCGCAGCGGCACGCGCCGATTGATAGCAGCGTCACCACGGCCACCGAGCCTTCCTTGGGCCCGGTGGCCGTGGTTCTCGAGCGCGAGACCCGTGCGCCGAGGTTCTAGACGTGCAGTGCCTGCGATGCCAGCCGCGCGCCCGCCAGCCGGGCGGAGATCTTCTGCATGGCGACGTCGCGGGCGAAGTCAGGGGAGCCGTGCTTGGGCTTGACGTCGCGGCTGAACGGCGAGAAGCCGCAGTCGTCGGTCGCGCCCAGGCGCGCAACCGGGATGTGGTTGGCGGCGGCGAGCAGCTCGTCGCGCACGTGCTCCGGGGTCTCGACCTCGGGGCTCAGCGGGTTGATCACGCCCATGAAGCACACCTGCGCCACGCCGTCGGCGTCCTCGCGGCTGTAGCGGCCGCACAGCTCATAGACCTTCTCGCGATCGTCCTCGGACGCGCACTGGATCAGGAAGTAGCCGGCGTTCATGTCGAACATGTGCTCGAGCAGCAGCTCGTAGGGCACCTCCTTGGAGTGCACCGAGTCGCAATCCCCGCCGGGACAGGTGTGGACCCCGATGTTCCGGCGCTCGGCCGCGCTGAAGCGGTCAAACAGGCGGTTGTTGAGGTCGATGAACTCCTGCAGCATGTTCTTCCCGGTCCAGGGATTGCGGGCATCGTTCTTGTTGGCCAGCCGGCCCTCGGTGAAGTCCACCGAGACCCGTACCGCGCCCGCGGCGAAGCACTGGCGGATGTCCTTCTCGGCCTCGTTGACGCAGTCCTCGAGGAACTGCTCGCGCGGGTAGCCGTCGATCTCGCCGTCGAGCGGGTAGAGCAGCATCATCATCGACGGCGAGATCACCGCCTGCTTGACCGGATGCGTGGCGATCGCCGTGTTCTTGGCGACGAACTCCGACGCGTAGGTCTTGTAGCGGAACGGGCCCCGGGTGATCCGCGGAAGCTGGCGATGGTGGCCGTCGTCGAAGATCGCGAAGAACTGCCCGTCGCCCGCCAGGCCGTCGGCGAGGCCGGTGCCGGCGAGGGTGTCGGTGATGTTGTACGTCGCAAAGCTCGACTCGCGCTGTTCGCCGTCGGTGACGATCGGCTCGCCGGTGGCCTCCAGCCGGTGGATCGAGTCGGCGGCGGCCTCGTCCTGCGTCGCCTGCAGCTGCTCGAAGGTGATCGCGCCCTGGTCGTACTCGGCGTATGCCTCCTGGAGCTTCATCGGACGCGGAAGGGACCCGACCAGCTCGGTGGGAATGGGCATGCTCGTCCTCTCTCCTGTGGGGATGGGGTGGATCAGGATCCACGCGGGCGCCCGGTTCCACGCGGGCGCGGCCACGTCAGACCGACCGATCTCCCTCAGAACAGCCAACATAGAGCGCGACGGACCCCCCGTCAAGCGGCCCCGCCCGGCTCGAGCCTCGCCCCTGCAGCCGCCTGTCGCTAACCTGCGCGGCCGCCCGCAACGCTGATCTGAGAAAGCGAGGCCCGACGATGGCCGCCTCCCCCCGCCAGTTCCTATTCACCTCCGAATCGGTCACCGAAGGCCACCCCGACAAGATCGCCGACCAGATCTCCGACGGAGTGCTCGACGCCGTCCTGCGCGACGACCCGCTCGGGCGGGTGGCGTGTGAGACGCTGGTCAACACCGGTCTGGTCGTCGTCTCCGGCGAGATCTCGACGACGGCGAGCTTCGACGTCCAG
>JBELAG010000285.1:0-11232 GCA_049509055.1 Solirubrobacteraceae bacterium
GCCTTCGCATCCCCACCCGGACCACAATTGGACTCCGCAAACGACACCCACGCCCGCACCACCGCCGCACCCGCACTCCCCCCACCATTCCCACAATCATCATACGCCCACGTCTGCACGTGCACGCGGGGCAAAAACCAGCGGCGCCCGTGCTCGATCGACGCCGACACCGCCAGCAACGGCCGGGCGGCCGAGGAGCGCGTTCGGCGGGTGCGACGGGTGACCCGGCGAGTGGTGTGAGCCGGACGCGGGGCGCGCGCGCCGCGCGCGGCCAGGGCCGGCGCAGCGCTGATGCTCGCGGCGGCCAGCAGCAGTGCACATGAGGTGAGGAGTCGCTTTGGCATGGGATCTGGTCGCCTCCGCGCACCGGCGCGGCGACCCCCGGCCCGGACGATGGACGGATGTGCGAATCGCGTTGCGACCTCGGCGCGACCCGACCGGATCGGGCACCCAGACGGTCTCCGCGCTTCCTACGGAAAACCCGGGCGCGGTTCACTCACCCCCCTTCCCCCCGACTTGCGATCATCCGCCGCGGAACCACTCGTGCAGCCCTCTCGTCTTTCAGTCCGTGCGCGGTGCCGGCCGCACGCCGCCGCTCTCGCCCCCGGTCTGCTCCTGGTGGCGCTGATGCTGTTGTGGTCGGTCCACGACGGCGGCTACGACGACGAGACGTGGTACTGGGGGGCGCTGGCCACACTCGCGCTGCTGGCCGGCTGCGTCGCGACGCCGGCCGTCGGATTGCGGCCCAGCCGGGCCCGGCTGACGGTCATCGCCCTGTTCGCCGGCTATGTGGCGTGGTGCTACCTGTCGATGGCGTGGGCGCAGTCCCCGGGCGACGCGCTGCAGGGCGCCAACCAGGCGCTGCTGTACCTGCTGATCTTCTCGCTGATGATCCTGCTGCCCTGGACGCCGGAGGCAGCGCTGGCGGCGCTGGTGGCGTTCGTCGCGGGCGTGGGCGCGATCGCGGTCGTGCTGCTGTTCGACCTCGCGTCGGGCTACCACCTTGCCGAGCTGGTGATCGAGGGCCGTCTGGCGGCGCCGACCGGTTACTTCAACGCGACCGCGGCGCTGTTCACGATCGAGGCGCTGGCCGCGACCGCGCTCGCCACCCGCCGGTCGTTGCCGGGCCCGCTGCGCGGCCTGATGCTCGCGTTCGCGTGCGCCGGCCTGCAGCTGGCGCTGATCGTCCAGAGTCGCGGATGGCTGTTCACCCTGCCCCTGGTCGGGCTCGTCGCGATCATCGTCGTCGGCGACCGTCTGCGGGTCGTCGCCGCCGCCGTGCTCCCGGTCGCCGGCACGCTGGTCGTCATCCACCGGCTGCTGCACGTCTACCAGACCTCCGCGGGCACGGCGCTCGGGCCGGCGGCGACCCAGGCCGGGCGCCCGGCGCTGGCGCTGTGCGCCGCGGTGTTCTTCTTCGGGACGCTGGCGGCGTGGGCGGACACGCTGTGGCCCGCGCCTGCGCTCGCGCCCGCCCGGCGGCGGATCGTCGGCGCAACCCTGAGCGCGCTACTGGCGATCGGGCTCGTGGCGACCGGCGTCGAGCTGACGCACGGCCATCCCGTCCGGTTCATCTCGCGCCAGTGGAACGGCTTCAGCCACGAGCAGACGAGCTTCTCCAGCTCATCGCATTTCGCCGACGTCGGCAGCGGCCGCTATGACTTCTGGCGGGTGGCGCTCGATGCCTTCCTGGCCCACCCCGTCGGGGGTCTCGGGGAGGACAACTTCGCCGACTACTACGTCGTGCACCGCCGGACCGACGAAGAGCCGAGCTGGACGCACAGCCTGGAGATGCGGCTGCTCGCGCAGACGGGCCTGGTCGGGTTCGCGCTGTTCACCGCGTTCCTGGTCGCGGCGGTCGCCCTCGCCGACCGTGCGCGCCGGCGCGCCGGGCCGCTGCAGCGCACCGTCGCCGGGATCGCGTTGCTGCCGCTGGTGGTGTGGCTGATCCACGGCTCGCTGGACTGGTTCTGGGAGATTCCGGCGCTCAGCGGGCCGGCGCTCGGTTTCCTCGCAGTCGCCGGATCGCTGGCCACCGATCCGGCGCCGGCGACGGGCCGCGCGGCGGTCCGCGGGCGCCGGCGCGCCTTCCGGGCCACGGCGCGGGCGGCACGGATCGCCGGCGGCGCGGCGCTCGTCGCCGGGGCGATCGTCCTCGGGCTGCCCTATCTGTCGGCGCGCGAGGTGTCGCTCGGCAGTGACGCCGGGGTCGCCCATCCCGCGGCGGCGTTGAGCGATCTCGCGACCGCCGCGGCGCTTGACCCGTTCAACAGCTCGCCCGGGCGGGTCGCGGGCACGATCGCGCTCACCGTCGGCGAGAACCGGATCGCCGAGCAGCGCTTCGCGCAGTCGATCGCGCGCGAGCCGGGCGGATGGTTCGCCTGGCTGGGCGCGGGCCTGGCCGCGTCCGCGCTGAGCCACCGCGCGACCGCCCGCGCGGACTTCGACGCCGCGCGCGCGATCAACGCACGTCAGCCGGCGATCGCGGTCGCGCTGCAGCGGGTCGACAGCGCCGATCCGTTGACGTCCGCCCAGGCGTTCAAGCTGTTGATCCTTGCGCAATAATGGGCAGCTTCACCGGGTGGGTCAGTTGCGTTCCCTTTTCCCGTTCTTGTAGGATCGGGCGGGGGGATGACGAAACGGTGTAGTCACGGATGACTGCAGATCCGCATTTTCGAACGAGAAAGGTCCGTGGCAGGGTCAAATGAAACGCATCGTGACGACGTTGATCGCCAGTCTCGCGCTCCTTGCGCCCAGCACCGCGTTCGCCGCCAACTCCACCTGCCAGAGCTACAACCCGCAGCTCTGCACGGTAGCCAGCAACACGGCCTCTCAGACCACCGCGGTCTACACCACCCCGACGACGACCACGACGACGGCCAGTTCGCTGCCGTTCACGGGTCTCGACGTCGTCCTGCTCGCCGCCGGCGGCGGAGCGCTGCTCGGAGCCGGGCTGGTCGTCCGGCGCCTGTCGCGCGGCATCGGCGACTGACCGCACCGCGGTCCGCATATCTCAAGTCAACAGCCTCGCCGGCGACCGCCGGCGAGGCTCTTTTTTGCCGCCATCCGTCGGCTCGGATCAGCTCAGCTGTTCGCGGATCAGCCGCGTGACCTCGCCACCGTCGGCGCGGCCCTTGGTCTCGCGCATCACATAGCCGACGAGCGGCCCGATCGCCTTCATGTTGCCATCGCGCACCTTGGCCGCCGCAGCGGGATCGGCGGCGATCGCGCGCTCGACGATCGCGGCCAGCCCGTCGCCGTCCTCGCCGGTGAGCGCGCCGAGGCCCTCGCGCTCGACGATCGACCGCGGCTCCCCGCCCTCGGCGACGAGCAGGCGACCAGCGCCGCCAGCGCCGCCGGCGACACCAGTGATTCCGCCGGATCGGCGTCTGACCCGATCCGCTCCACGAGCTGCGCGATCCAGTTGGCGAGATCGACGGCCGCGCCGGCGCCGTCGGGCGACGACGCCACCGCCGCCTCGAAGTAGTCGGCCAGCTCGCGCCGGAACGCGATGTCGCGCGCGCGATCCGCGCTCAGCCCCAGCTCGGCCTCGAAGCGCTGCGCGCGCGCCGCCGGCAGCTCGGGGATCGCCGCCTCGGCGGCGCTGCGCAGCTGCTCGGTGACCAGCAGCGGCACGAGATCGGGCTCCGGGAAGTAGCGGTAGTCGTGGGCCTCCTCCTTGGAGCGCAGCGTCGTCAGCCGCCCGGAGGTGGGATCGAAGTGCAGCGTCTCCTGGACGACGGCGTCGCCCTGCTCCAGCTGCTCGATCTGGCGCGCGAGCTCGGCGCGCACTCCCTGCTCGAGAAACCGGAACGAGTTCATGTTCTTCAGCTCGGTCTTCGTTCCCAGCTCGATGGCGCCGGCCGGGCGAACCGACACGTTGGCATCGCAGCGCAGCGACCCCTCGCTCATGTTGACGTCGGAGACCCCGAGCTGTCGCAACGTCGTGCGCAGCAGGGTCAGCCACGCATGCGCCTGCTCCGGCGAGTGCAGGTCCGGCTCGGTGACGATCTCCACCAGCGGCGTGCCGCAGCGGTTGAAGTCGACGATGCTGCGATCGGCGCCGTGGAGCCGCCCGCTCCCGCCGAGATGGACGAGCTTGGCGGCGTCCTCCTCCAGATGGACGCGGTGGATGCGCACGTCGCCGAGCCGGCCGCCGAGGCAGATCGGCACGTCGTACTGGGAGATCTGATAGCCCTTGGGCGAGTCCGGATAGAAGTAGTTCTTGCGGTGAAACAGCGAGCGCGGGGCGATCTCGGAGCCGAGCGCCAGCCCGATCATCACCGCGAACTCGACCGCGCGGGCGTTGATCACCGGCAGCGCGCCGGGCAGCCCGAGGCAGACGGGACAGGTGTGGACGTTGGGCGGATCGCCGAACGACAGGTCACAGCCGCAGAACATCTTCGTCCGCGTCCCCAGCTGGACATGGATCTCGAGCCCGATCACCGCTTCGTAGCCGTCCGACGCGCCTGCCGTCGCCGGCTCGTCGGGCTGGGTCATCGCCGCACCGCGCCGCCGTCGAATCCGATCGCCTGCTCCAGCGCGTAGGCGGCGTCGAGCAGCCGGGCCTCGCTGAACGCCGGGCCCGCGAGCTGGAAGCCGACCGGCAGCCCGGCGCTGAGGCCCGAGGGGATCGAGATGGCGGGGATCCCGGCGAGCGGCATCGGCACGGTGCAGAAGTCGTTGAGGTACATCGCCAGCGGGTCGTCGGTCTTGGCGCCGAGCTCGAACGCCGTCCACGGGCTGGTCGGCGTGACGACGAAGTCAAACTGCGCAAACGCCGCCCGGAAGTCGTCGGCGATCTTCGTGCGGACCTTCAGCGCGGTGCCGTAGTAGGCGTCGTAGTACCCGCTGGACAGCGCGTAGGTCCCCAGCATGATCCGCCGCTTGACCTCGGGACCGAACCCCTGGGCCCGGGTGTGGCTGTACATCGCCTCCAGGTCGGAGTCGCCGTCGACCCGCAGCCCGTAGCGGACGCCGTCGAACCGCGCCAGGTTGGCCGACGCCTCGGCGGGGGCGATCAGGTAGTAGGCCGACAGCGCATGCGGCGCGTGCGGCAGGCGGCAGTGGTCGACCGACGCGCCCAGCCCCTCGGCCACGGCGAGCGTCGCCTCGAAGCTCGCGCGGACCCCGGGCTCGACTCCGCCGCCGCCCTCGCCACCAACCAGCAACTCCTCGGGCACGCCGAGCCGGATGCCGCGCAGATCCTGGGCGTGCGGCGGCTCGATCGGGCCGGGAAAGGCGACCGACGTCGAGTCGCGGTGGTCGTGGCCGACCATGTGCGACAGCAGCAGCGCCGTGTCGGTGACGTCGCGAGCGAGCGGGCCGGCCTGGTCCAGCGAGGAGGCGAAGGCGATCATCCCGTAGCGCGAGCAGGCGCCGTACGTCGGCTTGATGCCGACGATCCCGCACAGCGCCGCCGGCTGTCGGATCGAGCCGCCGGTGTCGGTGCCGATCGCCCACGGGGCGAGCCCGGCGGCGACGGCCGCGGCGCTCCCGCCCGACGAGCCGCCCGGCACCCGGCGGTGGTCCCACGGGTTGAGCACCGGCCCGAAGGCGGAGTTCTCGTTGGAGGAACCCATCGCGAACTCGTCCTGGTTGGTCTTGCCCAGCAGGGTCGACCCGGCCTCCAGCAGCCGGGCGACGACGGTCGCGGTGTACGGCGGGCGGTAGCCCTCGAGGATCTTCGATCCGGCCTGGCTGGGCACCCCGGCCGTACAGAACAGGTCCTTGACGGCCACCGGGACGCCGGCCAGCGGGGTGTCGGCGCCCGGCGCCGGATCGGGCGCGGCGTCGGCCACCCAGGTGAACGCGTTGAGCTCGTCGGCGGCGGCGCGCTCCCGGTAGGCCTCAAACAGCTCGCCGGGGGAGATCTCCCGGGCGCGAAGCTTGGCGGCGGCCGCGGTGGCGCTGAGCTCGATGAGCTCGGTGAGCTCGCTCATTCGCCGCCGGGACCCGGGCTGGGCACGCCGAAGCCGCCGTCCACGGGCTCGGGGGCGGCGGCGAGCGCGAGCTCGCGGGGCAGGCACGGCACCGGCTCGTCGGCCCGCATCACGCCGGCGAGGTCGACCGCGTGCGACGTCGGCGCGACGCCGTCGAGATCGAGCTCGCGGATCCGCTCCACGTGCCCGAGCACCTTCGACAGCTCGCCGGTCATGCGCTCCACTTCGGTGTCGTCGAGGGCGAGGCGGGCCAGTCGGGCGACGTGGAGGACCTGCGCGCGGTCGAGCATCACCGACCGCATTCTAGTGTTCCGGGTCAGGTCCTGCCCGCGCCGCGACGGGCCTGCAACGCGACGTAGACCAGGACCGCGCTGAGCACCACACCGCCCCAGAAGCCGTATCCGAACAGGTCGAAGTGGATGTTGAAGAGGAACTTCAGCGCGACGAACACCGCTGCGATGCACGCCACGTTGAAGCGGGTTTCACGCCGGTCGGCGCCCCACCGGGGCAGACGATTCTGCGGCGACGCGCGGTCGATCACCAGGTCGGCGACCACCAGCAGCGAGGCGATCACCGCGAGCGTGCCGAGCCAGCCGTCGGGGTCGGCGGTGGCGGCCCACGAGAAGGTGAAGCGCTCGATCGTGAAGCTGAACCAGGGCGCGTAGATCAGGTCGAAGGCCAGCGCGAGCGCGACGCCGCCCAGGACCCAGTCCTCTGTGCGGACGGCTTGGAGTTTCACTGAGCACCCTCCTGACGAGGTCACATCGGTCGTGCGACGGGACGTCGCGGGTTGTCGAGCCCTCCACCAGCTCTGCGCCCCGGTCCGCGAGGCGACGCGAACGCTAGCGCGTGAGCCGCCGCGGGGTCAGACGCGAGCGCCGGTGCGAGCGCCCGGCGGCGTGGCGGGCCCGTTGGCGCTCCTCGCCGATCGATTCCACCCCGCCGGCGGCGATCCCGACCGCGCAGCCCACCGCCAGCACGGCGCCGAGCTTCTGGTCGATCACCTGACCGCCGGGCAGCGCGATCAGCACGCGGTAGACGAGCAGCGCGGACGCCACCGCGCCGAACGCCGTCACCACGCGGCCGGTGTCGGTCTTGACGCCGTGCTCGCGCTGGGAGACGTGCAGCAGGACCGACCCGAGCGCCGCCACGATCGTCGCCAGGACCACCCAGCGGGTCACGGTCAGCCCGTCCCAGCCGTTCTCGGCCGTCGAGATCGCCGGGCGCGCGTAGGACGGATCGGGGACGCCCGCCACGCCGTACCACTTCGCGGCCAGCAGCAGCACGAGCAGGCCGATCGCGCTGACCGCGCTGACCAGCTCCCCGACGCGCACCCGGACCGCCGGGGGCGCCGCCGCCGAGTGCTCGCCGCCGTCCTGGGCGGGCGGGGTCGGTTCGTCGCCCACCGTGGCTGCCATCGCCCGGGACGGTAGAGGATCTCGCTCAGCGCTTGGCGATCGGCGCGAGGTCGGCGACCAGCTTGCGCTCCGAGCGGTCGGTGCTGAAGCGGATGACGACGATCCCGCCGGGCTCGACGCCGGTCACCACCCCCTCCCCGAAGGCGGCGTGCACGACGTCGTCGCCGAGCCGGTAGGCGGGCGGCGGCGGCCGATCGGGCGCCGGCAGGTCCCGGCGCTCCGAGCTCCACGACGTGGCGCGGCCGCGGATCGCGCCGAATGCCCGGGGAGCCTGCTGCTCGCGATCGGTCAGCTCGGCGGGGATCTCGCCGATGAAGCGGCTGGGAGCGCCGAAGTTGCGCGCCCCGAACAGCGTCCGCGTGCGGGCGCTGGTGAGGTACAGGTTGCGCTCGGCGCGGGTGATCCCGACATAGCACAGCCGGCGCTCCTCCTCCAGCCCGCCTTCGTCGAGCGCGCGCGAATGCGGGAACACTCCCTCCTCGCAGCCGATCATGAACACGATCGGGTACTCCAGGCCCTTGGCGTTGTGCAGCGTCATCATCGTCACCAGGCCCTCGTCGTCCTGGCGGCCGTCGGCGTCGGCGACGAGCGCGATCTGTTGAAGGAACTCCGCCAGTGACGGCTCCTGCGCGCCGGCGTCGTACTCGACGGCGACGTTGACGAGCTCGTCGAGGTTCTCGAGCCGTCCCTGCGCCTCGATCGTGCGCTCGTTCTCCAGCGCCTCCCGGTATCCGGTCTCTTCGAGCATCTCCTTGAGCAGCACCGAGATGCTCGTGTCCGACCGCGCCCGCTCCTGGAGGATCTCCATCGTGCCCATGAACCGGCGCAGCGCCTTGATCGCTGCGGCGCCGAGCCCGGGGACCGCCTCGGGGGCCACCGCCAGCTCCCAGACGGTCTCGCCGATCGTGTTGGAGTAGGCCAGCAGCCGGGAGATCGAGGTGGCGCCGATGCCGCGCCGCGGCGCGTTGACGATCCGCGTGAACGCCCCGACGTCCTGCGGGTTGACGAGCACCGTCAGGTAGGCGATCGCGTCCTTGATCTCGGCCCGTTCGTAGAACTTGGTCCCGCCGATCACCTGATAGGCGATGTCGGCTCGCACCAGCGTGTCCTCGAGCACCCGGGATTGCGAGTTGGTCCGGTAGAAGACGGCGATCTCCGCGCGCGACGTTCCCTCGTCGACGAGCCGCTGGATCTCGCCGGTGACGTAGCGCGCCTCGGCATGCTCGTCGTCGAGCTCTCGCACCTTGATCAGGTCGCCCTGCCCGATCTCGGTCCACAGCGACTTCGGCTTCTGCCCGCGGTTGTTGCGGATCACCGCGTTGGCGGCGTCGAGGATCGTCTGCGTCGAGCGGTAGTTCTGCTCGAGCTTGACGACGTGCGCGTCGGGGAAGGTGTCCTCGAACTCGAGCAGGTTGGTGATGTCAGCCCCGCGGAACCCGTAGATCGAGTTGTGCGTGACCAACCCGTCGGCGACGAAATTGTGCGTGCCGGCGATGTTGAGGTCGTAGACCGGGCGCTCCAGCGTCACACGCTCGACCGACACAACCACGTCGTAGCCGCCCTCCTCGTCGAACATCACCATCCCTGGTCGGACCGAGGACGCCGGCGTGAACGGCAGCGAGTTGGCCGCCAGCCCGTCGCGGTTGTGACCCAGACGGGCGGTCGGGCGGATCGTGACGTTGCCGAGCGCCACCGAGATGTCGCGCGCCGTCCGCTCGATCGTCGCCATGTCCTTGGAGCAGGTCTCAAACCGCCATCCGTCCGACCCGCGATGGGCCGGACGCACCTTCAAGCCGATCCGCTCCAACGTCTGGCGCCCCGCGTCGTCGTATCCGAACAGCGCCAGCCGGTGCATCGGCGTCCGCCCGCGCCGATCGCCGCACAGCGAGATCGCCAGCCGGCGCCGCCGGACATCGGTAGTGGTGTACGTGCCGGCCTGAAAGTGCGGGTGATCGAACACCAGCCCGGCGTCGGCGAGCAGCCGGTGCGCCCCCGACTGGGTGTCGTGCTCGGAGAAGAGCCTGTCCAGCAGATCCTGGTCGCCGACGAGTGACCTCCCATCACAGCCGTCATACCGCCGCGCTGAGAATGGCAGTGTGGGCAATCCATAGCGAACCGACAGCAGCGATTCCGCATACCGCGCCTCGGCTTCGGACTCGTGAGTGAAGACGACCCAGGCTGCATCGGCGCGCTCGCCACGCAAGCGCAGGGCGACCCCGACGACCGGCTTGATCTGCCCGTTGGTGTCGGTGCGCGATGTCCCCACCCGAAAACCGCGGTCGCGCCGCCACATCAGGTAGGTCATGAACAGCGGCGGCGTACGGCCGAGCTGATATCCGGCGAAGTGCACGTGCTCAGGGGTGCTGATCAGCCGGCGGCCCGAGCGGGTGGTGATCGCGATGCCGTCCGCGCGGTGCGAACGGTGGACATCGAGGACCTCCGCGGCGCGAAAATCACCGCTGCCGTGGGCCGACAGAACCTGGTCCCCGGCGACGATCGTCTCGATCGTCCGGCGGGATCCGTCGGCCATCGATACGGCGGTCCCCTCGATCAGACACTGGGCATCGTCGCCGACGACCATCAGGTTGCGGTGCTCGCCGGCGAGCAGCTGCAGCCAGCGGTACTGGGCGTGGTTGGTGTCCTGGTACTCGTCGACCAGGACGTGGCGGAAGCTGCCCGCGTAGCGCTCGCGGACCTCGGGGAACAGCTCCATGACGTTGACGGCGCGCACCAGCAGGTCGTCGAAGTCCATCGCGTTCATCCGGTGCAGCTCGCGCTCGTATGAGCGGTAGACGTCGGCCACCGTCTGCTCGAAGAAGGAGCCGACCAGCTGGGCGTAGGCGTCGGCGTCGCGCAGCTTGTTCTTGGCGTCGGAGATCTGGGATCCGACCGAGCCGGGGGTGAAGCGCTTGGGGTCGATCCCGAGCTCGTCGAGGCAGCGCTTGATCAGCCGCCGGGAGTCGGCGGTGTCGTAGATCGTGAACTGGCGGGTGTACCCCAGGCGCTGGGCCTCGGCTCGCAGCATCCGCGCGCACGCGGCGTGGAAGGTCATCAGCCACATCGCCCGCACGCGGCGGCCGACCAGTAGCTCGGCGCGGTCGCGCATCTCCGAGGCGGCCTTGTTGGTGAAGGTGATCGCCAGGATCTCGTTGGGCTTGGCGGCGTCGGTGGCGACCAGGTAGGCGAGGCGATGGGTGAGCACCCGCGTCTTGCCCGAGCCCGCGCCGGCGATCACCAGCAGCGGCCCGTCGCCGTACTCGACGGCTTCGCGCTGCGGGTCGTTGAGGCCGGCGAGCAGCGCCTCCAGGTTGCTCGAGAGCTCGGTCATGGCTGCGCGATCCACGTTAGCGTCCGGGTCGGCGGGCTCGGCCCGGCGGCGCCGTCATGCTGTGGGCATGGACGAGCTGCGCGAGGCGTGCGCCGCGGTTGCGGCCCGCGCGCGCCATGTGACGATCGAGCGCGACGCGATCGCCGCGTATGCCGCGGGCCTCACGCCCCCGCCCGCCGTCGCCGGCGAGCCCGGCGGCCGGAGCCCGGATGGCGACAGGGAGCGCGAGGCCGCCGCCGCCTTCTGGCTGACGCTCGATGCGATCAACTTCGGCTCGGGCTGGTTTCCGACGATCCGCAAGCGCGCGGGGCGGTCGGGCTATCAGACGATCGCCGCCGGGCTGCGGGAGCGCTGGGAGCGGGCCGGCCCATGGCCGGCGTCGCAACTGGCCGAGATCGACGCCGCCGCGGTCGCCGCGGCGGTCGGGCAGGATCCGCGCCACGAGCTGATGGGCCTGTACGCCACCTCGCTGCACGACCTCGGGCGCCGCGTCGTCGCCGAGCACCGCGGGAGCTTCGCGGCGGTCGCCGACGGCGCGGGCGGC
>JBELAG010000286.1:0-7998 GCA_049509055.1 Solirubrobacteraceae bacterium
CGACGAGCACACCTTCGCGTGCGATCTCGTGCTCGTCTCCGGCGGCACGATCCCGGCGACCTCGCTGCTGCTCCAGGCCGGCGCGCGGACCGCCTATGACGAGCAGCGCGGGCACTTCGCGCTCGCCGGGCTGCCTGACGGCGTCGATGCCGCCGGCGAGGTGGCGGGCGCCGACTGTGACGAGGCGGTCGCCGTGTCCGGCGAGCTGGCCGGCGTGCGGGCGGCGCGGGCGCTCGGACTGGGCGGCGACGAGGCGCGGGCCCGCGAGCAGCAGCTGCGCGAGCGCGCGGCGCAACTGCGGTCCGGCGCCGCGCCGGTGGCCGTCGCGCCGCCGGTCAGCGGCAGCGGGCGCGGCAAGTGCTTCGCCTGCTTCTGCGAAGACGTGACGAGCAAGGACGTCGCCCGCAGCATCGAGGAGGGCTATGACTCGATCGAGCTCTCCAAGCGCTACACGACGGTGACGATGGGCCCCTGCCAGGGCCGCATGTGCCAGCTGCCGGCGGTCCGGCTGATGGCCCAGGAGACCGGCCAGAGCCTGGGGGAGGTGGGCGTCACCACCGCCCGGCCGCCGTGGGTGTCGGTGCCGATGGGCATCCTCGGGGGCCGTCCGGTGGAGCCCGCCAAGCGCTCGGCGATCCACAACCGCCACCGCGAGCTCGGCGCCACCGTCAAGTGGGCGGGCGACTGGCGGCGCGCGTATGACTACGGCGATCCCGAGGGCGAGGCGCTGGCCGTCAACCGCGCCGCGGGCCTGATCGACGTCTCGACGCTCGGCAAGCTGATCGTCCGCGGGCCCGACGCCGGGGACTTCCTCGACCGCCTGTATCCCAACCGCTTCTCCAACCTCACACCGGGGCGGATCCGCTACGGCGTGATCAGCTCCGACGCCGGGCGGATCGTCGACGACGGCACGATCTGCCGGATCGACGACGACACCTTCTACGTCACCACCACCTCCAGCGGCGCCGGCGCCGTCGAGGAATGGTTCTCGTGGTGGCTGGCCGACTGGGGCGCCGACGTGCAGATGACCGACGTCACCCAGGCGCTGGGCGCGGTCAACCTCGCCGGCCCCAGGGCGCGCGAGATCATCGCCTCGGTGACCGATCTCGACTGCTCCAACGAGGCGTTCTCCTACCTCGACGCCAAGCAGGCGCTGGTCGCGGGCGTGCAGTGCCTGATCCTGCGGATCGGCTTCGTCGGCGAGGTCGGCTACGAGATCCACTTCCCGTCGGCCTACGGCGAGCACGTATGGGACGCGCTGATGGCGGCCGGCGCGCCGCACGGCCTACGGCCGTTCGGCCTCGAGCCCCAGCGGATCCTGCGCCTGCAGAAGCTGCACATCATCGTCGGCCAGGACACCGACTCCGAGTCGACGCCGTTCGCGGCCGCGATGCCGTGGATCGTCAAGCTCGACAAGGAGCAGGATTTCATCGGCAAGTGGGCGCTGGAGCACTACTCCGGACAGACGCCGACCACGGCCCTGGTCGGTTTCACGCTGGCCAACGGCGAGGTCCCGACCGAGGGAGCGGTCGTGCTCGACGAGCAGGGCTCGCCGGCGGGGCAGGTCACCAGCTCGCGGCGCTCGCCGGTGCTCGGTGCGACGATCGGGATGGCCTGGGTGCCCGAGGGGCTCGCCCACGACGGCGCCCGAATCACGATCTCCGACGAGGGCCGCAGGCTCGCCGCCGAGATCCAGACCAAACCGTTCTATGACCCCGAAGGCGAGGTGCTGCGCTCGTGAACCTGGACTTCCTCACCGTCGGCGGGGCCGATCCCGGCGCCGTCGCGCGCTCGCCGATGGAGGCGTCGGCGCGGGCCGACGGCGCGCGCTTGGAGGTCCGCGACGGCTGGAGCGTCGCGGTCGGCTTCGGCTCCACGCCCGAGCAGGAGGCGGCCGCCGCCGGCGAGACCGCCGGCTGGGCCGATGTCTCCCACCTGGGCAAGCTCGAGCTCCACGGCTCGGCGTCGGCGCTGGATTCGATCGCCGCCGCGTGCGAGGCGAGCAGCGAGCTCGGCTGGGCGCGACGCCACGCCGACGCCTGGTGGTGTCGGATGACCGCCACCCGGCTGCTGGTCGTCGTCGACACGGCCTCGCTGCGCGACCGTGTCGACGCCGCCGTCGCTGCCTCGCCGGGGACGAGCGCGTTCGACCTCACGACGAAGTACGCGGCGATGACGCTCACCGGCCCGCTCGCCCGCGAGGTCTTCGCGCGTTTCTGCGCGTTGGACCTGCGCCCGGCGTCCACGCCGGTGCACGCGCTGCGCCCCGGCTCGATCGGCCGCCAGCCGGGGACGGTGATCTGCGAGGACGAGGATCGGTACCTGTTCCTGTTCGGCTGGGCGACCGGGGAGTACATGTGGTCGATCGTGTCCGACGCCGGGCGTCACCTCGGCGGCCGGCCGATCGGCATCGATGCGCTGGCGGCGCTGCCCGCCCGCGGGACGGAGTTGAGGGTCAATGCTTGACATCTTCCGCAAGCGCCGGATGTGGCGCCGGGCGCCCGAGCTCAAGAGCTCCTATGACGTCGTCATCGTCGGCGGCGGATCGCACGGCCTGGCCACCGCCCACTACCTGCGCGACCACGGCATCACCGACGTGGCGATCCTCGAGAAGCGCTACATCGGCTCCGGCGCGTCGGGGCGCAACACGACGATCCTGCGCTCCAACTACAAGACGCCGGAGGGGGCGCGCTTCTACGACGCCAGCGTCAAGCTCTACGAGAGCCTCTCGCAGGATCTCAACTTCAACCTGATGTTCTCCCAGTGCGGTCATCTCACACTCGCCCACACCGACCGGGCGATGTTCGTGATGGCCAACCGCGCCGAGGTCAACCGCCTCAACGGGATCGACACCCGGGTGATCGACCCGGCCGAGATCAAGCGCCTGGCGCCGGCGATGCAGGTCGACAACCCGCACGCGACGTTCCCGATCGTCGGCGCGCTGTATCACCCGCCCGGCGGGATCATCCGCCACGACGCCGTCGTGTGGGGCCTGGCCCGCAGCGCCGATCAGGGCGGCGCCGAGATCCATCAGAACACCGAAGTCCTCGGCATGCAGCGAGCCAACGGCCGGATCACGCAGGTCAAGACCAACCGCGGGACGATCAACGCCGGACAGGTGCTCAACTGCACGGCCGGCTGGAGCACGCTCGTCTCCGACATGGCCGGCGTGCCGCTGCCGATCACCACCCACATCCTGCAGGCGTGCGTCACCGAGGCGATGAAGCCGCTGCTCGACGTGGTGATCGTGTCGTCGCAGATGCACGTCTACGTGAGCCAGACCGACCGCGGCGAGTTCCTGATGGGGGCCGAGATCGAGCCGTGGACGACGTACCGGATGCAGGGCACGCTCAACTTCCTGCAGGACGTGTGCCGCCACGCGCTCGAGCTGTTCCCGCAGCTCGAGCGGGCGCGGATCCTGCGCAGCTGGGCGGGCCTGTGCGACCTCAGCCCGGACTACAGCCCGATCCTCGGCAAGACCGACGTCGAGAACTACCACGTCAGCGCCGGCTGGGGCACGTACGGCTTCAAGGCGGCGCCGATCGTCGGCAAGACGCTCGCCGAGCTCGTGGCCACCGGCCGCCAGCCCGACCTGATCGCCCCGTTCGCGCTCGAGCGCTTCTATGAGGACAAGCTGGTCTCCGAGCTCGCCGCCGCCGCCGTCAGCCATTAGCCGGACCTGGACCCGACCGTAGGGAGAGAGAGATGAAGAGCAGTCTGGAGATCGCCCAGGAAGCCGTGCTGGAGCCGATCGAGTCGATCGCGTCGGCGGCCGGACTCGAGCCCGACGAGATCGAGCCCTACGGCCGCTACAAGGCCAAGATCGCGCTGTCGGTGCTCGACCGCCTCAAGGGCCGGCCCGACGGCAAGCTGATCTGCGTCACCGGCATGACCCCGACCAAGGCCGGCGAGGGCAAGACGACGACGCTCGTCGGTCTCACCCAGGGCCTCGGGGTGATCGGCCGCAACCCGGTGGCCTGCCTGCGCGAGGCGTCGCTCGGCCCGGTGTTCGGGATCAAGGGCGGGGCCGCCGGCGGCGGGCTCACCCAGGTCGTCCCGATGGAGGACCTCAACCTCCATTTCACCGGCGACATCCACGCCATCGGCGCCGCCAACAACCTGCTGGCGGCGATGATCGACGCCTCGATCCTGCACGGCAACCCGCACAAGATCGACGCGCTGCGGATCGGCTGGCGCCGCGCGGTCGACATGAACGACCGCGCCCTGCGCCAGATCGCGGTCGGGCTCGGCGGCCGGCCCAACGGCTATCCGCGTGAGACGGGCTTCGACATCACCGCCGCGTCGGAGGTGATGGCGATCATGGCGGTGTCGCGCGACCTCCAGGATCTCCGCCGGCGGATCGCGAACATCACCGCCGCCTACTCCTACGACGGCGCCAAGACGATCACCGCCGAGCATCTCGGCGCGGCGGGCGCGATGACCGTCCTGCTCAAGGACGCGCTGAAGCCCAACCTCGTGCAGACGCTCGAGGGCCAGCCGGTGCTGATGCACTGCGGGCCGTTCGCCAACATCGCCCACGGCAACAACTCGCTGATCGCCGACCTGATCGGGATGAAGCTCGGCGACTACGTCGTGACCGAGTCGGGCTTCGGCTCCGACATGGGGATGGAGAAGTTCTTTGACATCGTCTGCCGGTTCGGCAAGCTGACCCCGTCGGCGGCCGTCCTGGTGACGACGGTGCGCGCGATCAAGCACCATTCCGGCGTCGACGACGACCCCCGCGTCGACCGCTCGGGCCAGCTGCACGCGATCGAGATCGGCTTCGCCAACGTCCGGCGCCATCTCGCCACGATCAAGACGTTCGGGGTGCCGGCCGTGGTGGCGGTCAACCGCCGCCCCGGCGACACCAACGAGGAGGTGGAGCTCGTCAAGCGCCTGGCCAAGGAGGCCGGGGCGTTCGCCGCCGAGGCCAACGAGGGTTTCACCAAGGGCGGCGCCGGCGCCGCCGACCTCGCCGAGGCGGTCGTCGAGGCCTGCGAGCAGCCCAACACCTTCCATCAGCTCTACCAGGACGACGAGCCGATCCAGGACAAGATCGAGGCCGTCGCCAAGCAGGTCTACGGCGCCAAGGACATCTACCTCTACCCCGAGGCCGAGGCCAAGATCGGCCAGTTCACCCGGGAGGGGCTCGGCCACTTCCCGATCTGCATGGCCAAGACGCACCTGTCGCTGTCGGCCGACCCGACGCTGCTCAACGCGCCGGAGAACTTCACCCTCCCGGTGCGCGACATCCGGGCCTACACCGGCGCCGGCTGGCTGGTGCCGCTTTGCGGCGACGTGCAGCAGATGCCCGGCCTCGGCAAGACGCCCGCCGCGCTCAACATCGACATCGACGACGAAGGCCGCACGGTCGGGCTGTTCTAGCCCCCCGGCGAGGAGATCAGGCATGGACGCCTCGACGATGGCCGATCAGCCGCTGCGCGAGCTGCTGGCGCGGTTCGCCGCCAGGAGCCCCGCGCCCGGCGGCGGCAGCGGCGCCGCGGTGACCTGTGCGGTGGCCGCGTCGCTGCTGGAGATGGCGGCGGCCTATGAGCGCGGCGCCGCCGGCGCCCCCGAGGCGGCCGCCGAGCCGGCCTCCGAGGCGGGCCTGTGTGAGCGCGGCCTGGACCTCGCCGAGGCCGACCTGCGCTCCTACGAGCCCGTCCTGGCGGCGCTGCGGCTGCCCGCGGGCGACGAGACGCGCGCGGCACGGCTGGCCGACGCGCTCGCCGCCGCCGCGGCCGTACCGTTGGCGATCGCCGGGCTCGCCGCCGAGATCGCCGAGCTCGCCGCCGGCGCGGCGGCGCGAGCGGGGCGCCACCTGGTCGGCGACGCCGCCGCGGCGGCCGTGCTCGCCGAGGGCGCGTGCGCGGCCGCGGCCCGGCTCGTGGCGCTCAACGTCGGCGACGCGCCCGCCGACCCGCGCGTCGCGCGCGCCACCGAGCTCGCGGCGCAGGCGGCGCGAGCCCGTCAGCGGGCGCTCAACTAAAGCCGCAGGGTCGTGACGCCGATGAGGGAGCACACACCGACTACAGAGGTTCTGCAATGCGCCGCCTGTCATCGTTGATTTCCCGCCAGACCCCCGCTCAGCCCGCTCGCGGCCGCCGCTCGCGGGAGGAGGAGATCGTCTCCTTCAAGCCGCGCCCCAAGCGCTCGCTGAACGAGGGCGGCCACAAGCTCTACCGCTGAGGGCGTCTGCAGCTGACGCGCTGCGTCAGCACTCGCCCCGCGCGCGCCGACGAGGCGCCCCGGCGCCACGGCCCGGCGTGCGGTCGGCGAGGTCCGGCCGCGCTGCGCCCCCGGGCCGCGACGGCGTCGTCTCCGGCGGTCGCGAGGTCCTGATCGCCCAGGCCAGCGGGATGAAGATCGCGGCGAGCGCGTAGACGGCGAGGTAGATGGTGACGGCGAGGGGCATGCTGGCTCCGGGTTGTTGCGGTGATCGCCTCAGACTTCCCCGTCGGCGGGGGGCATACACACGCCCGCCGCGGCGGCCGCTCGGCGTGATCTCCGCGGCGGCACATACGATTGGGCTCCGGATCTGGCTACGGGCGAGGAGCGTGCATGGCGCGGCGAGCGTCACCGAGAACCGACAGGGCGGTCGCGGCTGAGGCGGCTGAGGCGGCGGTCGTGCCGGAGGTCAACGGCCTGCCGCGGCCCTCGCTGGTCGACGGGGCCGAGCGGGCGTTGCGCAACTGGCTCGCCGCCGGGCGCTACCGCCAGAGCGACCGCCTGCCGCCCGAGCATGAGGTGGCGGCGATGCTCGGCGTCTCGCGCGGCACGCTGCGCAGCGCGCTGCAGCGACTGGAGCAGAGCGGCGAGATCGTCCGCCGCCAGGGCAGCGGCACGTTCGTAGGACGGACCGGGGTCCCGACCGCGTTCGGCGAGCGCCTGGAGCGGCTGGAGCCCTACTCGTCGGTGGCGGCACGCCGCGGCGTGACGCTCAGCGCGGTCGACGTCAAGCTGGAGCTGCGCGCGATCGGCGGCGAGGCGGCCGAGGCGCTCGGGCTGGCGGCCAGCGCCCAGGCGATGACGGTGTCGCGGACGCTGCTGGCCGACGGCAACCCGGTGGCGGTGATGTTCGACGTCGTCCACCCGGACGTCGAGCTGCCCGGCGTCGATGCGCTCGAGCTCGCGCTGTGCGCGGGGCGGATGGTGCTCGACGTGCTGATCGAGACCGGGGTCCCGGTCACCTACGCGCGGACCCGGGTGATGCCGGTGCTGCTCACCGCGCGCGAGCGGGCGGGCAGGGCGCTCGGCATCCGCCGCATGACCGCCGGCCTCGAGCTCGAGGAGCTGATCTTCGCCGGGCGCGATGACCGGGTCGCCTACTCGCGTGACCTGTTCGCCCCGGGCGGGACCGAGGTGATGGTGATGCGCTCGCTGGACTCGCCGCGGCCGGCCCGGATCGCCGGCCGGGGCGCGGCGCTGTAGATGCCGAGCGGACGCCGGCCGGTGGGCTCGGTGGCGCGGGCGGTCGCGCTGCTCGACACGCTGGCCGCCAGCGACGCCGGGCTCGGCGTCAACGAGCTCGCCCGGCGCATCGGCGTCAACGCCAGCACCGCGTCGCGCCTGCTCGCCACCCTGCAGGACGCGGGCCTCGTGGCGCGCGACGAGGGCGGGCCATACCGCCTCGGCCTGCGGCTCGTGACGCTGTCTGACCGCGTGCTCGTACAGCTCGACGTCCGCGCCCTGGCCCGTCCGCTGCTGGTCGGGCTCGTCAAGCAGACCGGGGAGACCGCGACGCTGTCGGTGCCCGGGGACGGGGAGGCGATCACCGTCGACTTCGTCCCCTCGCCGTCGAGCGTGATCAGCATGGCCCGGGTCGGGCGGCCCAGCGTCCCGCACGCCACCGCGGCCGGGAAGGTGATGCTCGCCTGGACGGGCGCCGCCGCGCGCCTGCCGTCAGCGCTGACCGCGTTCACCGACCGCACGATCACCGACCGCGCCGCGCTCGCCGCCGAGCTCGAGCTCGTGCGCGACCGGGGCTGGGCGGAGGCG
>JBELAG010000287.1:0-7976 GCA_049509055.1 Solirubrobacteraceae bacterium
GAGAGTCCGGCCGGCCGCTCAACTGGACGTCCGCAGCGAACGCAGCGACCCGAGGGATGAGGATTGAGGCCGTAGCAGTGAAAGCACCAGTACACCACCCCATTTTCGAGCACCGGAGCGGCGTCTCTCGTGACTGTGCTTGTCCGGATGGGTGGGTCCGATCAGGCGACGCGCGAACGGCGTTGGATGACCCGACGTCCTGATCAGCGGCGTTGGGACGACGTCCGGATCAGGACAGAGCTCGCTCGCTTCCTGGCCGGCCGCGACGAGTGGCCAAGCTACCGCGAGTTTCAGCGCGCCGGCCGGCGAGCGCTGCGAGACGAGATCACCCGGGCCGGCGGCACGGTGCGGTGGGCGGCGGAGATGGGGGTGCGTCATGTCGAGCATCGTCCGGGCTACGCGCCGATCTGGACCGAAGAGCGCGTTCGCACCGACCTCGCCGGGTATGTGGCCGGCCGGGCTGTCTGGCCGTCACGCCAGGAGTTTGAGCGTGACGGGCTGACCGCTCTACGGACCGCCATCACTCGCACCGGGGGGCCGGATCGATGGGCCGCCGAGCTGGGGCTGGCGCGCCCGGATCGTCTGTCGGGCATCCGGCGCGGCTGGACGCCCGAGGTCATCGAAGCCCAGCTGACACGGCTGATCGGGGACGCAACGACGTGGCCGTCTGTCCGAGCGTTCGAGCGCGCCGGCCTGGGTTCGATGCTGTCATCCATCTACCGCCACGAAGGTCCCGCGTACTGGGCGCAGCGAATGAACGTGGACAAGCCGCTGAGGGTCGGAGGTCATGGCCGCGCTGTGTGGACGCCGGAGCGCATCCGCGAGGAGCTCGAGAGGTTCTGCTCGGGCCGCCCCGGTTGGCCCACCGAGCGCGAGTTCCTCATCGCTGGCCGCGGACCGCTCTACCGGGCCGCCAGCCGGAAGGGAGGTGTCGCCTATTGGGCAGATCAGCTGGGGCTCCCGCGCCGGCCGCGCCGGGGTTGATGTCACGAACTCGGCTTGCTCACGGAGCGTGGAGCCGAAACGAACAGCTCGCAGTGACCCATCCGGCCCGCGAGTCCCTCGCGTGTGACGAACAGCTCCATGCTGATCAGCGGATGTGCGCAGATGCCGGGGATCGCGTATCCGGCGTCATCGGATCGCCGCTGGTCGAGCTTGGCGAAGTACCAGCATCCTGGGCACTGGTTCGGGAGATACGGCCAGCTCATCTCGCGGCGCTGTCCGCCTCAGGCGCGTTCGGGAAGCAGCCGATGCGGTCCGTCGCCGAGTCGGGGTCGAGGGTGGCGGCGAGCTGACCGCAGCGACGCTCGATCTGCGCGAGCTGGTCAAGGCGCGCGCGGGTGTGCTGCTCGCCGCGGCGGCGATCCGCGGTGGCCCGTTCGATCGCGCCGCGGATCGTGTCGATGGCGTCGTTGGTGGCCGCGGCGAGCTTGCGGCGGTAGTCGCGGGCAGCAGCCAAGACTCGCGCGGCGAGCTCTGACCGCAGCCGGCCGGCGTGGCGATCGGTCATGTCGATCAGGCGTTGCTCGGCGTCGCGGATCACGAACCGGCGGCCGAGCGCGCCGGGGGTGATCGTCCGTCCGAACCCGACGAGGATGTCAAGGGTGTTCTCGACGTCGTCGAGCTTGAACGAGAACCGCGACGGGGTGTGCAGCCCGGTCGCGGGCAGCAGGTCGCCGGCGCGCAGGCCGAACACGTCCTCGGCGATCTCCTGGACCTGCTCAAGGATGCGCTGGATGCGCTGCGCGTAGCGGCGCTGCAGCTCGGTCAGCTCGGTGGCGATCGCCGCCTCAAAGCGCACGACGAGCACGTCGAACTCGCGGCGCACGGTCGCGTGCACCCACTCCTGGAGGCCGGCGGAAAGCTCGCGGCCGGAGAGACCGCCCAACTCCCGCGCGTGGGCGCGCAGCGCCGCCCGGAGACGGTCTTGCTCGCGCCGTGCGTACTCCTGCAACGGCTGGTTGACGAGCTCGTGCAGCGCGCGGGCGATCCCGCTGTCCAGCAGGTCGCCGGCTTCGCCGCCGGCGATCTCCAGGTCCGCGATCCGCTGCTCGAACTTCCCCGCGCGGTCGGTCAGCTCGTCGAGCGGCAGCTCGATCGCGCGCGCTTCAAAGCGGGCAGCTTGCGCGCCGTCGGCGGCAACGCTCGTGGCCAGACTGGCGACCGATCGCAGCAGCAGCGCCTCGCGCTCCTCGGCGGCGAGCTTGCGCAGTCGTGCCGCCAGCGGCGCGAGCCCCTCGCCATCGCGGGCGCTGACCGCAAGCAACTCCCATTCGGCGCCGGTGAGCAGGTCCGCCAGCGCCGAGCGGACGAACTGTTGGGCCTCCTCGCGGTCGGCGGCGTCAAGGTGGTCGATCTTGTTGATCACCATCAGCAGGCGCGGGACGCGACGGGCAGCGTCGACGAACAGCTCGCGCTCGCTCTCAGACAGTGGCTGGCCCGCGTCCAGGACGCACAGGGCGGCGTCGACGCGCGGCAGGAAGGAGCGGGCGACCTGGCTGTTGTGCCCGTGGATCGACCCGATCCCCGGCGTGTCGACGAGCTCGAGTCCGGCCGCCAGCAGCTCGTGATCGAGCTCGATCCGCGCCAACTCCACACCCTGGGTGTTGTGGGGGTTTCGGGCCTCGGTGACATACTCGGCCAACCGTGCGACCGGCAGCTCCTGCTCGCGGCCGTCGTGGAAGCGAACGACCAGGCGGTCCTGCTCGCCGATCCCGATCGCGGTCACGACCGAGGTCAGCGGCACGACCCCGGTGGGCAGCAGGGGACGGCCGAGCAGCGCGTTGATCAGGGTGCTCTTGCCGCGCTTGAACTCGCCCAACACCACCAGGTTGAAGCGATCCTCGGCGACCCGCGCTCGCGCGGCTTCCAGATGCCGGCGCGTGGCCACCGGCACGAGCCCTGCAGTCAGCGCGAGCAGCTCGTCCAGAGCGCCGAGCGCGTCGCGACGCTCATCCACGGGCGCTCGTCGCCGCTGCGTCCCCGAGCGGCCGGCCGAAGACCTTGCGATAGGAGTCCTCGCCGTAGCTGGTCGCCAGCGGCGGGCCGTCGACGAGCGTGTACGGCCGCGCCCCTTCCTCCCCGCGCGGGGCGCGCAGGAACAGCGCCCAGCCGGAACCCTTGCGCTGAAGACCGTCAGCGAGATCGAAGAGGTGGGTGACGAACAGCACCCTGACGCCGGCGTCGACCAGCGCGCCGATCACCTCGCGGGCGATCTGTGAGCCTTCGCGCTCGTTGGTGGCCGCGAACGACTCGTTGCACAGCAGCAGGCAGTTGGGCCCGATCAGGTCGGCGATCTCGCTCATCCTGGCCAGCTCCTCGTCGAGCTTGCCGCTGCGCATCGACGCGTCCTCCTCGCGCTTGTAGTGCGTGAAGACGCCGTCGCACACGCTCGCCCGCAGGCACCCGGCGGCGACGAACATGCCCGCGTGCATCATCAGCTGCGCGAGCCCGACGCTGCGCAGGAAGGTCGACTTGCCGCCCTGGTTGGCGCCGGTGATCATCACCAGCGACCTGCCGTCGGCGTTGACATCGTTGACGACGACGGGCTCATCGACGGTCAGCGCGAGGCTGACGTCCCATAGTTGGTGGGCGTTGAGCGCGACCTCGTCGCGCGGCACAGGCACGGGCAGGGTCGTGGGCTGCGTCCGGGCGGCGAGGCGGTCGTGGAGGTTCAGGCACGCGACATAGAAGCCGACCTCGACACGCAGCATCGTGAAGAAGCTCAGAACATGGTCGACTGACTGGGCGAGCGCATTGGCGGCGAGGTTCACGCCCCTGTCCTCGAGCTTGCCGAGCGCTCGCATACCGTTATCGTCGCGGTCAGGGATCGTGAATGTGTATCCGGAGCGGTCAAACGCGCGCTCCAGCCACCCCCGCTCTCGAGCCTGCCTGAGGGTGTAGCCGGTCCCGCGGTTGCCGGCGCCCAACCGGGCGCTGATCAGCATCCCGCCCCTAAACGTGAGCGCTTTCAAGTGACTGTCGATGAGCGCGAAGTACTCCTCATCGAGCTCCGCGGCGAGCATCGCGAACAGCCGCGTGAAGCCCGGGGACGCGAAGCTGCCGCCGTGCTCGACGGTCATCGCGTGCAGTCGGCGCAGGAAGCCGATGAACAGCTCCATCTTCTTGACCGCGTGGCTGAGGATGGTCCGGGGCGAGTCGCTGGAGAACGCTCCCCACACGCTGCGCTGGGCCTGGAGCGCCTCGCCCGCCAGCGCGTACAGCTCCCGCACCACCGCCGGGTTGCTCAGACAGTCGCCGAGGACCGCCTGGCGGTAGAGGATCGCGTCGGGGTCGTGCAGACTGCACAGCAGCGCCCGCCGGGCGACCTGCCACAGCAGCGGATCGTCAGCCGCCATCGCCGCGCACACCGTGTCGAGCTCCAGGTCCTGCGTCAGCGCGGCCTCGTTGGCGGGCAGCGTCCGCTCCAGGGCGAAGTCCTCGTCGCGATGCATCAGAAAGACCTTCATCGGGCGAGCCTCCGGCGCAGCGACTCGTAACTGAGGCCGTACTTCTCAGCCAGCGCCGCCGCGTAGGCCAGGCCGTCGGCGGGCTTGCGCACGACTCGGTAGGTGCGCACCGCGGGGTCCTCGGGGACCACGGTGCTCATCATGCTCACCGTGCTGGGGCCCAGCGAGGCCAGCTCGTCCACGAAGGTGACGAACACCGCCAGCACGTCGAGGCCGATGAGCTGCCCGACGACCTCGCTGCCCACGACCAGCGCGTCGTGCAGCGTCGTCGAACCGAAGCTCTCGTTCATAATCACCACACTGTCGCCGGTCGCCTGCGACAGGATCTCGTGGATCCGTGCCAGCTCGTCGTCGAATTTGCCCCGCAGCGTCGCGATGTCCTCTTCGCGCTCGAAATGGGTGAAGATCCGGTCGGGCAGGAACAGGCGCGTGTCGCGCCCGGGGACCGGCAGCCCCAGGCCGGCCAGGTGATGCAGCTGACCGAACATCCGCGCGAACGTGGTCTTACCGCCGTTGTTGGGTCCACTGACGACCAGGATGCGCTCCGGCCCGTCGAGCTCGACGTCGTTGCACACCACGGTCGCGCCCTCGCTGACCCGCTTGATCGCCAGGGCCAGATCGAACGTCTGGGTCGCGTGCTCGTGCTTGGAGCCAACCGAGACGCGCGGATGCGAGAACGCCAGACCGAGTGATCGCAGCGGCGCGATGCACTCCAGGTAGGCGAGGTAGAACTGGACCTCGCGGTCAAAGCGGACGACCGTCTCATCGATGTAGCCCTGGTGGCGGTCGCAGTAATCCCGCACCACTGTGAACGTCTCCGGGTGCAATCGGGCCACGAGCTCCATGATCTGGGTCTCGACGTGGTCCATGTGCGGGTCTGCGCGGTACGTGATGCGACGGTCCTTGACCGCCGCCTGCGCGAACTTCGCAAACGTCCGTTGCACCTCCTCGCTCATGTCGGCCTCGCCGTCGTAGCGGCTGACTCGAACCCGGTTGCCCCTGATGTGCACGCCATAGGTCACGGCGGCCAGATCGGCCTCGCGCTCCCCGGTCTCTGACGCCAGCGAGACGAACGCTTCCGAGGCCGTGTCGTTCTGCAGGTAATCGCGCAGCGCCGCCATGCCTTGCGACTGCAACTCCAGCTGGGCGAGCCGGTCCGCGAACGCGCTGACGCCGGCGCAGTAGGACGCGACCGCCTGCAAGAACCAGCGCTGCTTCTGCAGCTCGTGGCGCAGCTTGCCGATCAGCTCCACCTGCTCGCGCATGCGGCTCATCGCGCGCGCGAACTCTCCGACCGCTCCCCGCACCTCCTCCTGCTCCAGATCCGACAGCACGTGGTGGCGGTAGTGAACCGCCTCGACGTCGCGCAGCGGCGCATAGAAGAACGGCGCGAGCTCATATTCGTCGCGCCCCGCGGTCAGCGCGGCCACGATCTGATCGAGATTGAGGTCCGTGAAGAACTCCGGTTCGGCGCAGGCTTCGACGTCGAAGCCGTCCTCGAACAGGATGCTCGCAAACGCCGTCATCGTTCCGAACGCGACGCAGGGCGTGGGGACGGCGGCAGGGGGACAGCGCTCGAGTTCATCAGCTTCCACCGGTGTCGGGTTCGGTAGAAGCCATCAGCCGCGCTGGCGCTTCAGGCGGGCTTCATCGCCAGGCCCGATGATAGCTCGCGGCCTGGCGAGCACGTCGATCGCTCGCCGCGTTGCGCCTCGGTCAGGCTGCGATCATCCAGTCGTGCCCGGGCTGTCTGACACGAATGCCATTCCCCCGGTGCGGGCCTGCCGATGAACGCCCGGCTCGGCCGGCGGCCGGTCTTCGCGGCGTCGGCAGCGCTCGGTTTCACGGTGGCGACGGCGGTGGTGGCGATCGCGGCACGCGAGCCGTTGTCGGGATCGACTGCGGTCAACGCCGCGTCGGCCCGAGCTCCGGTCGCGGCGCTGTTCGTCCTGGTCGGGGGCGGCGGCAGCCTCGCGCTCGCCGGGGTGCTTGCTGTTCTGTGGCCCGGGCGCCGGCGTAAGGGCGAGGACGATCCCGAGCCTGAGCGGGCGCCATGGCCGATTCACTGGATCTGGAAGCTGGCGGCGATCGTCACGCCGCTCGTGCTCGGCGTGGCGCTCGTCGCGGGAGCGGCGCTGGGCGTGCGCGCAACCCGGTCCTCGGCGCGCTTCGCCTCCGGCCGCCCGGTCGGGGGTACAGGGGCGCTCAGCGCGTCGCGATCGGCGGCGGGCGGCTTTGTGGTGCCGGCGTGGCTGCCGTGGACCGCGCTGGGGGTCGTCCTGGTGGCGCTCGTGGGGGCGCTGGTGTTCCTGATCGCTCGGCGCCGGTCGCCGACTGCGGGTGACCCGTCGCGGCTCGCCGCGACGGGTGAGGCGGTCGCCGCCGCGATGCGCGCGTTAGGCGGCGTCACCGATCCCCGTGAGGCAGTGATCGCCGCCTACGCCGCGATGGAACAGACGCTCGCCGCCCACGGCGTCGCCCGCTCGGCCACCGAGGCGCCCCGCGAGTATCTCGGCCGCGTCCTGGTGGCCGGCAACGCCGCCCAACCCGAGGCGAGAACCCTCACCGCCCTGTTCGAGGAGGCCCGCTACAGCACCCACCCGATCCCGGAACCGATCCGCGAGCGCGCCTGGGAGGCGCTCAGGTCGCTGCGTGCCCGGCTCCAGACCACGCAGGGATGACGCTGCTCGTCGAGATCGCGCTGATCGTGGTTGCCGCCCTCGGGCTGCTCGTCTGTGTGTCGCTCGTCCCTGCTCACCGGTCCGCGGGCGGAGCGCGGCCGGTGCTGCCGCGCCCGTCTCGGCCCGACCAGCTGATCGCGCTCGAGCGGTTGGTGAGCGCTGCCCAGGTGAGCACGCTGGAGGTCCACGCCCACCTACGCCCGGTGCTGATCGAGATCGTCTCCCGGCGGCTGGCGAGCCGCGGCCGGCGACTGGACGCAATGTCCGAGCCGGACGCGCGACAGGTGCTGGGCGATCGGCTGTGGGAGCTCGTGCGGCCCGACCGGCCGTTTCCCGAGGACCGGTGGGCTCCCGGCCTCCCGGCCGAGGAGCTGCGGGCGATGCTCGTTGCGCTGGAGCGACTGTGAGCGGCGCGCTCTCGCCGCGGGTGCGTGGCCTGTTCGCGCTCGCCGGGGCCGGGCTGATCGCAGGGCTCGCCAGCGGCCATCCCGAGCTCGCGGTGCTCGCCACTCCGATCCTGGTGTTCATCGGCGCGGGCCTGGTCCTGGCCAGGGTGCCCAGGCTGACAGCGACGATCGAGCTCGAACGCACCAGAGTGCTCGAGCGAGACCGGGTCACCGCGACCGTGTCGGTGCGCAACGACGGACGCGGCGCGATCGAGGTCTCGTTGACCCCGCTGGTCAGCCCCCACCTCAGCCTCCAACCCGCCCGCGCGCTCGTTCGGGTGGCTGCGGGCGCCGACGTACAGATCAAGCTTGCGGTCTGTCCACAGCGGTGGGGAGCCCACACCGTCGGGCCAATCGCCGTGAGGGCAACGGATCCGCTC
>JBELAG010000288.1:0-7929 GCA_049509055.1 Solirubrobacteraceae bacterium
GACCAGGGCGGCTTCGGCGACCAGCAGGGCGGCGGCGGCGACCAGGGCGGCTTCGGCGACCAGCAGGGCGGCGGCGGCGACCAGGGCGGCGGCGACCAGGGCGGCGGCGACCAGGGCGGCGGCGACCAGGGCGGCGGCGACGGCGGCTACAGCAACTGACAGCCGCGCCCGTTGCGCCCGGCGACACGGGGCGCTCGGTGACCGGCCACCGGTCACCGAGCGTCCTCGCTGGGCGGCCGCGTGTGGACCGGCGGACGGTCAGTGGTAGGCGCCGGCGCGGGCCTGCTCGTTGGCTGACCAGTAGCGGCGCAGGCTGTCGGCCTGCGCGGAGGCGTAGCGTTGCAGGCCCTCGATCACCGCGATCTCCTGCGCCGACAGATCGGGGTGCCAGATGTCGACGACCATTACGATCCGCTCCTGCGAGGTGTGATTCCAGGCCTCGTGGTCGAAGTAGTCGTCGAATACGATGCAGCGCCCCTCCTCCCAGCCACGCGTCTCGGTGCCGACGCGGATCGCGCAGTCGCCGTCGGGGACGGTCAGCGCGAGATGGCAGCGCAGGCGCATGTTCGTCGGGCCCCGGTGGGCGGCGATGTGCGTGCCGGGCTTCATCCGCGAGACGTAGATCAGGCCCGAGAGGCTGCGCACCGTGTCGTGCGCGGCGATGATCTCGGTCGTCACCGGGCAGCGGTCGCAGTTGGCGACGTTGCGCTGGCCGCGCTCATGGAAGATGAGGACGTCCCAGTCACCGGTGCGTGAGATGCGCTCGCTCTCGCGGTGGAAGGCGTCGGTCGGCAGTGCCCGGATCTCGGCGGCGATCTCGGCGTATGCCGCCTCGAGGTCGGCGACGATCGGGATCTGGGACGGATCGTGCCACGGCCGGGCAGGCAGCCCCGGGTAGTAGCCCATCAGTGACCGCTGCTCGTTGTGGGCGAGTGACGCCAGGTAGGCGGCGAGCCGATCCGGCATGATCGAGGTGGGCGGATCGCCGGCCGGGCGGCGGCACGCGCGCGGCGATCGCGCCGCGGTGAGCGCCTCGGTCATCGCCGCCACCGACTCCGACGGAGCGCCGGGGTCGAACGCCGGCAGCGCGATCGCCTCCGACGCCGCGCGGCGCAGGGTCGCGGCGAACGTCAGCCAGCCGCCGAATTCGAGTCGCTTGTCCCAGGTCACGCCGAGCTCGCGCAGGCGCCGGATCCCCTCGCTGCTCCACATCATCGTGTCGGCGGGCCGGCGCCAGTGCAGCGCCAGATAGGCGCGCCAGATGCACGGCTCCCCGACCCACGGGCAGGCGTCGAGCGCGTGGCGGAAGTGGATCCACGCCGCGTCGGCGTCCTGCAGGCCAGACGTCCCGGCGGCGTAGGCGTCGCGCGCGCGCCGTTCGGCGTCGCCATCGACGAGCCGCGTGCAACCCGCGAAGCTCGGCGGAACGACCACCTCGCCGCCTGACAGCCCGATCATCCGTCGACTCACCGTCGCCAGCCATGCTCCGGGACCACCGTGCTCGTCGCACACCTGCTCGGCTTCGTTGGCGGCGTGCAGCAGCAGGAGATGCTGCACGTCTGACCCGGTGAGATCGCCGAGCAGCGCCTGCCCCTCGGCCGAGCCGGCGTCCCCGTCGCGCGGCCGGGCGCGATCTCCCTCGGCGAGGGAGAACAACGCGCGACGCGGGACCGTGCAGAACAGATAGGCCATGCGCTCCGCGCGGATGCCGACGATCCGGCGCACCTCCTCGCGGCGCGAGTGCTCGAGCAGTTGCAGGCGGTAGACATCGGTCGAGTAGACGCTGTGCAGCGCTGCGGCCTCCGCGACCCACCACGGTTGTCCCCAGCGGCGCGTGATCGCCCGCGTCTGAAGCAGGTGATCGAGCAGCGTGCGCCCGCGGGCGTGGGGAAACGCGTCCGCGCCCGCCGAGCGCAGGAAGTCGACCGTCGGATCGAGCCCGTGCAGCTCGTCTGACGTGGTGAGGAGATCGCCCCCGGTTGGCACGGCGCGATCTTACCCGCGGGCGCGCCGGGGCGATCGTGCACCGCGGCCCCGGGCCGTCGACTACAACTCCTCGATGGCGCGCAGCCGACACGACGCGTCGGAGCAGACGGCGATCGCCCGTGCCTGGCGGCGACTCGAGCCGCTGGCGCTGTATCCGCGGCCGGTGGACCTCACCCGCGTGCGGATCATCGCCGCGCCCCGGCTGTTCGCCCTGCCGTGGTTTCGCCGCTTCGACGGCTACACAGTCTGGAGCACGATCCTGCTGCGCCGCGCCGCTGACCGCGACGACGAGGAGCTGATCGCCCATGAGCTCGTCCACGTCTGGCAGGGGCAGCACGAATGGGTGCGGCTGTGGATGTCCTACGTCCGCCCGTCGACCTTCTGGGGCGACCACTCCGGCTACTGGGAGAACCGCTACGAGGTGCAGGCGCGATCGGCGGTCGCGCGCACCGCGCCGCCGGTCCCGTCACACGCCGGCACCACCACGCCGCCCGCGCGCTGAGCGGCTGAGGCTGCCCTCAGGCCGCCGCGTCCGGCGAGCCGTCGCCCTTCGCGGCCGGGGCATCGGGCGCCTGCAGGGTGTCGACGAATGCGTCGGCCTTGGTTCCCGCCTTGGCGATCTCGTCGTGGTACTGGCCGCCGGTCTGGCGGTCGGCGAGCTCCTCGGCCTTCAGCACGGCCTTGTGCACCTGATCCTTGTGCTCGGCGGCGGCCTCCTCGGCCTTGGCCCCCAGATCCTTCAGTCGGTCGGCAAATCCCATTGCTCACTCCGTGGTCGTGGAGGCCGTCATCCTAACGGCGCGGCCGCCCTGAGGCGCGGCGTGGAATCAGCTGCCGAGCGCGCGGCTGCCGACGTCGCCGTCCAGCGACCCCTCCGAGTAGTACTGCCCGGTGTGGACGAACACGACCTTGCCCGCCGGGTTGATGAAGATCGTCGTCGGCAGGCCCTCGATCGCCGCCAACGGCGCGAGATCGGACGAGTTGGCCTGATAGCTCGGATATCCGACGGGATGCTGGGCCAGGAAGGCCTGGGCGTCGCCGGGGGAGTCGTTGGTGTCGACGCCGAGGAACGCGACCCGGCGCCCGTAGGCCGCCGATGCGCCGGCGAACAGCCCGAACTCCGCGCGGCACGCCGTGCACCACGAGGCCCAGGCGTTGATCACGATCGGGTAGCCGCGCAGCGCCTTGATCCGCGACGTCAGCGCGGGCGCGGCCCCCAGCAGCCGGCCGGCCTGCGCGTGCAGAGCGGCCAGCGGCGCCGGAGCCCCCGCGAGATCCTGCGCGATCGCCCTGGCGGTCGTCGGGGCCTGCGGCGCCCGCGCGAGCGCGCTGCGGACGGCCCGTTCAAGCGCGCCGTCGCTCGGCCATCCCGAGGTCGACACCTCCTGGTACCAGAGGATCCGTCCGCCGGCGGAGGTGAGCACGAACCACGGCTCGCCCTGCACCTCATATCCGTCGGCCACCCGGCCCGTGGCGTCGATCGCCACCGGATAGGCGAGCGGGCGCCCGAGCGTGCGCAGGAAATCGGGGAGCGCGGCCGGCGATGGCTCGACGGTCCCCTCGTCGACGGCCGTCAGCGCCGGCAGGCGACGCGCGTCCGCGGCCGCCTGGTAGTCGTCGAGCGACTGCAGATGACCGGCGAGCCCGGTGACCTCCCGGTCCCAGGTGGCGAAGAACACGTACAGCCGCGGCGCCGGGCCGGGGCCGAGCGTGACGCGACCACCGCCGGTGCGGGGCAGGCTGACGCGCTCGCTCGGCCCGATCGCCGGGATCGGCGCGAACGACAGGTTCGCGTGCACGGCGGGATGGCCGGGAAGCAGGCTCGACGCCTCGCGCGCGAGCACCTCGCCGAGCTGGCCGACGGCGGAGTAGGACTGCTGGGTGATGTACACCTTGGCCTTGATGCCCTGCGGGCTGATGATGTAGAGCGCCGGCGTGTGGGCGATCAGCCCGTGCTGGATGTCGGCGTAGACCGCGTAGTCCTTCCACACGCGCTTGAGCGCCGGCAGCGATCCGGTCAGGAAGTGCCACTGGTGGACCATGCCGTGCAGCTGCGAGTAGGACGAGACATCCTCCAGCGAGATCGACGCCGGGTTGGCGTCGACGCCGAGCAGCTGCACGCGTGACGCGGCCGGGCCGAGCATCGCCTTGGCGTCGAGCATCGCCGTGGTCGTCATCGGACAGATCGTCGTGCACTCCGAGTCGGTGAACGCCAGCATCACCACCTTGCCGCGGAACGACCGCAGCGACACCGGCCGCCCGAACTGGTCGCTGAGCGTGAAGTCGGGGGCCGCGCCCGCCAGCGCGGTCCCCGGGTCGACGTAGGGGTTGCGCGCCAGCGCCAGGCTCGGCGAGGGATTGGAGGCACGCACGACCGCCAGCACGACGATCGGCGCGGCGGCGGCGACGCCGAACAGCAGGGCGACGCCCGGCACGGCCCGCCGCAGGCTCAGCGGGGCATGCCGCCGGCGCGCCGGACGCGCCCGGCGGCGGGCGAGCGCACGTCGCCCGGCGAACGCCGCCACCGCGAGCGCCGCAAGGATCGCGACCGCCATCGCCACCCGGTCATCGGTCCGCTGGCCCGGGTTGGCCGAGCTGCCCGAGCCGAGGATGATCGGCGCCTCACCCGCGGCGCCCGCACGGCCTCCGCCCGCCGCGCCGGCCGCGCCGGCCGCACCGCCCGCACCGCCCGCACCGCCCGCGCTCGGTGCGACGCTCGCCGCCGGCGACGGCGACGCCGCGGACCGGGCCGGGCCTGCGCCGGCGATCCGGACGCCGGCGGACCCGGCCAGCGACCGCACCGCGCTCTGGGCGGCGTCGACCAGGCCGGTGGCCCCGGAGCGGACCGGGGTGGCGCCGAGCAGCCGGCCGGCCGCCACGGTGGAGTGCCCCGGCCAGTTGAGACCGAAGCCGTCGGGCATCACGACCAGCAGCCGCTGCTTATAGGCCAGCGACAGCTCGATGCCGAGGAAGCTCGCGTAGGCCTGGGGCTTGAGCCACAGCGCCGTGACTGCACCGAGGTCGGCGGGGTGCGCGATGATCGCCACCCTGACCGGCAGCCCGGCGGCGCCCGCCGCCTGCAGGAGATCGCCGAGCTGGGCCTGTTGAGCGACCGACACGCCGGCGTCGCCGGCGACGAAGAGGTCCTGGTTGACGAGCACGTCGCTGCCGGGATCGCCGTCGGCCCGGGCGCGCGGGGCGATCGCGGCGCCCACCACGACGATCGCCAACGCGACCAGCGCGACCACGCGGGCGCGCGCGGCGACTCCCGATCCGACCGCTGAGATCACGCGCGCGATAGCCGCATCAGCTCCTGCTCGACGGTCTGCGGGCGGTAGGGCCAGAAGTACAGCGCGCGTTCGTCGCCGCGGCGGTCGATGACATACGCCGCCTCATCGTGCGTGATGAAGTGGACGGTCGTCCCGGCGATCCGCTTGGTCGCCACCGACACGCTGATCCTGTAGCGCCGCCACACCGCGGCCAGGCGGCCCGGGCGGCCGACGGCCCAGTACCACTGCGGCACGAGCTCCCAGCGGCGCTCGTCGAGGCGCAGGTCGGCCCGGCGGTCGGCGTAGACATCGACGCTCACCGCGATGATCGCGGGGCGCGTGCGCACCGGCATCTGCCGCGCGACCTGGTTGAGCACGTGGGCGGCGAGCGGGCACAGGTTGCGGCACAGGGGATCGACGAAGGTGATGATCACCGGTCGGCCGCGGAACGCCCGCATCGAGATCGGATGGCCGCTCTGGGTGAACAGGTGGAAGTTCGGCGCCGGTCGGGCCCCCTGCGCCCAGACGAACGGCGTCCCTGCGCCCTCCGCCGCGCGCACGGCGGCGGCGGTCGTCGAACCCGCGGAGGAGGGGGAGCCGTGGTCGGGCCGGGTGAGCAGGATGAACGGGACCGCGACGGCGACCCCGCACAGCGCGCCGACGCCGACCGCCGCCCGGCCCACCGGCGCCCGCAGCCGGCGCCGTCGCGCCGCCGCCGGCGCAGGCGTCACCGGCGCAGGCGTCACCGGCGGAGGCGCAGCCGGTGGGGGCGCATCAACGCTGCGCGGAGGCGTCGCCGTCGGGCGTGCCGCCGCGGCCGTGGCGAATACCGGGGCCGGTGCGACCAGCACGCCCGCCGGCGCCGGCCGGGCAGGGCGCAGCGCGCGCGTCAGCCGCACCGCGACGAGCGCCAGCAGCGCCGCCGCGAGCATCGCGGCGGGCGCGGCGATGACGACGATCACCGCCGTGTGCTCGTTGGACAGCATCGAGGCGCGCTGACGCGCGGTGAGCGGTGTCGCCTTCGCGCGGCCCGAGAGCCGGACCCGGTCGGCGGCGGCGATCGCCCGCACGCCGGCTTGCGCCGCGGCCAGCAGGCCGCCGCGGCTCGCCCGGATGTGGATTCTCGCCAGCGCGCGGTCGGCCGGGGCGGCGGAGTGGCCGGGCCAGTCGAACCCGAAGCCGTTGGGCATCACGACGAGCAGCGGCCGGCGCTGGATCAGCGACAGCTCGATGCCGAGAAAGCGCGCATACACGCGCGGGCGATGCCACAGCACCGTGACCGACCCGAGGTCATAGCCGGTGGCGATGATCGCCACGCGGACCGGGTAGCCGGCGCGCTGCGCCCGCGCGAGGAGGGCATCGAGGCGAGCGGCCTGGCCACGGCCGGCGTGCGCGTCGGAGGGCACGAACGTCCGCTGGTTGACGAGAACGTCGCTCGCCGGATCGCCGTCCGCCCGCGCGACCGCCGCCGCGCCGCCGAGGGCGATCGCGACCGTGAGGACCAGGGTGAGAGCTTTCCGCGCGGGTGTGCAGCTCACTGCCTCATAGTGTCGCGGAAAGCGCGGGTTTCCGTCCGGGTTGGCCCGCGAGGTCGCCCGCGATCGACCCGGAGGCGCGACGCCGCGTGCGCGGGCGCGTCTGATTAGATCCCGGGCGGATGGACGAGCTCACGCGTCGCCGGGCCGCCGGGCTGGCCCCGGCGCTGAGCGCCTGCCTGATCGCGGCGGTCCTGCTGACCGGCTGCGGCTCGGCCGCCGCGCCGCGACCGCCGAGCGGGATCCCCGGCGCCCTGCTGCGCGAGGTCCGGCCGATCGGCGTCGGGCCCCGGTTCCGGCCCGCGCTGACCGGGTCCGTGCTCGGTCGCTGCCGTCCGACGCTCGGGCCACGGACCAGTGTCCACGTCGAGCTGTTCGCGGCCAACCGGGTCGTGCTCGTCGCGGCGGGTATCGGCACCCGCCCGCCGCGCACGCTGTCGGTCACCGGCGTCGTGCACGCCCGCTGCTATGGCGTGCTCGTCACCTTGCAGCCGACCGGGGTCGTGCTCGTCCGTGCCGGCGCGCGGCTGCGGCTGGCGTCGCTGTTTGCATCGTGGGGGCAGCCGCTGTCAGCGACACGGCTCGCGTCGTTCTCGGCGGGGCCCCACGCGAGCGTGCGCGTGTTCGTCGGCGGGCGCCGATGGGACGGCGCGCCGGGGTCCGTCCCCCTGTCGGCGGACGCGGAGATCGTGCTCGAGGTCGGCCCGCTCGTCCCGCCGCACACGTCGTTTGCCTTCCCGCCCGTCCCCTGAGACGTCGTGCGCGACTGCGCCCGCTCGGCGGGCTTGCTCGCGCCGGCTGCCTCCGCTGCGGTGAGGCGTCGCGCATCCGTCTACAAAACTGGTCGCTGTTGCACCGCGGTGGCAGTTGTGTGGAAACATTCGTGGCCCGCATCATCGACGTGGAGGGCAAATCGGGGCGAATTGGACGTACGACAACACAGCCGGCGCGGTGGCGAGGCGATCACCGCAGTGGACGCAGCCGCCCCCGAGCGCGCGCGACGCGTCTTCGCGGCCGTCGCCGGACTCGGGATCGCGGTCCACGCGGCGTTCGCGCTGGCCGGCAGCCGGTCGGTCGTCGTCGATGACTGGCTGTACTGCGGGCTGTTTCTGCTGGCCGCCGCCGCCTGCGCGCGCCGC
>JBELAG010000289.1:0-8699 GCA_049509055.1 Solirubrobacteraceae bacterium
GGCGAGGTCGACGTAGCGCCCCGGCGCGGGCGGCGCCCAGGTGGCGTCCCCGGGCTCGTAGCCGGCGAGCAGGTCGAGAGCCGCGGCGCTGTCTGCCACCGTGCGCGTCAGCACGCCGTCGCTGGCGAGGAAGCTCTGCCCGGCGTCGGGTCCGACCGAGACGCGGCCCCGGGCCGGCTTGAGCCCGACGAGCCCGCAGCAGGACGCCGGGATCCGGATCGAGCCGCCGCCGTCATTGCCGTGGGCGATCGGCACCATCCCGGCGGCCACCGCCGCTGCCGAGCCGCCACTCGATCCGCCGGGCGTGTGATCGGGCGACCACGGGTTGAGCGTCGGCCCGTGGCGGCGCGACTCGGTCGTGGGGAGGATCCCCATCTCGGGCATCGTCGTCTTTCCCACGATCACGAAGCCGGCGTCGCGCAGCCGCCGGACGCAGAAGGCGTCGACCCGCGGAGTGACCGCGGCGAACAGATCGCTACCCATCGTCAGGGGCATGCCGGCCACCGCCCGGTTGTCCTTGATCGCGATCGGCACCCCGGCGAACGGTCGCGGATCGCCCGGCGCGACGGCCTCCGCTTCGGCGAGCGCGGACGCGTGAGCGACGTGAGCGAAGGCGTTGATGCGGGGGTTGAGCTCGTCGATGCGATCCAGCGCGGCCCGCACGAGTTCCGGCGCAGCCAGCTCCCCGGCGCGAATCATCGCCGCCAGCTCTACGGCCGAGCGCTGGAGCAGCTCTGACACTGAGTAGAGCCTACTGAGAATCCGGCTCGCGCCACGACGAGCGGACTCCGACCCATTAGATTCTGGACGACCGCGATTCACGATTCAGGAGCCCACGCCATATGAGCGCAACGATGGAAGTTCAGTCCGGCCTCGAGGGCGTGGTCGCGTTCGCGACCGAGATCGCCGAGCCCGACCGCGAGGGCGGAGCGCTGCGCTACGTCTGGGGCCTGCTCGTCGATGGCACGCTGCATCCCGGACTGCCCCCGGCCGATCCCCACCCGTTGATGGTCCACTCCGGCGATCCCCGCGTCGACGTCCAGGCGGCGCTGGCGATGCTCGGTCCCCAATGGGGCTTTCGCGACCTGATCGACATCTCCGACGAGGAGGCGCGCGACAACCTCGCCCGCGCCTCGGTGATGGCGCTGTCGTTCGTCGCCCAGTCCGCGCGCGGCATCGGCAGGCCTCCGGTGCCCCAGCGCGTGGTCGACCAGGCGAGCTCGATCCCCGAGCGCTTCGTGATCCGCTGGCGCGGTGAGGCCGATCCGCGGCACGTCGCGGCGATCGACGCCTACTGGAACTCCGCCGCCGAGCACGGCATGAACGCGTCGACGTTCACCGCCCGCGTCGTCGCGTCGACCGGGACCGATGTCGCCGCCGCGCTGTCGGCGGCGGTCGGCGCGCTGTCGGGCCCGCTGCACGGCGGCGCGCCGTCGCGCGTGCTGAAGATGCTCGACGACGTCGCCGCGACCGGCGACGCCGAGCGCTACGTCAAGGACCTGCTCGACCGCGGCGATCGCCTGATGGGCTTCGGGCACCGGGTGTACCGCGCCGAGGACCCGCGGGCGCGGGTGCTGCGCCACACCGCGCACACCCTCCATGCCCCCCGGGTGGAGGTCGCCGAGGCGCTGGAGAAGGCCGCGCTGGCCGAGCTGCACGCGCGCAAGCCCGATCGCGTGCTGGCCACCAACGTCGAGTTCTGGTCGGCGGTGGTGCTCGACTTCGCCGAGGTGCCGCCCGAGCTGTTCACGTCGATGTTCACGTGCGCGCGAACGGCCGGCTGGTCGGCGCACATCATGGAGCAGAAGCGCGAGGGCAAGCTCGTGCGCCCGACGGCGAAGTACATCGGGCCGCCCCCGCGGCCGCTGTCGTCGCTGTCGCTGAGCTGAGCCTCAGCCCCGGTAGGGGCCCTCGACGTACTGCGCCAGCATGCGGCTGGCGCAGAACACCGGTCCGAGCGTGCGCAGCGAGGCGCGCATCAGCGTGACCCATTCCGGCGGCACGCCGCCCCGGTCGCGCTCGTAGAACGCCGGCAGCACCTGCTCGGTGAGCACGTCGTGGAACTCCTCGGAGTCGCGCTCGTCCTGGGCGTGATGGTCGATGTCGACCTCACCGGAGATCGACCAGCCGTTGGTGCCGTCGTAGGCCTCGGCCCACCATCCGTCGAGCACGCTCAGCTGCAGGCCGCCGTTGAACACCGACTTCATGCCGCTCGTGCCGCTCGCCTCCAGCGGAGGCCGCGGCAGGTTGAGCCACACGTCGCACCCACGGGTCAGCGCGGCGCCCGACGAGAGGTCGTAGTCATCGAGGAAGACGACGCGCTCGCCGATGATCTTGGCGCACTTGAGGCCGAATACGCTCTTGAGCGCGTGCTTGGCGTCCTCGTCGCGGGGATGGGCCTTGCCGGCCAGCACCACCTGGACGGGCCGGTCGCCGGCCAGCAGCGACAGCGTCCACTCGGGATCGCGGGTGAGCATCTCCAGCCGCTTGTAGGTCGCGACCCGCCGCGCGAAGCCGAGCGTCAGCACCTCCGGGTCGAACGCGCGTGCGGCGGCGTCGACGTACTCGCGCAGGTCGCCGCGCTGCAGGCGGTCCTCGACGCTGCGGGCGTGGATGAACGAGACGAGGTCGGCGCGCTGGCGGCAGCGGGTCTCCCACAGCTCGGCGGCGGGGATGTCGTCGACGGCCGCCCACATGGCGGGGTCGGCGGCGTGGGCCATCCAGCCCTCGGGAAGATGACGATCGAGCAGCTCTCGCATCGGAACGCCGATCCATGTCGGGACGTGAACCCCGTTGGTGACGTAGGTGATCGGCACCGCGTCGAGCTTGCGCCCGGGCCACAGCGGATGCCACATCTCGCGGGCCACCTCGCCGTGGCGGCGACTGACGCCGTTGGCCGCGCGGCTCATCCGCAGCGCCGCCTGCGTGATCCCGAACGGCGCCGTCGGCTCCGAGCCGTGGTCCTGTCCGAGCGCGATCAGCTCCTGCGTCGTCGTCGCGCCGAACTCGGCGGCCAGGCGCCCGACGGCCGCCTCGATCTGCCCGGGCGGATACGTGTCGTTGCCGGCCGGCACGGGCGTGTGCGTCGTGAACACCGTCCGCGCGCGGGCCCGGTGCACGGCGCGCGCCAGCGCGTGAGCACGGTGGGAGCGGCGCGTGCCGTCCCGGGCGAGCTCGAGCGGCGCCAGCGCGGCGTGGCCCTCATTGAGATGGATGACCCCGGGCTCGTAGCCCATCGCGCGCAGCGCCCGGATGCCGCCCACGCCGAGCAGCGCGTACTGCGCCAGCCGGTTCTGGGGGTCGCCGTCGTACAGGCGTCCGGTGATCCACCGGTCCAGCGGCCCGTTCTCGGCAAAGCCGGTGTCGAGCAGGTACAGCGGGATCCGGCCCACGTCGACGCGCCAGATCCGGGCCTTGACATCGCTGTCGGCGATCGGCACCGTGACGGTCAGCGGCGTTCCGTCGTCGCCGGTCACCAGCGCGGCGGGCAGGCGCTCGGGGTCGGTGTCGACCCAGTACTCGTGCTGCCAGCCGGTGGCGTCGATCCGCTGGCGGAAATAGCCCTTGCGGTACATCAACCCGACGGCGACGAGCGGCACCGCCTGGTCGGACGCCTCCTTGAGCAGGTCTCCGGCCAGCGCGCCGAGCCCGCCGGAGTACACCGGCAACGAGACGTGGACCCCGTACTCGGCGCACAGGAACGCGACCGGCCGGCCCGGCTCCAGCGGCGCGCCGGTGTAGGCACGCTGCAGGTCGGCGGTCACCTCGGCCTCGAGCGCCTCGGCGCGCGCGACGAGATCGCCGTTCTCGGCGGCCGCGAGCAGCGTCCGCGCGGGCAGCTCCTGCAGCAGCCGAACCGGGTTCTGCGCGCACAGCGCGAAGCGCTCCTCGTCGACTGACTGAAACAGCTCGGGGCCGCCGGGCAGCCACGACCAGCGGTAGTTGAAGGCGAGGCGCGCAAGGGGCGCGAGGGCGGACGGCAGGCGCTCGGCCAGCTCCTGTGTGGCGCGCTGGATGTCGGCGCGACCGTCGTGCTGTGTGTCGATGGTGTCGTTCACCTGGGGGGCACTGGTCGGTGGGGTGGGCGCCATGAGTATTACGCCATCGGCTCTCACGTGTGTTGGGAGCGCTTCCAGAGGGTCGCCCAGGGCGCGCGACGGACGGCGGGCCGCTACGCTCGCCAGCCGTTGCCCGCAGCTGCCGACAGCGATCCCGACTGCCGTCTCGGCGTGCTCGCCTTCGGCGATTCGATCACCAACGGGGGTGGCGAGTTGCAGTGGGGCGTCGCGCTGCAGTCCTGGGCGCTGTGGATGGCGCGCGCGCTCGGCATGCCCTACAGCGGCTACGCCGTCGACGGCGCCCGGGTCGGCGATGTGCTCGCGCACCAGATTCCGGCGTTCGTCGAGCGCTGCGCTCACCCGGCGGGGCGCTACGACGTCGGCGGTCTGTACATCGGCGTCAACGACGTGCGCTCGCCCGACTGGGACGCCGACGCGTTCGCCGCCGGGTTCGAGCAGGCGCTGCGCTTCGTGGCGGCACGGTCTGACCGTGTGCTGGCGCTGACCGCCCCGCGGCGGCTCGGCATCCCGCCGGCCGGCGCGAGGGTCGCCGAGCTCAACGCGATCGTGTCGCGCGCGGCGTCCGCGGCCGGCGCGCTCGTCGTCGACCTGTCGGACTTCGGCGCCCGCAACCGCGTGATGGCCGACCGCGTGCATCCGACGGCGTTCGGGCAGATCGCGATCGCCGAGCGCGCGCTGGCCGTCCTGGAGCGCGACGGCCTGCCGGCCCGCGTCGCGCCGTCCTCGCTGATCGGCTACCAGCCCACCCGCTGGGGCCGTCTGCAGGGCGACTGGACGTACGCGTACCGGTCGGCGAAGCTGCGGACCCGCGTCGGGCTGGCGCGGATCCGGCGCTCCTAGTCCCTGCCGGGCAGGCGGCGCCGCCCGGGCCCGCCGGCCCCCGCGAAGGGGGATGAGGGCGATGTTCGGCCTATTTACCGACAAATCGCCCCCGCCCCCGCCGCCGGGCGGCGCGCGCCGGGCGACGCGGGCCGCGCGCCGGGCGACGCGGGCCGCGCGCCGGGCGACGCGGGCCGCGCGCCGCGGGACGGTCGGACCCAGCAGCTACCGTGAGCCGACCAGCCGCCCGGACTCCTCGGTCACCTCGCGCAGGCGCCGGGCGACGGCGGGCTTCAGCGCGCCGCGCTCCAGCTGCCAGCGCCAGCTGGCGCCGCTGCGGCCCGGGGCGTTCATGCGAGCCTCGCTGCCGAGCCCGAGCGCGTCCTGAACCTGGATCATCGCCACCTGGCCGGGCGAGGAGAAGACGAGGCGGATCAGGCCCCACCACGGCCGCCGGGGCTCGGCGAAGCCGTAGCGCGCGACCTCGGCGTCGACGAACGCGCGCTGGTCGGCGGACAGCGACTCCAGCCAGCCGCGCGCGGTGTCCTGGTCGTGGGTGCTGGTGTAGACGATCCGGTTGGCGACGTGATTGGCCATCCGGTGGGGGCTGTTGGGCTCGTCGGGTTCCATCCCGAACTGGATGACGAGCATGCCGGGGAGCCCGAGGTCGTCGCGCAGGCGCTCGACGGCGGGCGTGATCACCCCCAGGTCCTCGGCGACGAGCGGCAGCGCCGGCCCGAGCGAGCGCTCGATCGCCCGGAACACGGCGCGACCGGGACCGCGCCGCCACGAGCCGTGCGCGGCGGTGCGCGCCCGTTCGGGCACCGCCCAGTAGGCGACGAAGCCGCGGAAGTGGTCGATCCGCGCGAGGTCGAACAGCTCGAGCGTCCGGCGCACGCGCTCCACCCACCAGCGGTAGCCCGTCCGCTGCAACGCGGGCCAGTGATACAGCGGGTTGCCCCACAGCTGGCCGTCGTCGGAGTAGGCGTCGGGCGGCGCGCCGGCCACGAAGCCCGAGGCGAACATGCCCGGATGGAAACGGTGATCCGCGCTGCCCGGGGAGACGTAGATCGCGACATCGCCGATGATCCGCACCCCGCGCTCGGCGCCGTAGCGGCGCAGCGCGACCCACTCGCGGTCGAAGCGCACCTGGTCGGCGACGGCGCCGCGTCCCGCAAAGCGCTCCCAGTCGCCGATCCAGAACCGCTGGCGCTCACGGAACGCGGCGATCTCGGCGCCCGACACCGCGGCGCGGGGCTCGGCCAGCAGTCCCCGCCAGGTGGCGAACGCCGAGCTGGACTTGTACGGCGAGCGGTAGCGGTCGGGTGGACCGAGGGGCAGAACCTGCCACCACGACTGACCCGCCGCGGCCAGCCAATCGACGAACCGGTAGGCCTCTCGCCCGAGCCGACCGCCGGGCAACGACGTGATGTGGAGCTGTACGCCGCTGCTGCGCGGGGAGTCGATCACGCGCTGGTGTTTACCCTACGCGGCAACCCGGATACCTTCCGATACACGTGAGCACCCGCGCAACCGATCCCGAACTGGCTTCAGAGCCGGCACCGACGCCGCCGTCGGAGGACGTCGCGACCCCGCAGCCGAGCCGGATCGTGATCCAGTATCCGCTCCCGGCCGTCGACGGCGGCAGCTATCCGGTCAAGCGCTGCGTCGGCGACCGGATCGCGGTCTCGGTCGACGTCTTCCGCGACGGCCACGAGCTGCTGCGCGCGGTCGTCGCCTACCGCGCGCCCGGCGCCGAGGACTATGGCGAAGCGGAGTTGCACCGGATCGACGCCCATCTCGGCGGGGTTCGCTGGGCCGGCGAGTTCACCGTCGACCGCCCCGGCCGATGGGAGTACACCGTGCGGGCGTGGACCGACCTGTTCGCGACCTGGCGCGACGAGCTTGCGCGCAAGGTGGCCGCCGGGCAGCACGACCTCAGCGGCGAGCTGTCGGAGGGGCTGGTGCTGATGCAGGCGGCCGCGCAGCACAGCGCCGACGATGCCGACCGCGCGCTGATCTCGCGCGCCTGCGCGGAGCTGTCGTCGCTCGACGTGCCGGAGTCGCTCAAGCACGACATCGCGCTCGGCGACGAGCTGGCCGCCGCGGTGGAGCGCGAGGCGCAGCGCCACGGCGAGGTCGCGCTGGAGCCACCGCTGGTGCTCGAGGTCGACCGGGTGCGGGCGCGGTTCGGTTCCTGGTATGAGCTGTTCCCGCGCTCGTGGGGCGGCCTGGCCGGCGTGCAGGCGCAGCTGCCGGCGCTCGCCGAGCTCGGCTTCGACATCGTCTACCTGCCGCCGATCCACCCAATCGGCGTGACCAACCGCAAGGGCGCTGACAACACGCTCGTCGCCGGCCCCGGCGATCCCGGGTCGCCGTACGCGATCGGCGACGCCGGCGGCGGTCACGACGCGATTCACCCCGAGCTCGGCACGTTGCACGACCTGCGCGCGCTGACCGCCGACGCCGCCGCCCGGGACATGGACGTGGCGCTCGATCTGGCGCTCAACGCGTCGGCCGACCACCCGTGGCTGACCGAGCACCCGGAGTGGTTTCACCGCCGCCCCGACGGCACCCTGAAGTACGCCGAGAACCCGCCCAAGCGCTATCAGGACATCTACAACTTCAACTGGGAGACGCCGGCCTGGCAAGAGCTGTGGGACGCGTGGCTCAACGTCGTCCTGCTGTGGGTCGACAACGGCATCAAGGTGTTCCGGGTCGACAACCCGCACACCAAGCCGTTCGCGTTCTGGGCGTGGCTGATCGAGAACGTCCATGCCCATGACCGCGACGTCATCTTCCTCGCGGAGGCGTTCACCAAGCGCTCGGTGATGCGCCATCTCGGCAAGATCGGCTTCACCCAGTCCTACACCTACTTCACCTGGAAGAACGCTCGCTGGGAGCTGACCGAGTACGTCTCCGAGCTCGCCCGATCGGGCGAGGAGGACTACTTCCGCCCCAACTTCTTCGCCAACACGCCCGACATCCTGCACGAGTACCTGCAGCACGGCGGGCCGGCGGCGTTCGAGGCCAGGCTCGTCCTCGCCGCCACGCTGAGCCCGTCCTACGGGATCTACTCGGGCTATGAGAACTACGAGAACGACGCGGCCCACGAGGGCTCGGAGGAGTACCTGCACTCCGAGAAATACGAGATCCGGGAGCGGGCGCTCGACGGCCCGATGCTGCCGTTGATCGGCCGGCTCAACGCGATCCGCCGCGCGAGCCCGGCGCTGCAGGAGTTCGCCAACATCACCTTCCTGGACGCCGGCAACGATGCGCTGATCGCCTACGTCAAGCGGACCGGTGGCAACAGCGTGATGTGCGTCGTCAACCTCGATCCCCACCACGGCCAGTCGGGCTGGGTGATGGTGCCCGCCAGCCTCGGCCTCCCGCCGAGCTTCGCCGTGCACGACCTGCTCACCGACGAGGTCTACCACTGGCGGATCGGCCACAACTACGTCGGGTTCGCTCCCGGCTGGCGCCAGGCGCACGTGTTCGCGGTGACGCGGTGAGCGTCGGCCCCCCGACGCTCACGCACCTGCTGGCCCGTGAGCGCCGCGTCGGCGCGGCCGCCGCCGAGAGCGCCGGCCACGTCCAGGCTCGTCAGTGGTTCGAGGCCGAGCCGCTGTGGTTCAAGCGCGCCGTGTTCTACGAGATCCACATCCGCGGCTTCTACGACGCCAACGGCGACGGCTCCGGCGACTTCCGCGGACTGACCGAGAAGCTCGACTACCTCCAGTGGCTCGGCATCGACTGCATCTGGCTGCTGCCGTTCTACGAGTCGCCGCTGCGCGACGGCGG
>JBELAG010000029.1:0-28153 GCA_049509055.1 Solirubrobacteraceae bacterium
GACCGTGCTGGGCCAGGCGCGCCCACAGGAGCGTGATGATCGCCAGCGAGGCGATCAGGCTGAGCCCGAACATCGCGTAGCAGGCCAGCAGCATGTCCAGCCGCGGCTGGCCGGCGGGCAGGTGGGCAATGAGCGCCGCCCCGGTCGCCGCCGAGACCATCGGCGGCACGATCGGCATCAGCCACGACCCCAGCGTGTCGCCGAGGCTCAGCTCGTGGGCGGTGAACATGATGTAGGGGATTGCGACGGCCGCGGCCAGGCCGGTCAGCGTGCCGGCGGTCCACAGGACCGAGTCCACGACCACCGCGTCGTGCAGGCCGATCAGGTGGCGACCGGCCAGCAGCGCGCCCGCGCCGACGGTGAGCAGCGCCATCGGCGGCGCGCCGTAGAACGGCGCCATCGCGCTGTCGCGGGCGTGGCCGCGCGCCGTGTCGGGGTGGCGCAGCCAATGGACGGCGGTCGCCGCGATCAGGAGCACCAGCAGCGCCGCCGCGGTCACCCAGGCGATGACGGCCAGTGGCTCTCGGCCGGCGAACCGCACGGGCAGCAGCGTCGCCGCGACGGCCACGATGCCGGTGCCCATGACCGACGCGAACCAGTTGGGGCCGAGATGCGCGAATGCGTCGGCGCGCGTCGGCAGCGCCGCGAGCAGGCGCCGCGGCCGGATGTCGTGAAGCGCTGAGGGCGATGGTGCAAGCGTGGTGTCGGTCATGGGTTCATCGTGCGCGGCCCGCGCGGCCGATACCAGTCGGATCGCACCGCGTTCGTTTCCAACCTGGAAACTATGGGTGTGCCCTCGCCCCGCGCCGACCCCCTTCCCTCCACCGACCTGGCGGCGTTCGTGCACGCGATGGAGGCCGGCAGCGTCCACGGCGCCGCCGATGCTCTCGGTCTCACCGCCTCGGCGGTGAGCAAGCGCCTGAGCTCGCTGGAGCAGCGGACCGGAGTGGTGCTGTTCGAGCGCGGGCGGTTCGGGCTGCGCTCGACCGCCGCCGCGCGCGTGCTCTATCCCGAGGCCAAGGCGGCGCTCACCGCGCTCGGCGACGCCGAACGCGCGCTGCGCGAACACCGCGACCGCAACGCTCGCTCGTTGTCGCTGGCCGCCAGCCACACGATCGGCGAGTTCCTGCTGCCCGGCTGGCTCGCCGCTCTGCGCCAGACCGATCCCGGCGTGCGCGTGCAGATCGACATCGTCAACTCCCTCGGCGTGCTCGCCGCGGTCCGCGAGGGCACCGCCGACATCGGCTTCGTGGAGGGGATCGACTCCCTCACCGGCCTGGAGGCGCTCACCCTGCACCGCGACGAGCTGGTCGCCGTGATCGCGCCCCAACATCGCTGGGCGCGGCGGCGCAGCCTCCGCGCGCGCGAGCTGCTCGGCGAGCCCTACCTCGCGCGCGAGGCCGGATCGGGTACCCGCGCGGTCGCCGCCGCCGCGCTCGCCGGTCACGGCATCGAGCTCGCGCCGGCGCTCGAGGCGGCCAGCTCGCAGAGCCTCAAGCGCGCACTCGAGTCAGGCGGGTTTGCCCTCATGTCACGCCTCGCGGTCACCGCCGAGGTGCGGGCCGGCATGCTGACCGTACTGCCGATCCGCGACGTCGATCTCAACCGCGAGCTGCGCGCCGTCCGCCCCGCTCACCGCCGCCCGTCCGCCCTCCCCGCCGCCGTGGCGTGCTGGGATTGGCTGACCGAGGTGTCACGCGGCGCATGAGGCGCCACTGTTGACGGCGCCAGGGCGTCCCTTGGGTCACAGGTCCCAGACGGCCGCCAACGGCACCTGCCGGGCGACTGGTGCCGCGCCGAACCACGAACGCGATCGCCGCGATCGGCGCTTGCTCCCGGCGGCGAGCATCGCGGTCGCCGCGGTCACCGCGCACCCCGTGACGCTCGCGTCCGGAGCACGTGGCGCCCAGAGATGACCGAGGACGGCCCGAGCGCCGCGCCGAAGCTCCAGATCGGGCTGGGGTGCCGGCGGGCGGTGACTCACAGCGGGTCGAAGCAGCCGTAGATGGTGAACAGCGGGTTGACGAGCACGCGGTGGCCGGCGCCGGACATGAGCTGACCGCCGACGAGCGCGGGCGGCGCGTCGGCCTTCCAGCAGCCGTCGGATTGGACGCCGACGTCATAGCTGACCGTCTGCTCGTAGGGCGTCGGCATGCCGGGCTGGGGGATGAGGACATCGACCGTGCACACCCAGTCTCCGGCGCCGTTGGCCGCCCGCCGCTGGCAGGCGGTCAGCGCGTCGAGTCGCGCGCCCGGCGCGACTGGCCGGCCGAGCTGGCGCTGCTGGAGCACGGTGAGGTTGTTGAACGCCGGGGCGAACGAGGCGCGCAGCCGCGCAGCGGTGACCGCGGGCGGGCCCCAGCCGGTCGCGGCGACGGCGATCACGAGGGCGGCGGCGCCGGTCAGCGCGATCCGCGCTGCGGGCCGCCACCCGGCGCGGCGTCGGACCGGCGCCCCGGCGAAATCGCGCGCGCGCAGCGAGCGCCACGCGGTGGCGAGCTGCGCGAGCGCCCACGCGGCGCTGGCCAGCGTCCCGACGGCCAGCGGGCCGCGGAAGCGCGGGGCGGTGAACAGACCGTGCCAGTCGGCGAACCCTGCGCCGAGCAGCAGCGCGTGGGGCCAGGCGCCGTTGCCGATCAGCGCGAGGAGCTGCACGACGAGCGCCACCAGCAGCGGCGCGAGGACGCCGAGGATGCCGTTGCGGGTCACCGCCGACACGGCCACGGCGAGCGCGACGAACGACAGCAGCGGCGCGAGGCTCGCCGCCCAGGCCGCCAGCACGAGCCCGAGTCCGGCCCACGGTGAGATGACGTGGCCGCTGAGCCCGACGATCGGCTGATGGCCGATCACCAGCAGGCCGGCCAGAACGCTGCTCAGCGCGGTGACGGCGGCGATCACCGTGGTGATGAGCGCGGCTGCGAGCAGCTTTCCGGCGAGCAGGTCGCGCCGCGTCGCGGAGTGGGTGAGCACGGTGCTCCACGTTCCGTATCGGTCCTCGGCGGAGACCAGATCGCCCGCGACGATCCCGGCGATCAGCGGAAACCCCCACTGGCCGGCGAACCCGAGGACGACGAGCGGCAACGCGAGCCCGGAGCCGTGCACCCAGACGCCAAACAGCGTGTCGCCAGGCACACCGCTCTGGAGCTTGAGCACCGCCGCGAACGCGAACGGGGCCAGCGCGAGCACGCGGACCCCGAGCGCGGCGGCGAGCTTGCGCCGCTCGGTGCGAAAGGCGCGCCGAACCGCGCCGCGCTCTGGGCGCGTCTCGCGGATCGGCGCGGGCACGCTGACGGTCGCGGCCGCCGCGAGCTCGTCGCAGCGCGACGTGAGGTGATCGAACAGCGCCTGGAGCGGCCCGACGACCGGCTCGAGCCCGCGGATCGCCAGCCCGCGCGCGCCAAGCGCGACGACGTAGGGGTCGAGATCCTCCGGGCGGGCGTCGAGCGTGAGCCCGCCGTCGCGCGCGGGGGCGGCCCGCACGCCCGTCAGGCGCGCGGCGAGCGCGAGCGCGAGTGAGATGACCTCACGCCCCAAGAGGAGCTCATCGCCCGTCTCGCTCTCGAGGGACGAACCAACCCAGAGATCGGCGCCCAGCTGTTCCTGAGCCCCCGCACGGTGGAGTGGCATTTGCGCAAGGTGTTCGCGAAGCTCGGCGTCACCTCACGGAGAGGGCTCCGGGACGGGTTACCCGCGCGAGGCGTTACGGCCAGCCGGAACTGAGATCGCCGCAACCGGACTTGGCAACCACCGAGCGGTCGCACCGAGCATGGTGATCGCCGGTGATAGCCCGGAGTGACCCCGGGGTCCTGGCCCGGGACGTCACGGGCGCGATGTCCCCAGTCGGGCCATAGGTTTAGCAGCCACGGATAGTCCGAATCCCGCGAATGAGGAGGCTCACCGGTGGTACAGACTCAGTTGTCGGACCAGGTCGGCTTCCGGTCGGTCCTGCCAGAGCACATCGACTGGAAGCCGTTCTCGTCGTTCCCACCGTCGGCCCGTCTGGCCGTGGTGGTCGGTGACCCCAGCCAGCCGGGTCCTTACACGATCAGAGTCAAGCTGCCCTCGGGCGTGAAGCTGATGCCGCACTGGCATCCGGAGGATCGCGTCTACACGGTCATCTCCGGCGTGTTCTACATCGGCCTCGGCGAACACTTCGACAGTGAGAAGCTCGAGGCGTATCCGCCGGGCGCCGTCGTCGTGCTGCCGGGCAGCACCCCTCACTTCCACTGGGCGAGGTCCGGTGAGTACGTCACGCAGGTATCGGCGATCGGCCCGTTGGGACTCGAGTACCTGAACGCAACCGATGACCCACGCAACAGCTGAGCCGGTTCTCGACACCGTCGGCCCGGGCATGGAGCTCCGGCGGGGGCCGCCGATGACCATTGCGGCGATCGAGACGATCCGGCTCACGATCCCGTATAGCCCGGGCCGCCGGTCCGCGGGGTCGGTATGGGGGGCGGCGGGGTCGCCGACGGTGGACTCGCTGCTCGTCAAGGTGACGACCGATCAGGGGGTTGAAGGGTGGGGCGAGGCGTTCGGGTTTCAGGCGGCGCCGGTGACACAACGGGCGATCGACGCTCTGATCGGCCGATGTGCGTCGGGCAGCAGGCGACGCACGTCGCTCGGCTGATGCGAGAGGTGCAGCAGAAGCTGCAGGTGTTCCGGGGTGGACCGGTGACACTCGGCCTATCGGCAGTCGACATCGCCCTGTGGGACATCGTCGGCAAGGCCGCCGGCCTGCCGCTCCACCGTCTGCTGGGCGGCGGCGTCGCCGATCTGCCTTGCTACGCCAGCCTGGATTCCTTCTCAGACTCGGAGCTGGTGCGCGCCGGCGTCCGCCAGGCGCTCAAGGCCGGATTCACGAGCCTGAAGCTCCACGAGCAGCAACTCTCAGCGGTGCACGCGGCCCCGCGAGGAGGCCGTTCCCGACGTGGAGATCATGCTCGACGTGAACTGCGCCCGGACGCCGAACCAAGTCCGGGAGCTGGCGGGAGAGCTCAGAGAGCTTCGCCTGAGGTGACTCGAGGAGCCGGTGTGGCCGCCTGAGAACTATGACGGCCTGGCCCGGGCCCGCAGGAGCGGCGGCAGTCCGATCGCCGCCGGCGAGAACGTGCTCACGGTGATGGACTTCGACCGTCTGCTGAGCGCCGACGCGGTGGACTTCGTCCAGCCGAGCCCGGCCAAGATGGGCGGGGTCACCGAGCTGTGCAAGGTGTTCGCGCTCGCCGCGGTCCAGAACGTGCCGGTCATACCCACAGCTTCTACGACGGCCCCGGTCTGCTGGCGGCGATCCACACCACCGCCGCGCTCGGGACCGACGACGCATGATCGAATGGCGGCATCTCGACCTCGAGGCGCACATCTTCGGAGATGCGCTCAAGGCCGAAGCCGGCAGGGTCGGGGTACCCCAAGGTCCTGGGCTCGGGATCGATCCCGACCCCGAGGTGATCCGCGCCTACCGGACGGCGTAGGAACTGGCCCGCCGGGCGCGCCTCGGGGCGGCGAGAGACAGCTCGTGGCGGCTCAGGGCAATCAAGAGACCCACTCCGCGCTCAAGCTCGCGCGAGTGCCTCGACTTTTGAGCCGTCCCCAGGCGCGGCGCGGCCGGGTCACGGCCGCGCCACCTACGCCGAGGATCGCCGTCCCTGGCCATGTGGTTGGCGGCCGCGAGGGCGGCGGCCAGCGGATGCGACGCTGTGATGGTCGGCCAGCGGGAGCGCAGTCGTTGAGCCCGCCCGCGACCCGGCGAAGGCGCGAGCCCCGTGGACGCACCAGGGTGATGACGGGCGCGACTGTGCCCTTAGCACCGCGACAGTGTGGGCGTGGCACCGACCGCGACATCACGGCCAGCACCCATCACGAGCCGAAGGAGCAGCACGATGAGTTTTCGCACACCCGGTGACGGATCGACACGAGTGCGTGCGCAGGCGCCATTCGCCCTCGGCCGCTCAGAGGCGGTCAGCGGGGATGCGGCCCGCGCCGTGTTCGGGCAGGTCATGGGCCTCGTGGCCCTGACCCTCGGCTGCATGGCGCTCGGTGCGTACATCGGCCGAGATCTGAACGGCGGCGTTGGGATCGCGTTCTTCGTCGGAGGCTTGGCCTGCATCGTCGGTCTGAACGTGGCCTCGGGTCGCGGGCATGAGCAGCTGTCGGTCACGCTTTTGTTCGGGCTCGGGCTGCTGATCGGACTGGCGCTCGGTCCGGTGCTGAACGCATATGCGCAAGCGGACCCCTCTGCCCTATGGCAGGCGGCAGGTGCCACGGGCTTGTTCGTCGCGGCGCTCGGCGCGGCTGGCTACGCGACCCGCCGCGATCTATCCTCGTGGGCGCGGACCCTGTTCTGGGCGCTCCTCGCACTGATCGTGTTCGGCATCGTCGCGATCTTCGCATCGATCCCACATGCCAACGTGATCTGGTCCGTCGCCGGGCTAGTGATCTTCGGAGCGTTCACGGTGTTCGACTTCAACCGCTTGCGCCGTGCCGGGAAGGAGAGTGCGGTGCCGATCGCCGCGAGCATCTTCCTCGACGTCCTCAACGTGTTCCTGTTCTTCCTGCAGATCTTCGGCAGCGGCCGCGAATAAAGCGCGCAGAACGCGTCGCTGATAGACATAAAGCCACAGTCTGGCGTCTCGGCCGATGGCGTCCCGGGCCCGTCCGTGCAGAGGCAGTGGGTGGACCGAGACTCGACGACGGCGCAAACGCGCGCGGCCCAGAAGCGAGCGACGACGCGCTCAAGTCCGTTCCGCCGGCGCCGATGTCACAAGACAAGCGTGGCTGGCGCGTCGCGCCCGCGCCCGATGGTCGCGGAACCCCCGAGGAGCACAAGCCGGCGCCGCCGCACTGGCTGCGCGGCTTCTGGATCTTCGTGCTGGTGCTGCTCGCGATCAACTGGATCTCGGTGCTGGTCGCCCAGCCGTCGAGCGCGACGCGGGTGAAGATCCCGTTCAACCGGTTCTTCCTTTCGGAGGTCCAGGCCGGCCAGGTCAAGTCGATCTCCTCGAAGGGCGACACGATCAACGGCACCTTCACGACCGAGCTCCGGCATCCGGCCGGCGACGCGAAGCGCGACGCCTACGGACCTGTTCTCGACCGAGGTCCCGACGTTCTGGAACAACGATGCGCTGACCTCGCTGCTCCAGTCAAAGAACGTGCAGGTCAACGCGCGGAACCCGAATCCGGGGGCATCGCTGCTGTCCGAGCTGCTGATCGGCTTCGGACCGACGCTGCTGCTGGTCGGGCTGTTCGTGCTGATCGCGCGGCGCGCACGGGGGGGCGGCGGAGGGCTCGGCGGACTGGGTAGCTTCGGTCGCTCGCAGGCCCGACGGGTCGATCCGCAGAGCATTCGGGTCACGTTCGACGACGTAGCCGGGATCGACGCGGCGAAGGCCGAGTTGACCGAGATCGTCGACTTCCTGCGCACGCCCGAGCGCTACCGGCGGCTCAGCGGGCGGATGCCCCACGGCGTGCTGCTGTTCGGGCCGCCGGGCACCGGCAAGACGCTGCTCGCGCGGGCGGTGGCCGGCGAGGCGCACGCGGCGTTCTTCTCGATCGCGGCGTCTGAGTTCATCGAGGCGATCGTCGGCGTCGGCGCGGCCCGGTGCGCGACCTGTTCGCGAAGTCCAAGGAGGCGGCCCCGGCGATCAGTCAAACGAGGCGGTAGTCGTGCTCGGCGCGACCAACCGGCCGGCAGATCCTCGACCCGGCGCTGCTACGGGCGGGTCGCTTTGACCGGCGCATCGCGGTGCAGCCGCCCGATCGTGATGGGCGCCTGAAGATTCTCGAGGTCCAGACCCGCTCGATCCCGCTCGGGCGCGACGTCGACTTCGCCGCGCTCGCGTCCTCGACCCCCGGGATGGTCGGAGCGGATCTCGCCAACCTCGCCAACGAGGCGGCGCTGCTGGCCCCCGCGCCGCAACCATGACACCGTGCAGATGTCGGACTTCACCGACTCGCTCGAGAAGATCATGCTCGGCGCCCCGCGCGGGATCCTGCTGAGCAAGGAGGACCGGGAGCGGACGGCCTGCCACGAATCCGGCCATGCGCTAGTGGGGATGCTGACCCCGGAGGCCGACCCGGTTCGCAAGGTCTCGATCATCCCCCGCGGGCTGGCGCTCGGCGTGACGCTCTCGACCCCGGACTCCGACCGGGTCTCGTACTCGCGCGAGGAGCTCGAGGCGCAGATCAGGGTCGCCCCCGGAGGGCGGGCGGCCGAAGAGCTCGTGTGTAGGACAAGATCACCACGGGTGCCGAGTCAGACATCCAGCACCTGACCCAAATCGCCCGCCAGATGGTTGGCCGCTGGGGATGAGCGACAAGCTCGGCCCAGTGGCGGTGCTCCCGAGCGAGGGCTCAGGCCCGCTGCTGCCGGGTGTCTCTGAGACCTCGCCACAGACGCAGTGGCTGATCGACCAGGAAGTCCAGCGGATGATCGAGCAGGCGCACGTAGCAACCACGCGGCTGCTCAGCGATCACCGCGACCAGCTCGAGACGTTGGCGCGCGCGCTGCTCGAGGCCGAGACGCTCGACGCGCCCGAGGCGTACGCCGAAGCGACCGTGCCGATGCCAGTCGCGGACAAGGAGCAGGAAGCCGTGAGCGATCGACGGGCGGCCTGACGCGAGTTGTCGCGTGCTCCCCGGGCAGGCAGACGGGACAAAGCAGCTGGGGTTTGCGTGATGCGTGTCCGCGCCGACGAGGCCTCGCTGCGACCCAAGACCTCGGCTCATGCCATTGGCTGATCGGAACGCCGCGGCGAGCGGCTAGACGAACAGCTCGGTGATGCACCACGCGGCGATCGCGATGAGCGCCACGCCGATGAGCAGACTCACGAGCGCACGCCGTGTCACATGAGACGGCACGAAGCCTGGCTCCGTCGGCCCGAGATCGGCCGGCGAGAGCACATCGTGCGCGAGCTGCACTGCCCCGGCCGGTACGAGCACGTCTCGCGGGCCGGCGGCGAGGAAATCGGGCACGTCGGAACCGGGCGCCCGACGCAGCATCGACGGCACGCCCTCGGCGCGCAGCATGCCCTGGAGAAACTCAGCCTCGGTCTGGTTCTGGGCGCGCGCGACCTTCACGAGCTCGTCGGGCGCGCCTCGCGGCTCTGTCGCGACCCCGATCTCATCGCGCTTATCGCGCGGCTGCTCGTTCATCTTCGTGCTCCCTCGCCCCCGGTCCGCTGGCGGAATGGCTCAGCTGTTGCTTGGGTCATCATGCGAGTCCACGTAGTCGAGCCCCAGCGGTCCGATCGCGGTCACCTGTGAGACGTCCTCGCCCGACCTCGCCCAGCGGAATTGAGGCGTGCCGCCCGGCAGCACGACTACGCTGCCCGGCGGATGCGCCTCGAGCTCGTCGGCGTCGAAGCGGTCGCCGAGACCGATGTAGAACACGCCCGAGATGACCGTGTAGACCCGATCCTCAGGATGCCGATGCGGCATCAGCTTCACCCCGGAGGGCACCTTGACCCTGATCACGTACAGCCCTGGTTCCGAGGGATGACCGACAAGGACCGCTAGGCGAGCCGAGGGCGGGAAGGACGCGAACGGCTGCCAGTCGACCTCCTCGGGTAGGACGGCTCGGAAGCTGTCCTGGTCTGGTTCGTGATCTTGAATCACAGTCTGCTCACTCGAGCGCGAGTTCGCGGATGTTCGCCTTGCCCACCTCGAGGACCTCGTCGCCGCGTCCCGAGAGGACGCTGCGCGTGGCCCAGAGCGAGAAGCCCGTCGCCTCCCCCACCGTGATACCGGGCGGGATTGCCAACTCCTGCCGTTCGGTCATCACCTCGATCACGGTTGCGCCGTCGTGTGCGAGCCCCTCGCGGAGTCCGTCGTCGAGCTCACTCGGGCGCTCGATCCGGACGCCGTGAAGCCCGACCGCGCGGGCCACTTCGGCAAAGCTCGGGTTGTCGAGGTCGGTAGCGAAGGTGACGATCCCGACGGCCTTCATCTCGAGCTCGACGAACGACAGAGCCCCGTTGTTGAACACGACCACCTTGACCGGCAGGTGCTGCTGGCGGAGCGTCAGCAGCTCGCCCATCATCATCGAGAGGCCGCCATCGCCCGACAAGGTCACGACTTGGCGTCCGGGATGCGAGGCCTGCACGCCGATCGCCTGCGGGAGCGCGTTGGCCATCGATCCGTGGTTCAGCGAGCCGACCAGCCGCCGTTGCCCATTCATGCTCAGGTACCGCGCGGCCCATAAGGTCGGTGTCCCGACGTCGGGCACGAACACGGCGTCGTCCGCGGCGATCCTGTCGAGCGCGATCGTGAGCGCCTGCGGATGCACCGGGCCGCGATCCCCGCGGCTGTGTCCGAGCGCGTCGAGCCGCTTGCGGGTCCGGCGGTAGTGGTCGACCATCCGGCTCAGGTGGTCGCCGTCGCGCTGGGTCTTGAGCTGCGGCAGCAGCGCCTGTGCCGTATCCCTGACCGTGCCCACGAGAGCGACGTCGACGGGGACGCGGCGGCCGATGTGCTCGCCGCGCACGTCGACCTGCACGACGCGCGCGTGCTCAGGGTAGAACGGCCGGTACGGGAAGTCGGTGCCGAGCATCAGCAGCGCGTCGCAGTGCTCCATCGCGCGGTAGCCCGAACTGAACCCCAGCAGCCCGGTCATTCCGACGTCGAACGGGTTGTCGTATTCGACGACCTCCTTGCCCCCGAGCGCGTGCACCACCGGCGCCTTGAGCGCCCCGGCCAGCGCCAGGAGCTCGTCGTGGGCTCCGCGGCATCCGGCGCCGGCGAGGATCGTCACGCGCTCGGCCGCATTGAGCACGTCTGCGGCGGCCATGAGCTCGTGGTCTGCGGGTCTGATGACCGGATCGGCCGCTCGAATCACGGGCGAGATGGAGTCACCGCCGGCGCGCTGGAGGAAGATCTCGCCCGGGATCACGAGGACCGCGACGCCGCCCCGCCCGAGCGCGTGGCGCATCGCGATCTCGAGCAGGCGCGGCAGCTGCTCGGCCAGGCTCACGAGCTCGCAGTACACGCTGCACTCGCCGAACAGATCCTGCGGATGGGTTTCCTGGAAGTAGCTGCCGCCGATCTCGACGCGCGGGATGTGCCCGGCGATCGCCAGCACCGGCACGCGAGTGCGGTTGGCCTCGAACAGCCCATTGATCAGGTGCAAATTCCCCGGACCGCAGCTCGCCGCGCAAACGGCGAGCTGCCCGGTCATCGCCGCCTCGCCGGCGGCCGCGAAGGCCGCGCCCTCCTCGTGGCGCACGTGCTCCCAGACGAGCCCGCGGTCGCGGTCGAGGGCGTCGGTGAACCCGTTCAGTGCATCGCCGGGCAGCCCATACACTCGGCGGACGCCGGAGGACTTCAGCGTTTGTACGATCACATCCGCGACGGTCCGATGCGCAAGCACCGCCTTCGCCCGGTGCAGGATCGAGCTATGTGGCTCGTTCGCTGATTTAGTCGTGAAGCTCATGCGTTCCCTCCGTTCGGCGCCGAGAGCAGCCGCAGGGCGGTGGCGGTCGCCAACCCGTAGAACACGTTTGCGCTCAGGTCCTTGGCGAGGGTCGTGCGGTCGTATTCCCAGATCGGCTTGTACAGCTTTGCCGCGGGCAGGACCACGTAGCCTGCGGCCCACACGCTCGCTCCGAACGGGAGGCCGTAGAGAACTCGCGGTCTGCGGAGCGATTCGGCGACGATCCCGTACTCCACACCCCCGAAGATCCCGTATGCCCAGTGTGTGATGTTGTTGACCAGCCTGGCGCGTGTTGGCGGCAGCTCATGCTGGAACAGGCCCTCGAACAGGCGCTTACCGACCTGCGCGGGTGCCGGCGCCTGATCCCAATCGGACACCCCGGCTGAGGATTCCCACGGCGCGAAGCTGCTGTCGCCGCCGGCCTTCCGGTAGCGGGCGAACAGCAGCGCGTCCATCGCGGCCGTGCCGACCGTCCCGGCCACCATGCCCCGAGCGATCGCGCCGAGCGGGGTCATGATCGATCGCTTCGGGGCGCCGTCCGGTCGCTCAGAAGTGATCACCGATCCGTTCACAGAAGTGCCCATCGTGTAGCTCCGATGCGGTTGGGGTTGTGACTTGTGGTGTCGAGGTGACTTCAGCTGTGGAAGATCGCCTCGGGGAGCAGCGCGCTCACGATGTACTGACCGCCGTCGACGATCTCGGAGATCTTGAGGTCGACGGCGATGCTGCAGAGCACGTAGGCATCCTCTCGGCTCAGACTGTGCGTCTCTGAGATGTGGTCGATCATCGCTCGCACGGCATCCTGCGCCGCGACATAGAGGTCACCGCCCACCCCGGTGGTGCCGTAGAACGGAGCCGAGTCCACGCGCGGGGTCAGCGGCGCCGGGGTGCGGTACTGCGGCGCCGGAATCGAGCGCCCCTTCTCGAGCGTGAACCGCAGCGAGGCGAACATCGGGCATTCGACAGCGGTGCCACACATCTCGCCGTCGCCCTGCGCTGCGTGGGCGTCGCCGCACGAGAACAGCGCCTCCTCGACCTGCACCGGCAGATATAGGGTCGACCCCCGGCGGAGCTGGCGGATGTCCATGTTTCCACCGAAGCTTCCGGGCGGAACCACCGCTTGCTGCTTGGCGCCGGCCGGGCACACCCCCATGGTTCCGAAGTAGGGATCGAGCGGGACAGCGATGTCCTCGCGCAGATAGGCGAATTCGCCGTCGGTCAAATCGAAGGTCCGCAGGTAGCCGTCCGGGAATTCATCGACCAACAGGCCGAACCCCGGCAGCACGCCGGTCCAACCCCATCCCTGGGTGTGAATATCGAGGACGTCGATCTTGAGCGTGTCACCGGGCTCGGCGCGATGAACGCCGATCGGTCCCGTCAGCGGGTACGCGCGATCCCAGTCGAAGTCGGTTAGAACGCTCGCGTCAGCGTCCGGGCTCACCTGGTTGTCGCTGATATCCCTCGTCCAGACGACGACCGTGTCGCCAGAATCGATAGTCAGCGACGGCTCATTCCCGGTGTCCCACTTGTAGTGCACCGATTCGTCGTGCAGGTAGTGCGCACGAGCCAGCTCGAGTGTGCGGGACATCTGGACCTCCAAGGCTTCGTTGGTGCGTTGCTATGCCAGCGTCGCGTCGGCCCCGGGTAGTCGCGCCCGTGCCCCCCCTGGTCGGTGCCCTGGTCTGGGCCTCGCGCTAGCCGTCGCTGGGCCCCGGATTGGCGAGCGCGCCGGCGCGCGACTCGAGCTGAGCGAGACGGTGGGCGAGCCGCCTGTTCTCGGGGACCGACCAGGGCCATGACGGGCGCGACGGGCGGGTATGAGCGCGACCCTCTGACCGTCACCGATCCGAGTCATCCCCGCATCTCCGATCAACTTGAGGCGACCATGAGCGATGTACACCGGTGCGAGCTTGACCTGCGGCGGGACCCCATTGCCGGCGCCGGAAGCGTAATTTAGGTGCATGCCAGATGGCGAACCGGTACGTGTGGTTGTCGCTGAGGATCAGCCGATCACCCGCCAGGGCGTCGTAAGCGTGCTCGAAGAGGCGGGGTTCGAGGTCGTCGGCGTCGCCGCCGACGCGCCCGACCTGATCCGAAAGACTCGCGCCCACAGGCCCGACGTGGTGATCGCGGATATCCAGATGCCGCCGGGAAACACCGACGACGGGCTGCGTGCGGCACAGCAGATCCGCGCGGAGGCCCCCGAGATCGGCGTGCTCGTGTTCTCGCAGTACCTCGACGGCGCCTACGCGCTCGACCTGGTCGGCGATCATGCGGGCGGAGCCGGATACCTGCTCAAGGACCGCGTCAGCGATGTGTCCTTGTTCACGGACGCCGTGCGCCGCGTCGCGCGCGGTGGCTCGGCGCTCGATCCGGAGGTGGTTCAGCGAATGGTCGGGCGCCCACGCGTGGATGGGCCGCTGACGGAGTTGACCCCACGCGAGCGCGACGTGCTGTCGCTGATGGCCGAGGGCCGCTCGAACAGCGCGATCGCGGAGCGGCTATCGGTGACGGTCGGCGCGATCGAAAGACACGTGACCGGCATCTTCGACAGGCTGGGACTGCCACCAACTCCGGACGACCACCGGCGAGTGCTCGCTGTGCTCGAGTTTCTAAAGCACTGAATACATAGGGATATCCCCATTGTCAGCGCTCCGCCGACCGCCGATGCTATGGACGTGCCACGGAACAAGCTCGGGGAGCGGGTAATCATGTCGGTCTTGATCGTCGACGACGACGAAGGCTTCTGCCGCGTAGCGGCGGAGCTGCTGGCCGATCGCGGCTACCGTGTCCTTGGCTGTGCGAACAGCGCCGCGGAGGCGCTGACGCAGTGCGAGGCGCTTGATCCGGACGCGGTCCTGCTGGATATGAGGCTGCCAGACGGCAACGGCGTGGAACTCGCCGGGACGCTTCATGCGCGTCCAGATCCGCCGAGCATCCTGTTGACTTCCAGCGACCGCAAGGCCGTGCTGCCTGAGCAGGTGCGCGAGAGTGGCGCCTGTGGGTTCGTCGCCAAGACGGAGCTCGCGGGGTTCCTGGCGCAGTGAGCCGGCGCGCTCTCAGGCGGGCAGCGGTATGTGCGCGGTGAGGGTCGTGCCGCTGCCAGCCTGATAGCCGCTCAGCTCGAGGTGTCCATCGAGCGCCGCGATCCTGTCCTGCAGCCCGAGCAGGCCGCTGCCGCTTGAGCCGACTTCAGCGCCGCCGATCCCGTCGTCTCGAACCTCGACCGTCAGCCGGTTTTCGCGCGCGGTGACGCTCACCCAGGCGGCGGTTGCGGCGGCATGCTTGGCGACGTTGGTGAGCGCCTCCGAGCAGAAGAAATAGACGCTGGCTTCGAGCGGGGTCGGCAGCTTCGGCACGGCGATGTCGAGCACCACGGGGATCGTCATCCGGTCCATGAGCGAAACCAGGGCGGCCTCCAGCCCTTGGTCGCTGAGGATCGCAGGGTGGATTCCGGCCGCCAGCTCCCGGAGGTTCTCGATCCCCGCACGGGCCTGCGCGACCGCGATCTCGAGCAGCTCCTGCGCCCGGTCAGGGTTTGCGGACAACTTCTGCTGGGCGAGCTGGACGTTGACGAGTGTGTTGACGAACTGCTGCTGGGCGCCGTCATGGATGTCCCGGGTCACGCGCTCGCGGGCCGCGTCAGCCGCCTCGATCACTCGTCTTCGCGCCGCTATGAGCTCACGTTCGGCACGCACGCGCTCCGTGATGTCGCGCACGAAGCCAACGAACGCCGGCCCATCGGGGAGCTCGATGCGGGTGACGGTCAGCTCGACGGGAAACTCGCTCCCGTCGGCGCGCATTGCCACCAGCTCGATGCGGCGATCGAGAATCTTCGCCTCACCCGTCGCCAGATGGTGCCCCAGACCACGCCGATGCGCGTCACGTTGCGCGGGCGGCACGATCACGTCGGCAAGCTCCCGTCCGACCGCCTCGCCCGGACCGTAACCGAACGTCCGCTCCGCGGACGCGTTGAGGTAGGTCACTACGCCGCGCCCGTCAATGCTGATGACGCAGTCGAGCGCCGAATCGAGCACCGTCCGCTGCAGGCCGTCGTTCACCGCGCGCTTGCCAGCGGCCGCGTTTCCGATCTCCTCGTCCGGCACCTAACCGCGGATTTTACCTCCGCTTGACCGCAGCGCCTTCATAGAGACCGCTGGCGACCCGTCCCGGGAGCCGCCGCAGCGAGGCGATCACGTGCCTGATCTCGGCCGGAACTCAGCTCTCGTCGATGCCCTGGACACGTGCGTACGCCCGCCGCGCTGAGGCTTGACTTACGTGAGCAGACCGAAGCTCGTGTGGTCTCCGGGTCCGCGAGTGGCCGCGAGCGCAAAGCGGGCCGCGCGGAACGGCTGGCCGAGCTGACGAAGACCGCTCGACGCCGGGGTGTTCGCTTGATGTCTCTGTGCTCATGGGACATCATCGCCTCGGGCCGGCCTTGATTTGCTCGACCTGCAAGACGAGGCTGATATCGGCTAGGCGCCCGGCGCGTTCACCATCCGCGCGTAGATTTCGGCGGCCTGCCCCTCACGAATCAGCGCGAGCTCGTACTGATGGAATGCGAACGGCTCGCTCAGCCTGCTGGCAGCCATCCAGCGGCGGTATGCGCTCCGCACCGCGACACACTCGTGCCGCCAGTCGGCGTACGCGGTCGCGGTCGACGCCAGCAGTGCCTGTCGTCGGCTCGATCGGGTTGTCGGTTTGAACTCATCGGCTCTCTGAACCTGTGGTGTGCAGGGCGCCAACATTGCGCGAGCAGCGGATGAGTCGCGCCCGTGAATCCCCTGGTCTCCTGCCGGGCCCGACCGGACGCCAATCGTCGGTCGGTCTCGGTGGTAGCGGCGACCGACTGAAGAGGTCTCGTGACGTGAGGTGGCGATCACCTGGATCGCATAGGGCGCCGTCCTCAGCTCGCGCCCCGAGGGGGAGCCGGCTCCACGAAATACCACTCGGCGGCGAACCAGAGAAGACACGGGCGCGATCACCGCTCCGAGGGCGCAGAGTCCCTCCCTGACACGACGAAAGGACGGGGCGGCGATGGAAACCGCGCGATGCACACACCTCGACCAGATTCGCGTCGCCGTGCCCGAGGAGGTGGCGGGCTGCGAGGAGTGTCTCCGGATAGGGGGCTGGTGGGTTCACCTGCGTGTGTGTCGGACATGCGGCAAGGTCGGCTGCCGCGACTCGTCGCCGAACCGGCATGCCTCGGCACATGTGCGCGAGAGCGCGCATCCGATCATCAGGTCGCTTGAGCCAGGCGAGGACTGGTCTTACTGCTACGTAGACGACGTCACCTTCGTGCTCGAGAACCAGCCCTGATCGCTCCGACGCACAATCGCCGGCCGGACAGGAGCGTCCGTCAAGGCCGGTATCGCCTCACGCCAGGAGGTCCGCAGTGGCCCTGGCAGAGAGTTAGACCTCGGGGACAAGTGAATTCGTGAGCTTCGCGATGAGGTCGGCATACCGGTTTGCAGCCAGCTCCTCCCGATCGAGCGCGTTCTGGTAAGCCGCGAACTCGTCAGGGGCACCGACAACCCACGCGACCGACCAGCGCTCGTACGCATCCCAAACTGCGGCTCGTCGCTCGCGCCAGCACACGTACGCGTCTAGAGCGTCGTCGATCAGCCACTCGTCGACGAGCGTGATCGTTCGCCCGGTTGCCATCGAGCCGCTCGGTTTCCTCACGCGGTGGCGCTCGTCGTCGAGACGGCCGGCTGCGTGACGTCAAGCCGCTCCCCGGCCCGGCGGAAGTGCCGCTCCTCCGCTACAGCTACGAAGCACCTGAAGTGTCGAAGTTCCATTCGCTCCGTCCCTGTGTCAGCCCGTGAGCACTGAGCCCACGCGCGACAGGCTCCGACGCGCCGATCCCAGTACCTCGCACGCCTCACGGACACGTGCGGGCATCCCGGCTTCGGCCACCCGCTCCCAAGCTCGCGGGTCGAAGCTGTTCTTATCGCCGACGCCTCCATCGACCTTCAGCACGCCCGACCCGTGGTCGAACACGTGGCCCGCCACCGCGCGGGTGAACGCGTACTGACAGTCCGTGTCCATGTTGACCTTGACGACTCCGAACGAAATCGCGTCGGCGAGATCTCGCTCGGAGGAGCCACCGCTCCCATGAAAGACGTAGTGGAAGCGTGCGCCGGGGCGAGCAGAGGCGAGTGCCTGCTGACCTGCTCTGAGGATCTCGGGGCGCAGCACGACGTGGCCGGGCGCCTAGGTGCCGTGGACGTTGCCGAACGTTGCGGCGACCAGATCGCAACCCCGCTCACCTGTCCCGAGCGCGTCGGCCACCTGCAGCAGGTCGGCTGGCGTGGTGTAAAGATCGCTGTGGGTGCTCCCGGCACCTGATATATGCCGTCCTCCTCTCCGCCCACCCCTCCACACTCGACCTCGAGGACGAGCCCGAGCTCCGCGCCCTCGGCCAGCAGGCCGGCCGCGATCTTCAGGTTCTCGATTAGCGGCAGTGTCGAGCCGTCGAACATGTGCGAGTGAAACAGCGGCGCCTCACCGTTCGCGACGGCGCGACGGGACTCGGCCAGGAGCGGGCGCAATCTGTCGTCGACCCGCGCCGGTGGGCAGTGGTCGGTGTGCAGCGCGACCCGGACGGGGCTCGCCTCGGCGACGACCCGGGCATACCCGGCCAACGCCCGGGCGCCTAGCAACCCATCCGCAACCTCCGCCCCCGAAAGGAACTCGGCGCCGCTAACGGTGACCTGGACGATCCCGTCGGCCTCGGCCGGTTCAAACCCGCGGAGCGCGGCGGTAAAGGTCTCCGAGGACGTGACATTGATGGCGGCGAACGCATAGCCGCCGTCGGTGGCAGCGTCCAGCATCATCGCGTACTGAGGCCGGGTCGCGAGCGGCATCCGCCACCGTCCCTCGAGGCGGGGGCCGAGCCGACGTCAGACAGCTCGTGGTCAGCCATTGGCCGCAAGGGATCGGCCGCTACCGCCAATACCGGGAGGGTGTGCGCCCCAGCCACGGGCCCGTTGACCGAGGCCCCGGGGCCCGGATGAGCTCGGGTTGCCGAGAGGCGTGGCCGAGTTGTCCGATTTGGGTAGTGCTTCGCGGAGCTCGTTGCGCGAACCGATGCCGAGCTTCGAGAACACTTTGCGCAGGTGCCATTCGACGGTGCGGGGGCTGATGAACAGCTCGGCGCCGATCTCAGAGTTCGTGCGACCTTCGCCTGCGAGTCGGGCGATCTGGGTTTCCTGTGGCGTCAGGTCATCGCGCGCCTCGTCGGTGCGCTTGCGTACCGTCTCACCGGTCGCGAGCAGCTCGCGACGGGCGCGCGCGGCGAACGCGGCGGCGCCCATCGTGGTCAGCATTTCGTGCGCGATCCGTAGGTGGCTCCGCGCGTCCACGCGCCGGTGTTGGCGTCGCAGCCACTCCCCGTAGAGGAGATGCGACCGGGCGAGCTCCGCCCGGACCCGCGTACGTCCCAGGCGCTCGATCGCCTCGAGGTATAGGAGCTCGGCCGGGTCACCTTCGCTGAGCAGCGCGTGTGACCGCGCCGCGACACCGAGCGACCAGTCGCTGCCGCCGGCACTCGCGATCTGTGAGAGGCGATCAATGTAAGCCCGTGCGCGCTCGGGGGATCCGCTGCGGACGGCGGCTTCGATCAGTTCGGGCATCGACCAAGTCGACCAGCCGAGCTCGTGGTGCTGCTGGCTCGCGCGTTCGGCCGCGACGAGCGCATCCTGGTAGCGCCCGAGACCGTTGTAGACCACGGCGCTCGCCCACTCGCCCGCGGTCGACCATTCCCCCTCGCCGCGCGCCGCCATCTCTTCGCTGAAGGTCAGGAGCAGGCGCTCGACTTCGGCCTCACGGCCCTCCCAGGCAGCCACCGCAAGCGATCCATACGGCGCCGAGCGGCCGGCACCGACCGCGGCCAGGGCGTCCGCCTCCTCGGCCATCGCCCTTGCCCCGGCCAGATCGCCGGAGACCGTCCCGAGCACGACGGCTGAAACCAAGCCGAGCCGAAGCACGGTCAGTGCGCCGGCGTTTCGAGCCGACTCGATCAGCTTGGTGGAGAGGGCGGACAGGCCGCGATCGTCCCCGAGCTCGTGCGCCACCCGGCAGACGAGCGGCAGCCAGCGAAATTCCTCGCCGTCAGCGAGCTCGTGCGCGACGAAGGCCTTCACCGCCGACTGGAGCATCGGCACGCCGGCGGTGTGGCCACCGCTCACCAGGTCCGCGATCCCGTTCAGCAGGCGATCGCCGGCACCCGGCGCCTGGAGAGCCACCGGTGCCGACCGTGCGGCCTCCGCGATCTCCGGCAGCACAGGATCGCGGGAGAGACGCCCGGTGGCCAGCGCGGCCGAGAACCCGTCGCGGTAGGTCTCGTGGGCGAGCGTGAGATCGAGCGATTCGAGGTGTCGAGCCGTGCTCATGAGCGTCGGGGCGGCGTCACGAACGCGGCCGGAGTCGGCCGCGAGCTGGGCGTCGAGGAGCGCAGCGCTGACGCGGCCGAGCTCATCGAGTGGTTCTGCCTGGGCCATCGAGAGCAGTCGACGCGCCACCTCACACGCGCCGATCCGACGCTGGGCCCGTGCGGCCACCAGCGTACGCTGGGCGCGGCGCGCCGGGTCTGGGGTGAGCTCTGCAGCGAGCTTCAGGAACGAGGCGCCGGCCGCGGGACCGCCGCGAGCCCGTGCACGGTCGGCTGAGCGCTCGAGCGCGGCCGCGGCATCCTCGTCCAGGCCGGCCGACGCCTGCGCGCGGTGCCAAGCCCGACGCTCAGGATCGGCGTCCGGATCCGTGGCCTCGGCGAGCGCCCGGTGGACGGTCTGGCGCTCGCGCGGCGATGCGGCTCGGTAAACCGTCGAGCGAGCGAGCGGGTGGCGGAACCGCAGTTGCCCGCCGGGTTCGACGAAACCGGCAACCGCACCGGGACCTGCGGCTTCCGCTCCGATTCCGAGCAGCTCAGCCGCCCGCCACACGAGCGCGGGATCGCATAGGGGCTCTGCGGCGACGAGCAGCAGCAGCTGCCGGGTCGAAGCTGGGACGCGCGTCAGCCGTCGCCTGAGGCTCTGCTCAAAGGGGCCCGAGCGCACCGGGGCGTCGAGCAATCCGAGGCCGCCGGCCAGCTCCGCGGCCGTCAAACCGCTCGGCAGCTCGAGCAGCGTCCGCGGGTTGCCGTGAGCCTCCGCCACGATCCGATCGAGCACACGCTCATCGAGCGCTCCGGGCAGGGCTGACTCGAGCAGCACCCGCGCGTCATCGTCGGCGAGCGTGGGAAGCACGAGCTCCGGCAACCCGGCGAGATCGTCTACCTTGATCGACCGGCGAACGCCGAAGACGATGGCGACCGACTCGGCCTCGAGGTGACGGACCACGAATGCGAGCACCTGCGCCGAGGCTCGGTCGAACCAATGGAAATCGTCCACGACGCACACCAGCGGTTGCTCCTTGGCCACCACCGACAACAGGCTGATGACCGCCAAGCCGACGAGGAAGCGGTCCCGATCACCGTCGTGGCAACCGACCGCCGTGCTCAGAGCGTTGCGCTGCGGCCGCGGGAGACGGTCGATGCGGTCGAGAAACGGCGCGCACAGCTGATGCAAGCCAGCGAACCTGAGGTCGGTCTCGGACTCGACTCCAGCCGCTCGCGCGATCTGGCATCCGGATGCGCAGTCGACGAGGTACTCGAGCAGCGCGCTCTTGCCGATCCCTTGATCGCCGCGCACGACGAGGATCGGACTCTGGCCGGCCCGCACATCAGTCACGACCCGTTCGAGCACGTCGCGCTCATGGCGCCGCCCGCGCAGCCCGCAGTGGGCCCCCGCCGGGGCGCCCGAGCGCACATGGTCGTCAGCCGCCGAGGCGGAGCGATCGAATCTGAGCTCACGTTCGAGAGGGAGATCGCAAGCATGCTCAGTTTCGAGTTGGGTCCCGGCCATGGTCTGCTCCTTGGGTCGCTTGCTGGCCTAGTGACTCGCCAGATTGCTCGACGAGCAGTGTCCTCAGCGAGAGGCCCCGCTCGCACCCGTCAGAGCCACAGTCGTCGCTCCCTAGGCACCCTGGTCGGGCCACTGGCGGGCACACGTGGCCCCCTGGTCTTCCCCGGGCAGACCACGGGCCGGGGCACGGGCCGCAGGCACGCCCCGCGTCCGAAATCGCCCGACGATCGAGATAGCGGCTCCCGACGAGACGGGCGGTGCGGTGGGCAGCGGGATGCTGCGTGGCGCCCCCGGCCGGAGTGCCGTGTCGGGGCCTTGCGGGGCGAGGGAGGCGGCTGCAGGGGTGGGGGTAGCCCCCGTGCCGCTCGGGTCAGCCGCAGACGCGCGATGCAGCCTGCGGGATTGTCCCGCTCCCGCTGGCGGAGAAGACTGCGGGACATGCCCGGACATGACGCGCCGCGTCAGGCAAGCAGGACAGGGTGGAGAGCCTCCCGGGGCCTCGGCCTGGTCGGCCGGACGGACGAGATGGCCGTTCTCTCCTCGCTGCTCGAGCGCGCGCCCGATCAGGGGGGAGCGGTGGTGCTGCGCGGCGAGGCCGGGGCCGGGAAGACGGCACTGCTACGGCGCGCGATCGCCTCAGCGGATGGCTTCACCGTGGTGCGCTCGGCCGGCATCGAGTCCGAGATGGAGCTCGCATTCGCCGCTCTACATCAGCTGTGCCTGCCGCTGCTCGACCGACTTGACCGTCTTCCGGGCCCTCAGCGCGATGCGCTCGAAACGGCGTTTGGGCTGAGCGCTGGTGCGGTTCCCGATCGGTTCCTGGTCGGACTCGCCGCGCTCGGCTTGCTCTCATACACAGCCGACGTGCGACCGCTCCTGTGCGTCGTCGACGATGCGCAATGGCTTGACCGCGAATCTGCGCAGGCGCTGGCATTCGTCGGCCGACGGGCCCAGGCCGAGCCGATCTTGCTGCTGTTCGCGACGCGCGAAGCGGATCCCAATTTCACCGGGCTGCCCGAGTTGCCGATCGAGGGCCTGCCGGCCTCTGACGCACGCAAGCTGCTCGCTTTGGCCGTGCGCGGTCCGCTGGACCCGGAAGTGCGCGAGCGGATCATCGCCGAGACGCGCGGCAACCCGCTGGCGCTGCTCGAGCTGCCGCGCGGGCTGAGACCCGATCAGTTGGCCGGCGGATTTGGCCTGCTGGATGCGTCGTCACTCGCGGATCGGATCGAGGAGAGCTTCGCGGCGCGGCTCGAGTTGCTACCGGCACAGACCCGGCGGCTGCTACTTGTCGCCGCCACCGAGTCGATCGGGGACGCGGTGCTCGTGCGGCGAGCGTGCGAGCGGCTCGGCGTCGGCGCCGATGCGGTCGAACCCGCTCGGCGAGAGGGTCTGCTGGACATCGCTGACCACGTGCGGTTCCGTCATCCGCTCGTCCGCTCCGCGGTGTACCGGAGCGCGTCGGCCGAAGACCGCCGGCGCGTGCACGCGACGATGGCAGAGGTCAGCGACCCAGGCGCAGATCCGGATCGGCGCGCCTGGCATCGTGCACAGGCGACGCTGGGCGTCGACGAGGAGGTTGCCGCCGAGCTTGAGCGCTCCGCCGGGCGTGCGCAGCGACGCGGCGGGTGGGCGGCCGCCGCCGCGTTTCTGGAACGTTCTGTCGCGCTGACGCCCAATCTTTCACGGCGCGCGCAGCGCGCCCTGGCGGCTGCCCGGGCCAAGCACCTCGCTGGGGCGCCGGACGCTGCGCTGGGCCTCGTGGCGATCGCCCAGTCGGGGCCGCTCGACGACGTCGGCCGCGCCCGCGTCGATCTGCTCCGCGGTCAGATCGCGCACTCGCAGAACCGGGTCGGCGATGCTCCGCCACTCCTCTTGAAGGCCGCCACGCGCCTCCAGCCGCTCGATCCGAAGCTCGCCCGCGAGACTTATCTGGACGCTCTCACAACCGCTCTGCTCGCAGGTCGGCTAGCCCCCAGCGGCGCTGCGCTCACCATCGCGAAGGCCGCGCTCGCGGCGCCTCCGGTCGACAATCCACCGCGGTCCAGCGACCTCCTGCTCGATGGACTCGCAACGAGGGTGACAGCGGGCTTCAGCGCCAGCGCGCCAGTGCTCAAACGGGCGCTGGTCAGCTACGGGAGCGGCGACGGGTCAGGGGAGGAAGAGCTCCGCTGGATGTGGCTGGCAGGCCACGCAGCGGTTGACCTCTGGGACCACGGCGCCTGGGAGGCGATCGCCAATCGGCACTTCCAGCTCGCAACCGAGACCGGGGCGCTCGGCCTGCTCCCGCTCGGGCTCAGCCTCAGGATCGCCGTGTGCGGATTCACGGGCGACCTGGCCGAGGCGGCGCAGCTGATCGACGATGTACGCGCGACCGTCGAGGCGACCGGCATCGATCTGCCGCCATACGCGCCAATGCTGCTCGACGCCTGGCGCGGTCGCGAGCGCGACACAGTTGCCGGAGTCGAGGCGATGGCGGCCGACGCGCGTGCCCGGGGCATGGGGCTCGGGCTGACGGTCACCCACTGGGCGCGGGCGGTGCTCTATAACGGCCTCGGCCGCTATGACGACGCCCTGGCTGCGGCCGAGCAGGCAGTCGAGAACGCGGATGATCTGGGGTTCTGCGGCTGGGGTCTCGTCGAGCTGATCAGCGCCGCCGCACGCGCCGGCCGAGGCGAACGTGCGGCCGCCGCATTCTCACGACTGAGCGAGACGACGCGAGCCAGCGGCGGCGACTGGGCGCTCGGAATCGAAGCGCGTTCGCACGCGCTGCTTTGCGAGGGCGAGCCCGCCGAGCGTCTTCACCGCGAAGCGATCGAGCGGCTCGGACGGACCCGACTGCGGGCCGACCTCGCCCGCGCGAAGCTCGGCTACGGCGAGTGGCTGCGGTTCGAAGGACGGCGCCTCGAGGCGCGTGAGCAGCTACGCACGTCCCGGGCCATGTTCGCCGAGATGGGCATCGAGGGGTTCGCTGCGCGCGCCGAGCAGGAGTTGGAGGCAACCGGCGAGCGAGCCCACAAGGGCAGCGTGCGGCCGCCCGCGGCACTGACCACCCAGGAGGCCGATGTCGCCGGGCTGGCACGCGATGGCCTCTCGAATCCGGAGATCGGCGCGCGCCTGTTCATCAGCCCGCGGACGGTCGAGTATCACCTGCACAAGGTGTTCGCGAAGCTCGGCGTCAGCTCTCGCAGCCAGCTGCGCGGAGTGCTGCCCCACGACTGCGATCAGATCACGTGACCAGGTCGCAGCTGGCCCAGCTCCTCGTGACCACCGAGGTGGAGCATCGTGACGCAATCCGTGGCCGCGGCTCTGCGCAACGTGGTTCATCAGCGCATGGGCTCGATACCGCGAGACCACCGGGAACGCCAAGCACCTGACTAACCGAGCTCCAGGACCACGGCTCCACCGGAACCAGCCACCGCGCGTGCCAGCGCTGCACGGGCTTCGGCCAGGGGGAACCGGGCGCCGATCATGAACGGCAGCTGGCCGGCGGCGAGCGCGTTGCAGGCCAACTCAAGCTGTGGGCCATCCGGGCGGACATAGACGGAGTGCACGCGGATACCTCGCGCCGGACCGGGCGGGTCCGAGGTGATGGTCGCCAGCCGGCCGCCGTCTCTGACGGCGGCCAGTGCCTGCGAGGCACCGCCCGGGGCGACGTTCGCAGCGGCGTCGACCCCTCTTCCGGCGGTCAGCTCGACGACGTCCCGCGGCCAGTTGTCGTCGTGATAATCGAGCACCGACTCGGCGCCGATCCGGGCGACCCGATCGCGGCTCGCAGGTCCCGCTGTGGCGATTGCACGTGCCCCGCGCAGGCCGGCCAGCGACACCAGCAGCCCGCCGGTGACGCTGCCGCCGCCGTTGACGAGCAACGTTTCCCCGGGCCCCACCCGGAGGGCCTCGTCCAACACCTGGATCGCCGTCAGCGCCGGGACCGCGAACGCTCCTGCCCGCGACCACGACACACCCGCCGGCTTGCGGGCAAGCATCTCCCCGCGTGCGATCAGCCACGGAGCCCAGGTGCCCTGGTCGACCAGCGGCAGCGGGTGAGTTGTCACCTCATCACCCGCCGACCATCGCTCGACGCCCGCACCGATCGCTCTGACCACTCCGGCCGCCTCGACGCCGAGCGCCAACGGCGGACAACGCCCGGGGTCCCACTCGCCGGTCCGCACAATGTCGTCCCAGTGACCGACGCCGGCGGCCCTAACCTCGATCAGCACCTCGCCGTCGCGTAGGGCGCGGGGGTCGGCCGTCTCGAACCGCTCGACCGCGCCGCCCCAGCGGCGGATGCCAGCCACCAACATGAAACCTCCTCTGAGCTCTGTCGGGCACGGAAGGCCGACCACAAGATCCGAGCGAGCGATCACTCGGGGTTCGCTTCTGTCGCGCGAGTCGGTCGCGGCTCCCGAGCTCCGGCGTGGACATGTCCGCGGCCGAGCTCGGGCGCAGCCGATGCCCGATTCAGTCGTCGCTGTCGACTCGCCCGGGCAGCCGCACCGTCACCTCCTGGAGCAACCAGCGGTTGCCGTCCGGATCGCTGAACGCAGCGTAGGAGCCGTAGCTGGCACGATCAGGGGCCAGGCCGGCGACGGCACCGGTCGTGATGCCAGCGTCGAACTGAGCGCCGGGGTTCTCGGCGTGGAACGGGCCGCTGACGTCGAGGCCGAGGCCGATGAGCTCGTCGCGAGCTGCCTGGATATCGGACACCACCAGGTAGTTGTTCTGCGCCGAGCCGGGCGCGGCCGACGTGAGCTTCGTGCCGAACTGGACCGATGCCGGTGATCCGGGCGGGGTCAGTTGGACGACCCGGAAGCCGTTATCGAAGGGGAAGTCGGCGTCAAGCCTCCAACCGAGCTTGAGGTAGAACTGCTTCGCGCGGTCAACATCCGAAACCGGGATGACGACTGCCTCGAGCCTCAAGGCAACATGCTTGGCGCTCGCCTCGCCGGTCACGTTCGGACTATGGACTTGGGTGGTGCTCATTGCTGTCTCCTGGGTAGTCGTGTCTTGTGACTGTCGCTGCTCGAGTGCTGGATCGCGTCCGGGAACCGCCTGGTCGGCACCCTGGTCGCCCGCCGGGCATCCGTAGTTCTCGCCGGATGCCTGCGATGTCGCCCGCCGAGAGGTCGGGGCGGCGGCAATGAGCCAGGGATCCGAAGCGAGCCCAGCCGATGCGGCGGCCGTGTACCTGACGGATGAGGTGTTCCTGTACCGCGTCGTCGGTCTGGCTGGGAACGGTGCCGACGCGGTGGCCAGGCTTAAGGACAGCTACGGGTTGGACACCGTGACGGCTTCCGCGACGGATCTCCGTGCGCACCCGTGCTCACCAACTTCGCGTGGTGACAACCGCGGGGGATGATGCTGAGGTCACGTCTCGGAAGCCACTCGATCACGCAGCGGCCTCGAGGCGGACGCCCTTGATCTCGGCCATGTATCGGGCCGCGGACTCGGCGGCCTCGTCAGATGAGCTGCCGGACTGGCGCGCCACCACGTAGGCGGCATACCAGTCCCACCAATCGTGCGGGCCCGCGGCCGCTTCGAATGAATGGTGGCGATCGCCGGTTTCGTGCAGAAGCGAGGCGAGGTTCTCGATTTCCGTCGTGACGGTGGTGCTCACTGGTGACCTCCCGATCGATTGGCATGTTGAGCCAGCTTCTCGGGTCCAGCTCACGGTCGCGCCCGGAAGCTCACTGGTATATCCCGGGTCGTGCACGTCCGGTTCGTGCCGGTTCTGCGCGCGACACTCGAGGGATCGAGCGGTCGTGGTCGCCGTTGTCAGCCACCTCGGCGCCCACCTCGCCCCGCGGGCCTGACCAGTGCAGTCACGGGCGCGACCGCGACCGCAGCGCGAGATCGTCGCTTCGACGCAAGCGATGCGCGGTTCGACCGCCAAGGAGACGGATGATGGAATTTCTCGTCGAGTTCAACGTGATCGTCCCGGAGGGGACGCGCGATCCGCAGGTGAGGGAGCGGGAACAGGCCGAGGCGGCGGCAGCCGCCGACCTGGCTCGCGGCGGTCACCTCGTACGGTTGTGGAAGGCACCGACCGCGCCGGGCGAGAACCGCGCCGTCGGGCTCTACCGGGCTCGGAGTGAGGAGGAGCTGGATGCCTTGCTTGGCGACCTGCCGCTGAACGGTTGGATGGAGATCACCGTCACGCCGCTCGAGCCGCACCCCAACGATCCCGACGGCGTGCCGGCGGCCGGCGCTCAGCTGCCTGATCCCCTGCTTACCGCCGTCTACCGACTCGAGGCCTCGCTCGGAGAGCCGATCGAGCTCGGTGACACGGCTGCGGGTCATCAGCGGATCGTGCCGCTGATCGGCGGAACGTTGACGGGGCGCGAAATCAGCGGGACGTTGATTCCCGGCACCAGCGCCGACTGGCAGACGGTGTTACCCGACGGGACCGTGCACGCCGATGTCCGCTATGTGCTGCGGACCGACTCGGGGGACGCCTTCTATGTTCGGTCGCACGGAATCCGTCACGGCAACGCCGAGGTGCTCGGCCGGCTCGCTCGTGGGGAAGACGTCGGCCCGAGCGAGTACACGTTCCGGACCTCGACCCGGATCACCGCGGCGTCGCCGGAGCTCGACTGGCTCAACAAGGAGATATTCGTAAGCGTCGCCGGCCGGCGACCGCGTGGCGTGATCTACGAGACACACCTCGTCGCGTGACCGGTCGCGGACAATGACCGACGCGCCGAAGGTCGCGATCGTCACGAGCGCGTCTCAGGGCTTCGTAGCCGCCGGATGCGTTGGACTCTAGGCGGGGACCGGATCGGAGTCCGTGAGCGCGTTGCGCAGCTCGCGGCGCGAGTGGATC
>JBELAG010000290.1:0-7918 GCA_049509055.1 Solirubrobacteraceae bacterium
CGCGGCGCTGCTCGGCGGCGTGCACGTGGCGGACGAGGTCGTGCTCCAGCGCATAGGCCCCGATCGCCGAGATCCAGTCGGCGGGCACCGCGCGCATGCTGTGCACGGCGACGCCGACGTGGACCCCTGGCTGGTCGCGCGCCCACGCCCGCAGCGCGTCGACCCGCTCCAGGAACGCCTCCACCGTCGGATCGCAGAAGCGGACCTGGCCGGCGTCGGGGGGGACATCGGCGCCCGCCCAGCCGCCGCGATGGTAGGCGGCGGGCAGCAGCGTGATCTCGAGCCCGTGGGCGCGGGCGGCCCGGGCGAGCTCGATCGCCATCGCGTTGGGATCGTCGTAGGGCCGCCCGTCGGGCCGGTGGTGGACGTAGTGAAACTCGCCGACCGCGCCGTAGCCGGCCGCCGCCATCCGGGCGTACACGCGGTCGCCGACCTCGCGCATCGACCGCGGGTCGTGCGAGCCCGCCAGGCGATACATCTCGGTGCGCCAGCTCCAGAAGTCGTCGCCTTCCACGAGCCGCTCGCCGACGCCCCGCAGGTCCAGCTGGAAGGCGTGGCTGTGGGCGTTGGCCATCGCCGGGACGCGGGCGGTCCGCGCGGCCACGCCGTTGGGAGCGGCGCCCTCGCCGGTCACCGCGCCACCAGCCGCGCCGCGGCGTCCGCGTCGCGCACGTAGACCGGCTCGCCGGCGACGAACGCCACCGCGACCGGGCTGCGGGCAAACCGGTAGGCGATCGACTCCACCGGGCCGTCGATCAGCAGCACGTCGGCGCGCTTGCCGGCCTCGATCGAGCCCAGCTCGTGCTCGAGCCCGAGCGTCCAGGCCGCGTTGAGCGTCGCGGCGGCCAGGCACTCGCGCGGGCTGAAGCCGTACAGTCGGGCGGCGAGTCCGAGCACCACCGGGATCGAGACGACGGGCGCGGTACCCGGGTTGGCGTCGGTGGCCAGCGCGACGATCGCGCCGGCCTCCAGCAGATCGCGGCCCGGCGCGCGGTGCTCGGCGCCGAGGAACTCGGCCGCCGGCAGCAGCACGGCGGCGCACGGCGCGGCGGCCAGCGGCGCGATGTCGTCGGGGTGGATCATCGACAGATGGTCGACCGAGCGCGCGCCGGCGGCGATCGCGACGGGGACGGTGCGATGGCTGGCGAACTGCTCGGCATGGCAGCGCAGCATCAGGCCCCCGGCCGCCGCGAGCTCGCCGATCGTCTGCAGGTGGCGGTTCTCGAAGGCGATCGACTCGACGAAGATGTCGAGCGCGCTGACCCCGCCGGCCTCCAGGACCTCGGGCATCATCGCCCGCACGACCTCCATCCACTGATCGGCGCTGTGGCCGGCGGGCACGGCGTGGGCCAGCAGCGCCGTCGAGACCGTCGTCTGGGGCACCTCGATGGCGAGCTCGCGGGCGAGCGCCAGCAGCCGCAGCTCGCCCTCCCGGGAGAGGCCGTAGCCCGACTTGCACTCAAACGTCGTCGTGCCGGCCGCGAGCATCTCGGCGGCCAGCCCCCGCGCCTGGGCGATCACCTCCGCGTCGGTGCTCTCGCGCAGCGCCCGGGCCGACGCGGTGATCCCCCCACCGCCGCGCGAGATCTGCTCATAGGGCACGCCCCGCAGCTTCTGCTCGTACTCCCCCGCGCGCCAGCCGGCGAACGGCAGGTGGGTGTGGCAGTCGACGAAGCCGGGGATCAGCGCGCAGCCCGACGCGTCCACGGTCAGATCGAAGCGCGGATCGCCGTCGGGCGCGGCGATCAGGCCGTCGCGGACGGCGAGCGTGCCGGGATCGAGCGTCTGGCCGGCGATCTGCTCGCCGCGCAGATGGGGAAGCCCGTCGCGCGGGGGGCGCAGGATCTGCTCGGCGCCGTGGAAGACCAGCGAGCTCAGCGGACGTCGGGCTCCGGATCGAGCATCGGCATGTTGATCTGCGCGCGGCGCGCGGTGTCGAGCGCCAGGTCATAGCCGGCGTCGGCGTGCCGGACGACCCCCATCCCGGGATCGGCGGTCAGCGCGCGCCGCACCCGCTCGCCCGCGGCGGGCGTGCCGTCGGCGACGGTCACCTGCCCGGCGTGGATCGATTTGCCCATCCCGACGCCGCCGCCATGGTGGATCGACACCCAGCTCGCGCCGCAGGCGGTCATCAGCATCGCGTTGAGCAGCGGCCAGTCGGCGACCGCGTCGGACCCGTCGCGCATCGACTCGGTCTCGCGCTCGGGCGAAGCGACCGATCCGCAGTCGAGGTGATCGCGCCCGATCACGATCGGTCCCTTGAGCTCGCCGCTGGCCACCATCTCGTTGAAACGCACGCCCGCGCGGTCGCGCTCGCCGTAGCCCAGCCAGCAGATCCGCGCCGGAAGCCCCTGGAAGTGGACGTGCTCGCGGGCGAGCTCGATCCAGCGCGCGATGTGCTCCTGATCGCCGAACAGCTCGAGGATCGCCTCGTCGGTGGCGTGGATGTCGGCGGGATCGCCCGACAGCGCCACCCAGCGAAACGGGCCCTTGCCCTCGCAGAACAGCGGCCGGATGTAGGCCGGGACGAAGCCGGGATAGGCGAACGCCTCGGTGTCGCCGTGCTCGGCGGCGAGGCCGCGCAGGGCGTTGCCGTAGTCAAACGCCTCCGAGCCCGCGCTCTGCAGCGCCCGGATCGCGCCGACGTGAGCGAGCACGCTCTCCCCCACCCGCTGCAGGTAGTCGTCGGGGTCGGTGCGGCGCAGCACCTCGGCCTGCTCGACGGTCAGCCCCGCCGGGACGTAGCCGTTGAGCGGATCGTGCGCGCTGGTCTGATCGGTGACGACGTCGACCTCCACGCCGCGGCGCACGAGCTCGGGCAGGATCTCGGCGGCGTTGGCCGCCAGGCCGATCGAGAGGCCACGCCGGTCGGCGCGGGCGCGGTCCAGCCGGGCCAGCGCGTCGTCGAGGTCGGCCGCGCGCTCGTCCAGGTAGCCGGTCTCGATCCGTCGCTCGATCCGGTGCAGGTCGACCTCGACGCACAGCGCGGCGCCGTCGAGCATCGTGATCGCCAGCGGCTGGGCGCCGCCCATCCCGCCGAGCCCGGCGGTGACGACCAGCCGGCCGGCGAGGGTGCCGCCGAAGCGCTTGCGCGCGGCGGCGGCGAACGTCTCGTACGTGCCCTGGAGGATGCCCTGGCTGCCGATGTAGATCCACGAGCCGGCGGTCATCTGGCCGTACATCATCAGCCCGGCGGCATCGAGCTCGCGAAACGTCTCCCACGTCGCCCACTGCGGGACCAGGTTGGAGTTGGCGATCAGCACCCGCGGCGCCTGATCGTGGGTCTCGAACACCGCCACCGGCTTGCCCGACTGGACGATCAGCGTCTCGGAGTCCCCGAGCCGGCGCAGCTCCCGCTCGATCGTGTGAAACGCCGACCAGTTGCGCGCCGCCTTGCCGATCCCGCCGTAGACGACGAGCTCGTCGGGCTTTTCGGCGACGTCGGGATGCAGGTTGTTGTGCAGCATCCGCAGCGCCGCCTCCTGCTGCCAACCCCGACAACTCATCCCCGTGCTCATCGAGCGGGCACGCTACCGCAGACGCCGACCGGCCGCATGCATCAGCGCCGGTAGGGCAGCCGCATGCCCGCGCCGGCCGCCTGCGCCTTGGCCAGCAGCGCCTCGCCGAGCGCGACGTCGGTGATCGACAGGCCGCGGTGCCAGAGCAGGATCGTCTCGTCGTCGCGCTCACGGCCCGGGCGCAGGCCGGCGACGATCTGGCCGAGCTCGGCGTGCAGGCCGGCCTCGGTCACGCGGCCGGAGTCGACGTGGGCGCGCAGCGCGCCGAGCGGCCCGATCACCGCCTGGCCCCAGTCATCGACGACGATCTTGTCGATGATCTCGGTGAGGTTCAGGTCGACCGCGCTCATCGTGCCGTACGGGATCACGAGCGCCCCCCGGCTGATCCACTCGGTGGCCAGCAGCGGCTCGGGCGCCGGCAGCCGCGAGGCCTCGACGACCACGTCGGCGCCGCGGACGCACTCCTCCCAGCTCGCCACCGCGCGGACCTCGCGCCCGAGGTCCTGCCTCAGGCGCCGCGCGAACGCCTCGCGGCTCTCCGGCCGGCGCGAGTGCACGCGGATCTCGGCGATCCCCGGCAGGACGCGGCACAGCAGCCGCACGTTCCAGTACGCGGTGCCGCGGGCGCCGATGTGGCCGAGCACGCGGGCGCCGGAGGGGGCGAGATGGCGCGCGCCGATCGCGGTGACCGCGCCGGTCCGCAGCTCGGTGATCGCGGTCGCGTCGAGCACCGCGACCGGCACGCCGGTCGCCGGATCCATCAGCAGCAGGAGCGCGAGCTCCGACGGCAGCCCGCGCAGGTGGTTGTCGACGTAGTCGCCGACGACCTTGACCCCCGCCAGCCGCGGCGTGGCGCCCCGCAGGACATTGAAATGACCGCTGACGCCGCGCGGGAACAGGTGCGTGCGCGGCTCGATCACTGTCTCCCCTCGCCCCTGGGCCGCCAGCACCGCCTCGACGGCGCCGAGGATCTCGTCGTCGGTGAGCGCGACGGCGTCGATCGCGGCCTCGTCGAGGTAGACCAGCTTCAGCGGGCTCATCGGCCGATCGCCTCCTGCACCCGCGCCGCCAGCGCGCCGCCGGCCAGCGCCGCCGCCGCGAGCCGCTCGACGTCGGGCCCGAGCGGGCGGTCGTCGTAGAGCGGCGCCACCGACTCACGCACGCAGCGCAGGGCGGCCTCGGTCCCGCGGCCCAGCCGCCGCGGCGCCGCCAGCTCGACCGCCTGCGCGGCGACGACGAGCTCCACCGCCACCAGCAGCCGCATCCGCTCCAGCTGGTCGCACACCCGCAGCGCCGCCTGGACGGCCCCGGTGGAGTCGTCCTCGACGCCGTCGGCGCCGACCGTCGCGTCGATCGCCAGCGGCGCGGCGCGGTGGCGGATCTCGATCGCCAGCGCCTGCGCGGTCTTGGTCAGCGGGGCCATCCCCGACCGGGTCGGCCCGCCCGCCGCGAGGCCGGCCGGCAGCCCGCTCAGCCGCTCGGTCTTCAGTCTCGCCTGGCGCTCGGTGATCGCCGCGGCCACCTGCGCGAGCGCGATCGCGGTGGCGTCGAGCGCGAGCGCGAGCGCCGGCACATGGAAGTTGCCGGTGCTGAGGATCTCGTCGTCGCCGGCGAGCACCAGCGGGTTGTCGCCGGCGCCACCCAGCTCGGGCGCGAGCGCGGCGCCGAGCAGGTCCAGCGCGCTGTGCAGGGCGCCGTGGATCTGACTGGCGCAGCGGATGCTGAGCGGGTCCTGCAACCGCCGGGCCGCGCCCGGCTCGGTGAGGCTGCCCCCGGCCAGCAGCGCGCGCAGGCCCTGCGCCGCCCGATCCTGACCGGGGGCGGGGCGGGCGGCGGCGACGCGCGGATCGAGCGGGCTGAGGTTGGCGCGAAAGCCCTCCATCGACAGGGCGGCGGCGACCTGCGCGGCCCCCAGGCAGTCGCGCGCGTCGTGCAGCGCGAGCGCGGCGACCCCGGCCGACACCGCCGAGCTGGAGCAGATCGCCAGCCCGTCCTTGGGGCCGAGCGTGAGCGGCGCGAGCCCGGCCCGCGCCAGCGCGCGGGCCGCGTCCTCCCAGCCGCCGTCGACCATCGCCTCGCCCTCGCCGATCAGCGTCAGCCCGACGTGGGCGAGCATGCACAGATCCGACGCCCCGACCGAGCCGCTGCGCGGGATCCGCGGGTGGATCCCGGCGTTGAGCAGGGCCAGCAGGCCGTCGGCGACCGCGGGCCCGCAGCCCGCGCCGCCCGCGCACAGGCCGTTGAGCCGGACGGCCATCGCCGCCCGGGTCATCTCCACCGGCAGCGGCTCACCCACCGACGTCGCCCGGCCGCGCACCGTCCGCAGCGAGAAGGCGGCGGCGTCGCCGGCGTCGACGCGGTCCACGACACGCGAGCCGAGCCCGGTGGTGACCCCGTACATCGGCCGTCCGGCGGCGGTGGCGCGCCGCACGGCCTCCGCCGCGGCCTCGATCCGCGCGCGGGCGCCGGGCGCGATCTGCACGAGCGCCCGCTCGCGGGCGACCGCCACGACCGCGGCCGGGTGCAGCTCGAGCCCGGTGATCACGACGTCGCCGTCCATCGCGCCGACGATACCCTCGGCGGCGCGGCGGTCAAGGACTCCACCGGCGGCGCCTCGGATGGCCTGCCGGCCATCGGGGGCGATACGGTCACGCGATGACCACCGTGCCGGCCAGCGAGGAGGAGCCCGAGCCCGTCGTCCTCGACGGCGCGACGCTGACCCCCGCCGGCGTCGCCGCGATCGCCCGCGAGGGCGCCGAGGCGATCCTGTCGCCCGACGCCCGCGAGCGCAACGACCGCGCCCGCGCAGCGATCGCCACGCTGCTGGCCCGCGGCGACGAGCTGTACGGCGTCACCACCGGCGTCGGTGCGCTGCGGGCCTACCGCGTGCCGGTCGGCCGCCGCGAGCGCTACTCGCTGCAGCTGCTGCGCAGCCACGCCTGCGGCGCGGGCCGGGTGCTGCCGGTCGCGCTCGTGCGGGCGGCGATGGCCACCCGCGCCAACCAGATCGGCGCCGGCGGCGCCGGGATCGCCGACGAGTTACTGTCAGCGGTCGTCGCCGCGCTCAACGCCGGCCTCACGCCGGTCACGCGCGAGCTCGGCTCGCTGGGCACCGGAGATCTCACCAACCTGTCCGACATCGCGCTCGCGCTGCTCGGCGAGGGGCGGGTGTGGCGCGGGGACGAGGTCGTCGACGCCGCCGACGCGCTGGCCGACGCCGGTGTGGCGCCCGCGCGGCTGGGGCCGCGCGACGGCCTGGCCTTCATGAGCTCCAACGCGGTCAGCATCGGGCACGCCGCGCTGCTCGTCGTCGACGCGCAGCGCCTGCTCGACGCGTGGCTGTCGGTCGCGGCGCTGTCGTTCGAGGCCGCCGCCGCCGATCCGGTCGCGCTCGACCCGCGGATCCACTCCTGGCGCCACCGGCCAGGGCAGGCCGCGATCGCCGACCGGATGCGCGAGCTGCTGGCCGGCCTGCAGCGCCGCGCGCGGCGCCCGGGCCCGCTCGGGATCCAGGACCCGTACCCGTTCCGCGCCCAGCCGCAGGTCGACGGCGCCGTCCACGACGCCCTCTCCGCGCTGGAGGAGACCGTCGTGCACGAGCTCAACTTCGCGGGCGAGAACGCGCTGATCGTGCCCGGCGAGGACATCGCGCTGCCCAACGGCAACCCGCACGCCGCGCCGCTGGCCAACGCGATCGACGGGCTGCGCACCGCGCTGGCGTCCTCGGCGGCGCTGATCGCCGCCCGCGTCAGCACCCTGCTGGACACCAGCCTCACCGGGCTGCCGCCGTTCCTCGCCCGCCGGCCCGGGCCGGAGTCCGGCGCGCTCGTGCTCGAGTACACCGCGCACGCCGCCGTCGCGGAGGTCCGGTCGCTGGTCACGCCGGTCGCCGCGCAGACGGTCTCGGTGTCACGCGGGGTGGAGTCGCACTCGAGCCTGGCGCCGATCGCCGCCCGCCGGGCGCACGAGACGCTGGACGCGCTGCGGGTGGTGGTCGCCACCGAGCTCGTCGTCGCCGTGCGGGCCCTGCGGCTGGCCGGTCAGGAGCCGCTCGGCGCCGGCACCCGCGGGCTGTGGCGGGCGGCGACCGAACGGCTGGATCCCGACCTGTCGGACCGTCCCCTGCATCCCGACCTCGAGGCCGCCCGCCGCCTGATCGAGGGCTGGCAGCCGCCGGCGCGCTGACCAGCCCCGCGTGCGCTCCTGACTAGCATCGAACCGGTGAGCGTTCACGATCAGGTCGTTCCCGACCGCCGCCGGCGGCTGCTGATCCTCGGGATCTGCTCGATGAGCCTGCTGATCGTCGGGCTCGACACGACGATCGTCAACGTCGCGCTGCCGGCGATCCACCGGTCGTTTCACTCGTCGCTGTCGGGGCTGCAGTGGACGATCGACGCCTA
>JBELAG010000291.1:0-7891 GCA_049509055.1 Solirubrobacteraceae bacterium
GTCACCTCCTGACCGAACTGGGCGTCGGTCGGATCGCCGTTGCCCTCCGACAGGTCGCCGAGCACCTGGTCGTAGGTCCGGTTCTCCTTGACGATCACGACGACGTGCTTGATCGGCGACGACCCGCCGATGAAGCGGGGGATGACCGAGGGGACGGAGTCGTACTGCCCGCTGTTGATGGCGTGGATCTGATCCCACGCGTTGTCGGTGAACACGGTCTTGGTGTAGCCGGCGATGGCGCTGTCGGGGGGCAGTGTGAACGTCGTGACGCTTCCGGTGTCGTCGTAGGTGTTGTAACCGGTGGCGGCACTGGTGAGCGGTCCCTTGCCGATCGTCGCCTGCGGGCCGCGGTCGCCGATGCCCTTGTCGTTGGTCACGACGATGGCGCCGGCGCCGAGCGCCGGGTCGGCCTGCACGTTGACCGGGTACCAGTCGGTCGGCAGCAGGCCTTCGTAGGTGAGCGGCGTGGAGACACCGTCGTAGTGGTATTCCGCGATCGCGTTATCACGGCCGATGCTGACCAGCAGGTGGTCGGCGTCGGGCATCGTCAGCGCGTTGGCATAGCTGCCCACGCTCGCGCCCGGCACCGGATTGGTGTCGACGGTCTGCGCGACCGTGTTGGTGGCCGTGTTGATCACCGACAGGCTGTCGTCGTTGGAGTTGGCGACGAACAGCGCCGAGTCGTCCGGGGTGAGGTACAGCGCGGTGGGCTGCAGGCCGACCGGGATCTCCGCCGTCTCCGAGCCGCTTTGGAGATCCACCACCGAGACGGTGCCGGTACTCGCGGCGGCGGTCGAGCGATCCGACACGATCGGCGTGCCGTCCGACAGGTTGGTGTAGTCGCCGGCGGTCGCCGGGCGCCCGCCCTCGTTGGACACGTAGGCGGTGGTGCCGTCGAGCACCACCTGGCGCGGCGCATTGCCGACCGGGATCTGCTGGATCACCTGATTGGTGGTGGTGTCGATCACGCCCAGGGTGTTGGACCCGTTGAACGCCACGTACAGCTTGCTCCCATCGGGCGAGAGCGCCATGCCCGACGGCAGCGCCGGGCCGTGCGCACCGGTCGGCAGCGGGATCGTGACCGGCGAGGACACGGTGCCGTCGGGGTTGACGGTGAAGCGGATGATGTCCGCCGTCTGGGGGAACCACAGTGTCGTCCCGTCGGCCGAGTACAGCGGCCCGTCGGCGGCCACGGTGTCGTCGCCGAGCGTCGGATCGCCGGCGGCCCCGGTTCCGACCTGCTGGACGACCGCGCCGGTCTTGACGTCGATGATCGTCAGAAAGCCGCTGAAGTTGTTCCAGCTCAGCGCCGCGAGGTCATCGCCGTCGGGGCTGAGCGTGCTCGACACCAGACGGGCGTTGTCGACGAGGGTCCGGTTGCCGAGCGGCGAGATCCACTGGTTGGTCGGCAGCAGGATCGCGCCGTCCACCGTCTGGCCGACCTCGTTGGTCCCGAACGGGTCAAAGCCCGCGACGGCGGCCGAGGCGACGCCGACGGCCGCCGTCGACAGCAGTGCGGCCACGGCGATCAGGACGCGGCCGCGCGCGCTGGGCCGGCCGAAGACAGGCTTGCTCATCGTTCCTTCTCCCGTTCGAGGTCACGCGTTGGGGTGCGCCACTGCGTGTGCGGCGCAGCCTATGTCGGGCCGGATCGGCTGGTGTTACGAGACGGTGTCCGGCGGACCTTGCGCCCATGTTCACAAGCTGTTGACCGGGCGCGGCGCGCGTCGGCCTAGAGTTGCGCGCCGATGACGGCGGTCCACGCCAGCGGTCTGGTCAAACGCTTTGAGGCGACGTGCGCGCTGGACGGCGTCGACCTCGAGCTGGCGGACGGCGAGGTGCGCGGGCTGCTCGGTCCCAACGGCGCCGGCAAGACGACATTGCTGCGCCTGCTGTTCGGCCTCGCACGGCCCGACGCCGGCACGATCGAGCTGCTCGGCCGCCCGCTGCATGCGTTCGCCACTGCCCAGCTGCGCGGCGTGGCGGGCTTCGTGGAGGACCCGAGCTTCTACCCCTACCTGTCGGGGCGCGCGAACCTCGAGCTGCTGCTCGAACTCGACGACGACCCGCCCGCGCCGTCGATCGACGGCGTTCTGGAGCGGGTCGGGCTCGCTGCCCGGGCCCGTGACCGGGTGAGCGGCTACTCCACCGGCATGCGACAGCGCCTCGGGATCGCCGCGGCGCTGCTGCGCTCGCCGCGCCTGCTGCTGCTCGACGAGCCGACGAGCGGATTGGACCCCGCGGGCGCGCGGGCGGTGGCGTCACTGGTCAGCGAGCTTTCGGCCGAAGGGGTGGCGGTGCTCCTGAGCAGCCACCTGATCGGCGAGGTCGAGAAGGTGTGTGACAGTTACACCGTGCTGCAGGCCGGCCGGGTGGTGTGGGGCGGCACCGCCGCGCAGCTGCGCGCCGAGGCGCCCGCATCGGCGCATGTGCTCGTCACCAGCGACGACGACCGCGCGCTGGAGATCGCGAGCGATCACCACGGCGTACGCGGCAGGCGGCAGCGCGACGGCAGCGTCGCGATCACCGCCGAGCAGGGCTGCCTCGACCATTACGTGGTCGCGCTCGGACAGGCCGAGGTCGCCGTGCGGCGTCTCGACCAGCTCGTCAGCCCGCTCGAGAGCATGTTCTTCGCGCTCACCGGCGAGGGGCCCACCGATCAGCCGGAGCCGCACGCGGCCGCGCACAGGATCCTGGCCGGGGCATGACGGCGACGAGCCCCGCCCCCGGTCTCGCGGCGCCGGCTCTCGCGTCCGCGGTCCGCCCGGCCGCCGGGGCGTGGCGGGTGTCCCGCGCCGAGCGCCGCAAGCTGTCGGCGCAGCTGTCGACACGGCTGCTGGCGCTGATCTGCGTCGTCGGCCCGTTCGCGTTCGCCGGCATCCTCAAGGTGCAGAGCGGGACGCCGGCCGACACCCTGTTCGGGGTCTGGGTTCACTCCTCGGGCTTCGCGGTGTCGCTGGTCGTGCTCGGGTTCGCCGGGCAGTGGGGCTTCCCGCTGCTGGCGGGGGTGCTGGCGGGCGACATGTTCTCTGCCGAAGACCGGTACGGCACGTGGAAGACGGTGCTGACGCGCTCGCGCAACCGCCAGGAGTTGTTCGCCGGCAAGTTGCTGGCGGCGCTGCTGTTCGCGCTCGGGCTCGTCGCGCTGACGGCCGTCTCGAGCATCGTCGCCGGCGTGGTGCTCGTCGGCGACCAGCCGTTGGTGAATCTCAGCGGGATCCTGATGTCGTCCGGCCACTGCCTCGCGCTGGTCGCCGCCGCGTGGCTGACCTGCGTGCTGCCGGTGCTGGCCTACACGAGCCTCGCGATCCTCTTCTCGGTCGTCACCCGCAACGGCATCGTCGGCGTCGTGGGCCCGATCATCGTCGCCCTCGTAACGCAGTTGCTCGACCTCATCGGCAAGGGCGTCTGGGTCCACATGCTGCTGATCGGCTCGGCCTTCGACGGCTGGCACGGCCTGTTCACCGCTCACCCCTTCTACGGCCCGCTGCTGCTGTCCGGCGCGGTCAGCGCGATCTGGATCATCGCGTGCCTGAGCGCCTCCTGGCGGCTGCTCCTGCGCCGGGACTTCATCGGCGCGCCGGTGAGCCGCCGCTCGGGCTGGGTGACGGCCGTCCGTCTCGTGGTCGCCGCGATCGTCGTGGTCGCCGTGCTGTCGGTGGCGAGCAACTGGGGGCCGGTCGGGATCACCGCCCCGCGCCTGCGCGCCGCCATCACGCCGGAGTTCAACGCGATCACCGTGCTGCAGCAGCGCCTGTTCGGCCGCACCGTGCCGGCCAACGCCACCTTCGACGTCACCTCGTTCTGCAACCGTCGCGGGGCGGCGCCGCTGGGACCCGGCGATTGGTCGTGCACGCTCGACGTCTACCTCCCCCAGCCCGGCAGGGTCCCGTTCACGCAGACGCCCGTCGAGTACGACGTCAGCGTCCAGGCCAACGGTTGCTACAAGGCCGAGTCACCGCCGGCCTACGTCGGCCAGCAGACGGTCCGCGACGCCGCCGGACACGCCGTCGTCAATCCGTTGTTCGTCGTCTACGGCTGCTTCAACGTGTTGTAGGTGATTTCGCGCTCGATTGTCTGGACGGTGGTGAGCCGTAATTCGGTGAAGAGTGTCACCGGTTCTCCCCCGACGGCGCGACCGGCCCGCACTGCGACGCTGTACAGGATGGGTCCTGATCCGGACATCTACAGCGTCAAGCTCGCTCTGGAGCGACTCGACGCCGCCGGGGCGCTGCTGCGCGACTCGGTCGATGTCGACCTGTTGCGCCATGCGCGCCGCGCCCTGCTGCCGCTGCCGTTGATCGACCGGCCCCAGACGCTGTCGGCGGACGTGTTCCCGGCGTTTCGCCGGCGCCCCGCCACGGCGCTGGCGGGCAAGCGCATCGCAATCGTCGCCTCCGGGGGCGCCGGCGCGGCCGTCGCGCTGATCGGCGCCGCGCGGGCGTTCGAGGAGGCGGGACTGCAACCCGAGCTGATCTCGGGCTGCTCGGGCGGTGGGATGTTCGGCTCGCTGTGGGCAGCCGGGCTGTCGGCGCAGGAGATGGCCGACTTCGTCCTCTCCTGGCAACCGGAGCGCTATCTGGACCCGCAGTGGCTGCGCCTCCCGCGGTTCGTGGCGACGGCGCTGCGCGGCTTCACCGGCGCGATGAAGGGCGAGGCGGTGCAGCGGCTGTTCAACGAGCGCTTCGGCGGGCTCACCGCCGGCGAGCTGCCGATCCCGCTGGCGACGATCGTCTACAACACCGATCACGGGGTCGCCGAGTACTTCGGCACCCACACGACCCCCGAGGTGTCGATCGGGCGGCTCGTACGCATCACGATCGCGCTGCCGGTGTTCATCGAGGCCGTCGAGGTGAGAGGTCACCTCTACGTCGACGGTGGCCTGATCGAGTTGCTCCCCACCCAGCCGGCAATCGAGCACGGACCGTTCGACCACGTCTTCGGGCTCAACTTCATGCTCCCCGAGGGCCTGACGCCGAGCGACATCACCGGCTGGCATCGCAAGCCGATGGGGATCGTGCTGGCCAGCCGCGAGCTGCAACAGGCCTATCACGTGGAGTTCGCGCGCCGCGCGCGTCGCGAGCTCGGCGATGCGCTGACGATCATCGACGCCGCCGACCCGCGCCTGTGCCGCGGCGCCTGGCTGTATGACCTGTTCATCGATCGCAGCCGCTGGCCGCAGTTGATCGCCGAGGGCTACGCCCGCACGACGCGCGCGCTCGCCCCGATGCGCACGCGCGCAGCGGCGCGCACGCACACCAGGGCCCCCGCCCCGACGCGCACGCCGGCGCGCGGGCGCGCCAACGGCGCGCACCCCGACGCGGCCGGCACCGCGCGCTGACGCGCTACTTCAGCATGCCGCGAGCGGCCGAGGTCCAGGTCTCGGTGAACTCGCGGATGAACTTCGCCTGCGACGTCGCGAGGTGCGCGATCCAATCGATGTCACTGCTGCCGGGCCCGCGCTCGACCGCGCTGGCGATCGCCTTCAACGCCTTCTCATAGCTGGTGAGCGTCGTCTCGCCGGTCTGCTTGCCGGCCTCGATGATCCGCTCGTTGAGCTTGCGCAGCCGCTCGGCGGCGGCCTCCAGACGGGGGTCCGACGTGACGCCGCCGGTCGTGGCCTTGGGCGCGGTCTTGGGAGCCGCCTTGGCGCGGGAGGACGAGGCCGCACCGGCGGCGCGGGTGGAACGACTCGAGGCGGTCGCCGAACCCGCCGATGCGCTCTTGGCGGTCGCGGCCTTCGGCGTCGCGGCGGCCTTCGGCTTGGCCGTCGACGGCTTGGAACTCGGTGTAGCGCGCTTGGCTGGCGGCATCGCTGACTCCTCTGGATGACGATCGGAACGGATGTTGACTAAAACGTCGGTGTGTGCACCCTACCGGTCGCGCGCCGCCGAGGTGATTCTCACTGGACGCCGGCGGCGCGCGCAGGCCCGACGAGCTCGCCGTACAGCGCCAGTGTGCGCCGTGCCACCTCACCCCAGTCGAACCGCAACACGTGCTCGCGTGCCTCGGCGACGAGCTGCGCGCGCTCGTCGTCATCGGTCAGCACGCGCTCGAGGATCTCCTGCAGCGCGAGCGAGTCACGCGACCGAAAGCGCAACCCGACGGTGCCGTCGGCGGGGACCACCTCGCGCAGGCCGCCGGTGTCGGCAACCACGCACAGGCAGCCCGAGGCCATTGCCTCCAGCGCGACGAGACCGAACGGCTCATAGATCGACGGGACGATGCACAGGTCGGCGATGCGGTACAGCGAGTGCAGCATGTCGTCGCCCACCCACCCGAGGAACACGCCGCTGCGATCCAGACCCAGCCGACGCGCCTGGCGGCGCAGCTGCGCCTCGGCGCTGCCCGTCCCGGCCACGACGAAGCGCACGCCACCGAGCCGATCGATCACCGGCGCCAGCGCGTCGAGCGCCAGATGAAAGCCCTTTTCGTAGACGAGCCGGCCGACCAGCAACACGAGCCGCTCGTCCGGGCGTGCGTAGCGCGCGCGGAGCGCTTCGAGGTCGGGTGCGACCGGCTCCAGGTCGCGCGGGTCGATGCCGTTCTGCATCGCGGTGATCCGGGCGACCGGCACGTCGAACACGCCGGCGACGTGGCTGCGCATGTAGCGCGAGCAGGTGATCACATGGTCGGCGTCACGCACCATGTCGCGCTCGGCGGCGTGGATGTAGGACTGGGGGTAACTCTGGACCCAGCCCTGATGACGCCCGTACTCGGTGGCGTGCACGGTGGCGAGCCACGGCAGGCGCCACCGGCGGGCGATCGTCCGCGCGGCGCCGGCCACCAGCCAGTCGTGGGAATGCACGAGATCGAACCTCAGCTCGTCGTACAGCTCGTCGCCGAGCGCGCGCAGGTCGTCATTCATCGCCTCCACCCAGCGCACGAACGCCCTGAGCTCCAGCGGGAAGGGCGGCTCGGGCACCCGGTGCACGACGACGCCGTGGCGCTCCTCGACCGCGTCGCGCCGGCCGCCGCCGCGCGTCAGCACGTGGACCTCGACGCCCGCGCCGACCAGGTTCTCCGACAGCTTGCGCACGTGGCGTCCGAGGCCGCCTTCGATCACGGGCGGGTACTCCCACGAGATCATCAGGACGCGCATGGGAGGGTCACGACACTAGTGCATCGACGGGCGTCCCCCGTGCGGCGGATCGGCGGGCCGGGGAGCTCAGATCCTCTCGAGCACCGCGAAGCCGTGCTCGCCGAGCAGCGCTGACAGCGTCAGGCCGCCGTCCAGCGAGCGCTCCTCGCCGGTGAGCACGTCACGCCAGCGCCCCGCAACCGCCGGCAGCGAGCCGCCGGGCACGCCCGGGCGCGTGTCGACGGCGACGAGCACCTCGTCGCCGCGCAGATAGGCGAGCGTCCGATCGCCGGCGTCCAGCGGCCGGTAGGCACCGGTGAACGCGTCGGGGCGACGGATGCGCAGCCCCAGCAGCCGGCTGGTGACCCACAGCTTGCGGGTCTCGGGCTCCGGCGGTGCCCCGCCGGCCAGCCGTGAGAGCATCGCCCGGCTCCACTCCCAGTCGACCGGGCGGCGGTTGTCGGGATCGACCAGCGCCAGCAGCGGCAGCTCGTCGCCCTGGTAGATGTCGGGCATTCCGGGGCTCGTGAGCTTGAGCGCGACCGTCGCCAGGGCGATCCGCTCGCCGGCGAACGACAGCTCGCCGACGAACTCCTCGAGGTCTGAGAGAAACGGCCGGTGGTCATACAGGCGGCGGCAGAAGCGCTGCACCGCCTCCTCCCAGCTCGTGTCCTGGTCGACCCAGTCGGTGTTGCGCTTGGCCTCGCGCAGCGCCTTCTCCATGTACTGCTCGATCCGCGACGCCTCGATCGGCCACGCTCCGGCGAGCGTCTGGAAGACGAAGTAGCGCTCGGCGTCGTCGGGCGCCGG
>JBELAG010000292.1:0-7881 GCA_049509055.1 Solirubrobacteraceae bacterium
CCCTGGCTTTGCGTCCCCGCCTCGCGACGGGTATGCCCTGAGCGATTCCTCGTGTCGCGCAGTATTGATCGGCCCCGGTGGCGCCCGCCTTGATCGGTGGAAACTACCCGAGTGTGACCGTACGGTGACGATCGCGACACCGATGTAACGGCTGCCGGTCGCCGGGTTCTGTATGTCCGTGGCGCCGACCGCGGAGCTGCTCGCCGCCGGCCCGAGGCCCCGGGGCGTTCCCGAGCCGGCCGGAGCCTGAGCTCTTAGCCTCAGCCGGTCGGGAGCCCCAGCGACTGCGCGATCGAGTCGTCGGACTGCTTGATGGCGGCCGCGTCGGCGAGCAGCTTCTCGGCCTCGGCAGTGATCGCCGAGGCGCTGCGGGCGATCTCGGAGCGCGACAGCGCGGCGAGCTCGGTGGAGACGCCCGCGAACCCGGAGACGATGCTCGCGATCGCCCCGGCGTAGCGCGACGGCGCGGCGAGCGCGGCCAGCCGAGACGAGACCTGGCCCGCGCGGACCCGCAGCAGGTTGAAGTCCGGCGCGAACCGCGGCCCGACCGCCTTGCTGGCCTGGGCGAGCACCCCGCCGAGCGCCGACGCCAGCGCACGGAACTGAGCCTGGTAGCCGGCGAAGGCGGCCTTGAACGCCGCCGTGCTCGGCGCCGCCGGCGTGGTGGCGGGCGTCGTCGCGGTGGACGCGGGCGTGGTGGCGTGGTGCGTGGTGGTCGTATGCGTGGCGTGATGCGACGTGGTCGCAGCGTGGCGGTGGTGGTTGGCGGCCGGCTTGGCCGCCGCGTGCCTGCGGGCGGGCGCGGACGCCGTGGTTGCTGTCGTCAGGCCGGGAGGAGCGGTCGCGCTCAGGGTCGACGGGCCGAAGGAGGGCGTGGTGACGGCCGCGCTCGACGTGCTGGAGACGGTCGCCGGCGCATCGCCGGAGCTCGAGCTCGTGCTGCTGCTGCTCCCACATCCCGCGAGCGCGATGGCCGCCATCGCAGCTACGCAGGCCCTCCTGCGATTCTTCATGTGCCCTCCGAGGCTCGGATTTTTGGTCGATCGCCCCCGATCGATGTGGGCAATCCGTTGCGTGCGCCGGTCCATGGCCCAGCGGATGTCACGCTAGCGAAACCACCTCGGCATTGTGGCCGACGGCGACCCGCCCGGGGAGCGACGCGCCGCCATCGGCCGGCGGGCTCTATGATCGCGCGCCAACAGTGCCGGCCGGGTGGGCTGGTCGGCCGACGCACTCCCGGTCACGGGGAGAGGAGGAATCTCATGCCTCGACGTCATCGGGTCATCGCCGCAGTGGGTCTGTCCGCGTTCTTCTCGGTCAGCACGGTCGCGCTGGCCTCGAACCCCGTCAGGAGCTCGAGCTTCAGGGGAACCGCCACCGGGCCGGTGGCGGCCGCCAGGGCGTTCATCGCCAAGGTCCCCGTGACCTTCACCACGTCCTCCAACGGCAAGCGGCTGAGGTTCGTCTACACCGACACGGTGTGTCGCCTGGCTCATTCCAACACGCAGGCGGTCGGGACGATCACGATCTCCGGCGGAAAGTTCTCCCTCCGCGGGCACCAGTCGCTGGCTGCGGCGAAATCGAGCAAGCACGGCGCCAAGGTGCTGACGACGACATCGGTGGCGGGCACGTTCGTGTCGCCGAGGAAGGTCAAGGGCACGCTGGCGTTCAAGCAGGTCGAGACCAAGGCGCCGAAGGCGAGCTGCGGCACGATCGACCTGTCGTTCACGGCCACGGCTCGTTGACCGACTGAGACCGGCGCCGGCGCCCGGGGCAGGCCCGCTCCGCTGCCCCGGCGCGCGCCACCGCGCAGCGGTGCGTGCTCCCGGACGGTGGCATGCAGATAGCCCTGGCCCTGGCGTCGGCGCTGCTGTTCGCGCTCGGCACCGTTCTGCAGCAGAAGGCAGGCTCGAGCGCGCCGTCCGCCGGCGCGCGTTCGGGCCTGCTGCTGCGGCTGGCCCGACGGCCGGTCTGGCTGGCAGGGATCGCCTCCGACGGCCTGGGGTTCGTCGCCCAGGCGGCGGCGCTGCGCGACGGCCGGCTCGACGTCGTCCAGCCGCTGCTGATCACCAGCGTGGTGTTCGCGCTGCCGCTCGGGATCAGGCTGGGCGGCCAACGCGTCCACCGCAGCGACCTCGCCGCCGCGGCGCTCGTCGTCGTGGCGCTGGCCGGCTTCCTGGTCGTCGCCGACCCGGCGGGCGGGCGGCAGGAGGCGCCGCTGCGAGGGTGGCTGGTCGCCGCCGCCGTCTGCGCGGTGGCGTGCGCGCCGCTCGCGCTGGTCGGCCGGCGCGGGCCACCGCCGCGCAGGGCGGCGCTGCTCGGCGCGGCCGCCGGCGTCCTGTTCGCGCTGTCGGCTGCGCTGACCAAGGCGACGGTCGACGAGCTGAATCGCGGGATCGGCCACGTCGCCCTCAGCTGGGAGCCCTACGCCCTCGCGGCCGTCGGCTATGTCTCGATGACGTTCAACCAGCTCGCCCTCGACACCGGAGCGCTGGCGGCCACGGTCGCCACCAGCGCCGCCCTGGACCCGATCGCAAGCGTCGTCCTCGGGCTCGTCCTGTTCCACGAATCGTTGCACGCCACCGTGCCGCAGGCCGCCGGCGAACTGCTGGCGGTGGCCGCGGCGCTGACCGGAATGACCGTGCTGGCCCGGTCAGAAGCTCACCTGACATCCGGCAAAGGTAATGAGCGACGCCTGAGTCGCGGTCACGTCAGCCGGCGGTCATGCGGTTCTCGAGCCGGCCCACTCCGTCCACCTCGACGGCGACGACATCGCCGTCGTGGAGGAGGAGCGGGGGCTCGCGGCGGAAGCCGACGCCCTCCGGCGTCCCGGTCAGGATCAGGTCGCCCGGCTCGAGCCCGGTGAACTGCGAGATCACGCTGACCAGCGTGGGGACGGAGAAGATCATTCGCGCCGTGGGCGCGTCCTGGACGACCTGGCCGTTGAGGGTGGTGCGCACGCTGAGCGCCGCGGGGTCCCCGACCTCGTCGGCGCTCACCAGGTGCGGCCCGACCGGCGTGGAGGCATCCCAGGCCTTGCCCTGCAGCCACTGGTGGGTCCGGTTCTGATAATCGCGCATCGTGATGTCGTCGGCGACCGCGTAGCCCGCCACCAGCTCGAGCGCGCGGTCCTCCGGGACCCGGCGCCCGGCCTGGCCGATCACCACCAGCAGCTCGCCCTCGTAGTCGACCGCGGAGGACTCGGGCGGACAGGGGATCGCGTCATACGGCCCGGCCAGGCTGCTGGCGAACTTGGTGAACAGCACCGGGTACTCCGGTTCCTCGCGCCCGGACTCCGCCACGTGGGCGCGGTAGTTGAGCCCGACGCAGATGACCCGGCGCGGCTGCGGGATCACGGGGCGCAGCTGGACGGCGTCGAGCGGGACGCTCGCAGCCCGGTCAAGCGGGGGATCGCGCAGCACCGAGGACGGGGTCGCCAGGCCGAGCTCGGCGATCCCGGCGAGCGGGATCGCGTCTGCGCCGTCGATCAGGACGGCATGGGGTCGCCCCTGGTGGAGAATCGACGCGAAGCGCATGTGCAGTCAGCCTTTCGGTGTCCGATCGTCTCGCCGGAGCGGCGGACGCCCCGCCGGCGCAAGCCGCCGGCGATTGTCGCATCCGGGCTGCGAAACGTGGCCGGCGCACGGCTCACCCCGCGGCGGCCGGCGCGGGCTGACCGGCGGGTCGCCGTGACAGCCACAGCGCGAGTGCACCGGCGATCGACATCGACGGCATCGTGATCGCCATCGGCAGCGCGCTGCCCGGCCCGGCAACGCCCACCAGCGGCGCGACGGCGGATCCGAGCGCGAACTGCGCGAAGCCCATCACGCCGGACGCGCTGCCCGCCTGCGCGGCGTGATCCTGCATCCCCAGCGCGGTGGCCATCGGCGCGATCATCCCCACGCTGCCCGCGGCGATGAACAGGCAGACCAGCAGCGGGGCCAGGCCGGCGCCGGCGAGCGTGACGATCAGCACGCCGCACGTGCCGGCCACCTGCACGGCGATGCCGGTGCGCAGGACCCGCTCGGGGCCGACGCGCTGAACCTGCCCGGCGCCGATCTGTCGCGCGATGAGGATCGCCCCGCCGTTGACGGCGAACACGATGCTGAACGCCTGCGCCGACAGCCGGTGGATGTGCTCGAGCACGAACGGCGACGCGGCGATGTAGGACATCAGCGCACCGAACGACAGCGCGAGCGCGCCCGTCGCCCCGAGATAGCGGCGATCGCGCAGCAGCACCGCGATCGCGGCCCGCGTCGTCCGCAACCCGCCCTGATGGCGCGCGGAGACCGCGAGGGTCTCGGGAATCATCGCCGCCGTGAGCACCAGCAGCAGGACGCCGATCGCCGCCAGCGTGACGAAGATGCCACGCCAATCGGTGACGTGGAGCAGCAGGCCGCCCGCCACCGGCGCGACGATCGGGCCCAGCCCGGTGACGACCATCAGGACGGCGTAGGCGCGCGCCGCCGCCACTCCGCCCGACCGGTCGCGCACGATCGCACGGGCGATCGCGATCCCCGCCGCTCCGGCCAGGCCCTGCACGAACCGCAGGGTGACGAGCAGCCCGATGCCGGGCGAGAGGGCACACAGCACCGACGCCGAGGCGTACGCCGCGAGCCCGGCGAGCAGCGGGCGCTTGCGCCCGAGCGCGTCGCTGAGCGGCCCGGTGATCAGCTGGCCGATCGCCAGGCCGATCAGGCACCCCGACAGCGTCAACTGCACCGTGGAGGCCGACACGCCGAGGTCGCGCGCCATCGACGGCAGCCCGGGCAGGTACATGTCGGTCGACAGCGGACCGAAGGCCGACAGCGCGCCGAGCACCGCCAGCAGCCGCGGCGCCATGGCCTTCGTGGGCCGCTCCGCCGGCGGCCTCTCGTCCGGTCGGCGGCGCATCGGCCCCGACATTATGCACCCGCACGCACCGCTCCCTGGCGTGCGCGTGCGTCCGTCCGCAGACCAGAGAATTGCATACAGACTGGAGAACTGTCTATACTCTGCGCTGTAGCAGGACGGACGCCGCAACCGAAAGTGAGACTCGGATGAAGCTGGTGACATTCGACGACGGCCGCGTAGGACACGTCGTCGAGGACAGGGTGATCGAGCTCGACGTCGAGAGCATGCGCCGCTATTACGAGCTCGGCGGCCAGGTGGCGCCGACGGGGCGCGAGCTCGCGCTCGCCGACGTCCGGCTGAGGGCGCCGATCATCCCGAAGAAGTTCTTCCACACCGCCGGCAACTTCCGCGAGCATCACGAGGAGTCGACCCGGGTCAACTGGTCGCATCCGGTGCTGCCGTGGATCGTCTTCTTCCAGAACATCGATGCGATCATCGGGCCCGAGGATCCGATCATCTACCCCGAGTCGATGACCAACGAGGTGGACTACGAGCTCGAGCTCGCGGTGGTGATCGGCAAGGCCGGGAAGTTCTTCTCCCCCGAGGAGGCCAAGGACTACATCGCCGGCTATCTCGTCTTCAACGACATCACCGCGCGCGACATCCAGCGCGAGGAGATGAAGTCCGGCGTGTTCTGCCTGTCCAAGAGCATCGACACGTTCTGCCCGATCGGGCCGTGGATCGTCTCGGCCGACGAGATCCCCGATCCCCAGGCGCTCGCGATGGAGCTGAGGGTCAACGGCGAATCCCGCCAGCGGTCCGATACCAGCCGGATGTCGGTGACGGTCCCCGAGATCATCAGCCACTACTCGGCGATGGGCTACAGCCCGGGCGACATCCTCTCCACCGGCACCGTGGCGGGCGTCGCGGGCTTCAGCGAGGACGCGGCGTCGCTCTACCTCAAGCCCGGCGACGTCGTCGAGGCGGAGATCGAGGGCGTCGGACTGCTGCGCAACCCGGTGATCTCGTGGGCCGAGGGCCATCCCGACCACGGGTCGGTCGCGCCACAGGCGGCCGGCGTCTAACGCATCGCCGGTGGGGCTGCGGCGGTGAGCGCGACCACGCTCGTCGAGGCCGACACGACCTCGGGCCGGGTCCGGGGCGCGGCACGTGAGACGGCGATCGTCTTCCGGGGCATCCCGTACGCGACTGCGCCGCGCTTGGCGCCGCCCGGTCCGGCGGCCGGCTGGCGGGGCGTCCGCGACGCGCTGGAGGCGGGCCCGGCGGCCCCGCAGCCGCTGCGCCCGGCGGCAGCCTTCACCCACGGCGAGCTCCCCGCCACCAGCGAGGAGTGCCTCAACCTCAACGTCTTCACGCCCTCGCTCACCGGTCCCCGGCCGGTGCTGGTGTGGATCCACGGCGGCGGCTTCACGATCGGGCACGCGGGCGCCAGCCTGTACGAGGGCAGCCGGCTGGCGCGATCGGCCGACCTCGTCGTGGTCAGCGTCAACTACCGCCTGGGCAGCCTGGGCTGGCTGTCGCACCCGGCGCTCGCCGACGGACCGGGGGCGCCGAGCGCCAACTGGGGGCTGCTCGATCAGATCGCCGCGCTGCGCTGGGTGGCCGGGAACATCGCGGGGTTTGGCGGCGATCCGCGCCGGGTCACCGTCGCCGGCCAGTCGGCGGGCGCGCTGTCGGCGATGGACCTGCTCGTCGCGCCGGCCGCCGCCGGTCTGTTTGAGCGGGCGATCCTGCAGTCGCCCCCGCTCGGCGACGTCGCCCAGTCGCCAGAGGTCGGGGCGCGCTGGGCGCGGGCATTGAGCGCGGCGGCGGGGGGCGCCGGCGAACTGGACGCCACAGCGCTGCGCGGGCTCGATCCCGAGCGGATCGTCGCGCTGCACGAGAACCTCCTGGAGGCGCCGGAGTTCCGCGGAACGCGCGGCGGCGCGCTGCCGACGGTCGATCCGGCCACCGTGCCGACGTCGCCCACGCAGGCGCCCGCGGCCAGTCCCGACGTCGACGTGCTCGTCGGCGCGACCGCGCAGGAGGGCACCTTCTTCTTCCGGTCGCCGTGGCGGCCGCCCCCTCCGCCCGAGCGGATCGCCGCGATCGTCGCGCACCTCTGTCACACCGATGACGCCGGGGCGGTGCTCGCGCGCTACCGCGAGGCGGCGAAGCGGCGCGGACAGGCCGGCGACGACCAGTCGCTGCTGGTCGACATCGCCACCGACGCGATGGTCGCCCAGCCGGTCGCCGACTGGGCGCACGCCCGCGCGCGCGAGGGGAACAGAGGAAGCGTGTACCGGTTCCGCGTCGATCACCCCGGGGGCGGGCCGACGCTGGGCGCGACCCACACCGTCGAGGTGCCGCTGCTGTTCGGGACGTGGGCCGACGGCGGTCCGGGCGAGCGGCTGGCCGGCCAGGCACCGGGCGCGGCGGAGGTCGCGGTTGAGCTGTCGGGGGCCTGGGCGCGATTCGCGCACGGCGACTCGCCGGGCTGGAGCCCGATCGGCGCAGGCGCCGGCGAGGCCGAGGTCGGCGTGTTCGGCGGTGGCCCGGCGTTCTCGGTGCAGCCGGAGCCGGGGCGCTAACCGAACCGCAATCATGCGTCCGGTCACATCGACTGGACACATGTATGAAAAGTGTGTACAGTCTTGCCACCCCGCCAGGGGTTGCACGTGAGGGAGAGATGACCGCTCAGTCCAACCATCAGCCGCTGCTCGACGTCCGAGGGCTCCGCGTCACCTACGGAGGCGTCGTCGCCGTCGACGACGTCGACCTGTCGATCGCCGAGGGCGAGGTCTACGGCCTGATCGGTCCCAACGGCGCCGGCAAGACCTCGATGGTCGACGCGCTGACCGGCTACACCAAGCCGGCGTCCGGCACGGTCGTGTTCGGTGGCCAGGACATCACCCGGATGCGGCCGTACAAGCGCGCCCGCATGCGGCTGGCCCGCACCTTTCAATCGGTCGAGCTGTTCGACGACCTCACGATCGACGAGAACCTGCTGGTGGCCAGCGAGCACGTCAACGTCGGCAGCGCCCTGCG
>JBELAG010000293.1:0-7873 GCA_049509055.1 Solirubrobacteraceae bacterium
AGCGCGGCGCCGGCCGCGCGCAGCGCGGCGCCGGCCGCGCGCCGGCCTCGCCGCATCGCGCTGGCCGCCGCGTCGCCGTGGCCGGAGATGCGCCACGACCCGCGCAACACCGGCTTCAGTCCGATCGTCGGCCGCTACCACGGAGACCGGCCGTGGGCGTTCGCGACCGGGCGCGGGATCTTCGCCACGCCGGTGATCGGCGGCGACGGGACGATCTACGTCGGCTCCGGCGACGGAGACCTCTACGCGATCGGCCGCGGCGGCCGTCTGCGCTGGCGCCTGCGGACCGGCGGCCTGATCGACGCCGCAGGCGCGCTGTCGGCGTACTCGCCGCGGCTGCGGTCCGACCCGCTCACCTTCGGGTCGGCCGACGACCACCTCTATCACGTGACGACGCCGCGGCGCGGGCGGCCGCGGATCCTGTGGCGCTTTCGGGCGTCGGTGGCACCGGTGTCCGGCCAGCGGGTCGACTGGTGGGAGGGGAACATCGCCGTCGGGCCCGGCGGAGACCTGTATGCCGGCAACACCGGCGGGACGGCATACGCGATCGATCCCGACGGCGCGCCGCGCTGGACCTACACCGCCGGTAACTCGGTGTGGACGACCCCGGCGTTCGCGGCCGACGGCTCCACCTTCTGGGGCTCGCTGGACCTCAGCGTGTTCCGGCTGAGCGCCGCCGGGCGGCGGGTCTGGCGCACCGTCGTTCCCGGCTACGTCGTCTCCTCCCCGGCGATCGGCTCCGACGGCACCGTCTACGTCGGGTCGTTCGACTCCCGCCTGTACGCGCTGGATCCGCGCACCGGCGCGATCCGCTGGAGCTTTGCGACCAGCGATCACATCTACGCCTCCCCGGCGCTGGGCTCCGACCGGGCGGGACGCACCGACGCCGTCTACATCGCCTCGGCCGACGGCTCGGTGTACGCGCTCACCCCCGGCGGCCGGCTGCGCTGGAGCTATGTCACCGGCGAGCCGGTCCGCTCCTCGCCGGTGGTCGGCCTGGCGCCCGGCCCCGGCCGCCACGAGATCGTCTACGTCGGCTCCTCCGACGGCCGGCTGTACGCGCTGGACGCCGCCACCGGGCGCCGGCGCTGGTCCTACGACACCACGCCGGCCAACCCGCTGCTGAGCGTGCGCAACAACCTCAACGCGTCCCCGGCGCTGGGCCGGACCGGCGTCTATATCGCCGGCGAGGACGGCTCGGTCTACTACGTGCCCTATGACTACTGCCGCCACCGCCACGATCCGCGCTGCTCGACCGCTCCCGGCCCGGAGCTCGGCGAGAACCTCGACCGCGTGTATCCCGTCGACGTCGGTGGCAACACGATCCCGCGCGGGGCGGTCACCCTCGACCCGGCCACCGTCATCAACCTGCGCCTGATCGTCCGTCGCCACGGCCGGACGGTCAACGCGGCGATGCTCGCGCCCGACCGCCTGGTGCGCGCCCGGCCGGCGTTCGCGTTCACGACCCAGGAGTCCGGCGACGGCCACTACCTGTCGGTCGTCCCCGACGGGCTGCTGGCGCCGGGCACCGACTACCGGCTGCGGATCGCCGGTGCCTATACGAACAACGGCACGCAGATGGGCAACTTCGATCCTCACGGGCGACCGGCCGGGCGGTTTGACCAGACGATCACGATCAGGGCCAGGGGCGGCTCTGGGACGCTGCCGCTCACCGTCGCCGCCAACGCGGTGAGCGCGATCACGATCAGCCGCCTGTCGGTGCCGCTGCCGGCGTTCCTGGCGTCGGTCAACCAGATCGGCTTCGACAGCTATGACTGGATCGCCTCGACGATCGCGCGGACCCGGCACACCGTGCTGCTGTGGGTCACCGGCGCGCGGCGGACCGCCGGCGGCCGCGACGTCGTCGATCCCCGCAGCCCGTTCGGCTTCCCGCTCGCCGGCCGCTACCGCGGGTCGTCGGTGATCCTGTCGAGCCCGAGCGTGTCACTGACCTTCAGCTTCGGCGCGGTGCCGCTGCGACGCTTTACGCTGCGGGGCTCGCTGGCGCCGGACCTCAGCTTCGCGCCGGGGGCGTCGCTGTACGCCGAGACGGTGTGCGCCACGGTCCCTCACTACGGGCCGGAGTTGGCGTTCACCGGGATCTGCAACCCCGGCGGCGTGCTCGCGGCTTCGGGGACGTTCATCACCGGCGCCTACCGCGGCGCCGCACGCCGGCGACCGTCCGGCGTCCGCGCCGGGCGGGTGCAGTTGCGCGAACCGACCGCGACCGCCGCCGGCAGCGCGGACGTCCGCCTGGCCGGGGCGCGGCTCCCCGCCGCGCGCCGCCACGTGGTGACGATCCTGCTGGCCGGCGGCGCGGACCCGGTCGCGCTCGACTACCGGCGCGACAGCACCGAGGTGACCGACCGCGCGGGGGCGATCACCGGCGTGCGCCTCACGATTCCCCGCGGGACCGCGCTCCCGCCGAACCTGCGCGCCTATGTGATCGTCGACGCGTTCCCGATCGCCGACGAGCGCCTGTGACCAGCGGCCGCCGCGGCGCCGGGGCGATCGTGCCGACATTTGGCGGCGCGAGCCCATGCGGCTACTCTCCGGCGGTCACCGGGATGCCGTTCGCCGTGCACATCATCGTCTGAAAGGGGAGTGGATGGAAGCCACGACCATAGGTGGGAAGGCTCCCGCCGAACCGACCGGCCGGCCGGAGCTCAAGCGCGGCGCGATCAGCTACCTCAGCAACATCGTGATCGGCGTCGCGTCGACGGCGCCGGGCTACAGCCTGGCGGCGACGATCGGGTTCATCGCGCTGATCGGCGGCCTCGGTCCCCACACCCCGGCGGTGATCATCGTCTCGTTTTTGCCGATGCTGTGCATCGCCCTGGCCTACAAGCAGCTCAACACCGCCGATCCCGACTGCGGCACGACCTTCTCCTGGATGAGCCGCGCGATGGGCGCGGGCTGGGGCTGGGTCGGCGGCTTCGCGGTGCTGTTCGCCGACATCGTCGTCAACGCCAACCAGGCGCAGATCGCCGGCAGCTACGGCTTCCAGCTGTTCGGCCTCGACGGCGCCGCCGCCAGCACCGTCGATGTGACGATCCTCGGCGTCATCTTCATCGCCGCGCTCACCTGGATCTGCTGGCGCGGCATCGAGCTGTCGGCGCGCACCCAGCAGTTCCTGCTCGGATTCGAGATGGTGACGCTGGTGATCTTCGCGGTCGTCGCGCTGCTCAAGGTCTACACCGGATCTCCCAAGCACGCGATCCGGGTCCGGCTGGACTGGTTCAACCCGTTCTCGGTCGGTTTCGGCCCGCTCGTGCTCGGCCTGCTGCTCGGCGTGTTCCTCTACTGGGGCTGGGACTCCGGCGTGTCGGTCAACGAGGAGACCGAGGACTCCAGCTCGGCCCCCGGCCGCGCCGCGGTCGTCTCCAACCTCGTGCTGATCGGGATCTTCCTGCTCGTCTCGGTCGCCGCCCAGGCCTACAGCGGCACCACCTACCTCGCCCACAACGCCAACGACATCTTCGCCGGCGGCCTGGCCCGCAACGTCCTCGGGCCGCTCCATTTCCTGCTCACGATCGCGGTGCTCACCTCGGCCACGGCGGCGACCCAGACGACGATCCTGCCGGCCGCGCGCTCGGCGCTGTCGATGGCCCGCCGCGGCGCGATCCCCGCCCGCTTCGGCTCGATTCACGAGCGCAACCTCGTCCCGGGCTATGCGACGATCGTGGCCGGCGTGCTGTCGGTGATCTGGTTCGTGATCATCGTCGCGGTCTCGACCAACGTGCTCGCCGACTGCGTCACCGGGCTGGGCTTCCTGGTGTCGTTCTATTACGGGTTCACCGGCTTCGCGTGCGTGATCTTCTACCGCCGGGAGCTGATGAAGTCCGTGCGCAACTTCTTCGTGATGGGCGTGCTGCCGGCGTTCGGGGGACTCGTGCTGATGGGGATCTTCGTCAAGGGGTTCACCTACTACGCCAACTCGGCCAACGACTCGAGCCCGCCGCTGCTCGGCCTCGGCGTGCCGGACTGGATCGGCATCCTCGGGATCGTCGGCGGCATCGCGCTGATGCTGGCCCGCCGCGCCACCGCCCCGGGCTTCTTCCAGCGCGAGAAGCGGATGGTGTGGGGCGATCCGATCGAGGTCGTGACTCCCGAGGCGGAGTTCGCCCCCGCGGACTCGCTCATCTAGCCCCCCGACGCGCGTGGCGCCGTCGCCGTCGTTCTGGCTCGACCAGGCGGGCCCCTCCCCGCGGCGGGCGCCCCTGGGCGCCGATCGTGAGGCGGACGTCTGCATCGTCGGCGGCGGCTTCACCGGGCTGTGGACGGCGTACGAGCTGCGCCGCGCCGACCCGGGGCTGGAGGTCGTCGTGCTCGAGCGGCGCTATGTCGGCTTCGGCGCGTCGGGGCGCAACGGCGGCTGGGTGCTCGGCGCGCTGTCGGGCGCGCCGGCGCGCTGGCGTGCCCGCGGCGGCCCCGACGGGCCGCGGTCGATGGTCGCCGCGATCCAGCAGACCGTCGGGGAGATCGGCGCGGTCATCGCGCGCGAGGGGATCGACTGCGACTGGAAGCACGGCGGGACGCTGACCGTCGCCCAGACCCCGCCCCAGCTCGCGCGCCTGCGCGCGCGGGCCGCGGCCGAGCGCGCATGGGCGGGACCGGAGCTCGCCTGGCAGCTGCTCGATCGCGACGCGCTGCATGAGCGGGTCACGGTCCGCAACGGGCTCGGGGCGCTCTACACGCCCCACTGCGCCCGCGTTCAGCCGGCGCGCCTTGTGCAGGGACTGGCGGCGGCCGCCGAGCGCGCCGGGGCGACGATCTATGAGACGACGCCCGTGCGCGCGATCGGCGCCGGCACCGCCACCACCCTGAGCGGCACCGTGCGCGCGCGCTTTGTGCTGCGCGCCACCGAGGGCTACACCGCCGATCTGCCCGGCCAGCACCGCCGGCTGCTGCCGGTCAACAGCGCGATGATCGCCACCGAGCCACTCGACGACCGGACCTGGGCGCAGCTGCGATGGCAGGCGGCCGAGACGATGCTCGACGGCTCCCATCTCTACACGTACTCCCAGCGGACGGCCGACGGCCGGATCGCGATCGGCGGGCGCGGCGTGCCCTACCGCTTCGGATCGCGGACCGACCGCGAGGGGCCGGTGCCCGACGCCACCGTCGCGCAGCTGCGCGCCCGGCTGGAGTCGTTGTTCCCGTCGCTGCGCGGCGTCGGCGTCTGCCGCGGCTGGGCGGGCGTGCTCGGCGTCGCTCGCGACTGGTGCCCGACCGTCGGGCTTGACCCGTCCACCGGGCTGGGTCACGCCGGCGGCTATGCGGGCGAGGGCGTCGCGGCCAGCAATCTCGCCGCCCGCACCCTGCGCGACCTCGTGCTCGGCCGAGACACCGAGCTCACGCGGCTGCCGTGGGTGAGTCCCCCGGCCCGCGACTGGGAGCCTGAGCCGTTGCGGTTCCTCGGCGCCCGAGGGATCTACGCGATGTACCGGGTCGCCGACCGCCGCGAGCTCGCGCACGGCCGGGGGTCACGCATCGGCGCGCTCGCCGACCGGATCTCCGGACGATGACGCTGACGCTGAGCTGACATACCCGTCGCGCCGGCGAAGTCCTTTCGAAGATCCCCGTCAGAAAGCGGCCGGCTGACGCTCGGCCGACGCCCGTCTCGGTAACACCGAGGGTGATGAGCGGGAGCGCATCACCGCGGCGACGGGTCGAGCTGACACGTCACCGCGGCCTCGACGGACTGCGCGGGATCGCGGTGATCGCCGTGCTGCTCTACCACGGCGGCGTGCCGTGGGCGTCGGGCGGGTTCCTCGGCGTCGAGGTCTTCTTCGTGCTGTCGGGCTTCCTGATCACCTCGCTGCTGGTCGCCGAGTGGACTCGCACCGGCACGATCGCGCTGGGGGCGTTCTGGGCGCGGCGGGCGCGCCGCCTGCTGCCGGCGCTGTTCGCGGTCGTCGCGGCGATCGGCGTCTACTACGCGCTGGCCGGGCCCGAGAAGGCGGTCCCCGGGTTCCTGGGCGACGGGCTGTCCACGCTGCTGTACTTCAGCAACTGGCATCAGATCGCCGCCGGCACGAACTACTTCGCGGCCAGCGGCCCGGTGTCGCCGTTTCAGCACACCTGGTCGCTGGCCATCGAGGAGCAGTTCTACCTCGTCTGGCCGCTGCTCCTGCTGGCGATCGTCACGCTCGCCGGCCTGCGCCGGGCCGCCGGCACGCGCCGGTCGCTGCAGCTGCTGCTCGGCCTCAGCCTCACCTGCGCCGCGGGCTCGGCGGTCGAGATGGCGGTCCTCTACGACGGCGGGCGCGGGCTCGATCGCGTCTACTACGGCACCGACACGCGGGCGGCGAGCCTGCTGCTGGGGGCGTCACTGGGCTTCGCGCTGGCGATCGCCCGGCGCCGGCCCGAGCACGCGCGGCGCCGGTTCGCGCTCGGCCCCCGGGGCCGGCGAGCGCTCGGGGTCGCCTCGCCGGCGGTCCTCGCCGCCGTGGCGGTGGCCGTCCACTCGGCGGCCGGGCCCGACGGCTGGCTGTACCCCTACGGCCTGCTGGGGCTCGACGGCTGCGTGCTGGCGCTGATCGCCGCGGTGGTGGTGATGCCCGACGCGCCGGCGGCGCGGATCCTCGCTCTGGCGCCGCTGCGGGCGGTCGGCGAGATCTCTTACGGACTCTACCTCTGGCACTTCCCGCTGTTTCAGTGGCTGGACGAGAGCTCGACCGGTCAGACCGGAGCGCGCCTGCTCGCCCTCCGGCTCGGGGTGACGCTCGCGGTCAGCCTCGTCTCGTTCGTCGTGATCGAGCAGCCGATCCGCCGCCGCCGGCTGCCCACGTGGCTGGTGCAGGGGCTCACGCCGGTCGCGGCCGGCGCGGCGACGACCACGCTGCTGCTGGCCTCCGCGGCGGCGGCGCTGCCCGCCGCGGTGCCCGCCGCGGCGAAGCTGCCGGCGCCCGCGGCGTCGTTGCGCGGAACCGACCCCGCGTGTCGGGTGACGCTCGCCGATACCAAGCAGGTCGGGCTCTCGCCGGTGCCCGCCGCCAAGGAGGCGAAGTTCGAATACACCGCGCTGGGGCAGCACGCGCTCACCTGGAGCGGCTCGAGCACGGCCACCTTCCAGACCTGCCCCCCCAAGCGCGTCCTGCTGATCGGCGACTCGATCGCGTTCACGATCGGCGTCCCGCTGATGAGCGACGAGCAGCGCTACGGCGTGGAGCTGGCCAACGGCGCGATCCTCGGCTGCTCGTTCAGCGCCAAGGGACAGCTCGACGTCAACGGCACCTGGGAGGGGCTGTCGGCCGGATGCCCCGATGCGCTGTCGACGTGGTCGCGCGAGGAGCAGGCCACGCACGCCCAGGAGGTGGTGGTCGAGCTCGGATACCGCGACGAGTTCGACTGGCGCATCGACGGCCGCGTCGTGCACCTCGGCCAGCCGGCGTTCGACCGCTACGTGCAGGCCCAGATCGACCGCTACGTCGCGGTCCTCGGCCGCGGCGGGGTCAAGGTGGTGTTCCTCACCGTCCCCTACACCGACCCGCCGGCGCAGGCCGACGGGTCCCCGGCTCCCGCCGCCTCGGCGAGCCGGCACACCGAGATCAACGCGATGCTGCAGGCGGCCGCCCGCCGGTACCCGAAGACCGTCTCGGTGCTCGACATCGACACGACGCTGTCGCCGGGCAACCACTACGACGCCAAGGTCAACGGCCAGCTGTGCCGCTTCGACGGGATCCACGTCAGCGTGTACTGCGCCGAACTGCTGGGGCCGAGCGTGCTCGGCGAGGTTCGCCGGACGCTCGGCTGACCGCACTCCGCGCCGGCGTAGCATCGACGTCTGCGATCCCGCGACGTGCACACCCCCGCCTTCATCCGTCCCGCCCTGTGGCCGGTCGTCATCGTGGCCGTGCTGTTCGCCGCC
>JBELAG010000294.1:0-7851 GCA_049509055.1 Solirubrobacteraceae bacterium
CCATGCGCCGCCGACGAAATCCGCCCGGACGGCGTCGGCCAGCGCCGACGCCAGGCGGGACTTGCCGGCCCCTCCCGGCCCGCACAGCGTCAGCAGCCGGGCCCGCCATATCAGCGCGTGCAGCTCCTCCAGAGCGGCGCCGCGACCGAGCAGCGGCGTGAGCTGGACGGGGAGGTTGCCGAGGGCCGTGTCGGGCTCCTGCGCCCGATCAGCTGGATCGTCTATGCGCACAGCAGGTGCCTGGCTCGCGATCGGGAGTGGGAACAGGACCTCCGCCGCCGCGGAAGTCTCAACGGCGCGCACCGGAGTCTAAACCCGACACCGGCCCCCTAAACGAACCTCGGTCCCGGCCTAAAGAGAGCGCAACGATCGGCATGCTTGCCCGATGCGGCGAACGGGCTTTACCGCGAGCCTTCGATCTCCCCGATCGAAGGAACATGCGATGCGCGAGACGACCCACACGGTGATGGCGGACTCCGGCCATGCCGCCGCCTCCGGCCTGATGGCGGAGCTGGCCACGGCGGCCGGTCAGGCCGACCCGTACTCCGTCTACCGGCGCCTGCGCGCGCTCGGCGATGCCGTCGCCGGACCCGACGACTCGCTGATCGTCACCGGCTATGACCGGTGCTCGGCGCTGCTGCGCGACCACCGCCTGCGCAAGAACCCCGGCCGCCTGCTCGCGGCGTCGGGTCTGCCGGACTGGGAGAGCCGGCCGGCGCTGCGGATGATGTTCACCAGCATCCTGATGCTCAACCCGCCGGAGCACACCCGCCTGCGCGGTCTCGTCGCGCGGGCGTTCACCGCGCGCCGCATCGCGCAGCTGCGTCCCGCGGTCGAGGCGATCGCCGACCGGATCTGCGACGCGCTGGATTTCGATTTCGATTTCGATTTCGATTTCGTCGAGGCAGTCGCCTTCCCGTTTCCGGTGGCGGTGATCGGCGAGCTGCTGGGGGTCCCCGAAGCCGACCGGCCGATGTTCAGAGATCTCGTCGCCCGGTGGAGCGCGGTGCTGGAGCTGCTCTCGCCGCTCGCGATCGATCGCGCCGACGACGCGGCGTCGGCGATCGTGGATTACTTCCTGGATCTGGCGGCGAGTCGCCGCCGCCGCCCCGCGGACGACCTGATCTCCGCGCTGGTGACCGCGCAGGACGGCGACCAGCTGACCGACGAGGAGCTCGTGACGATGGCCGCGCTCGTGCTCGCCGCCGGCTTTGAGACGACGAGCGGCCTGCTCGCCAACGGGCTGGTCGCGCTGCTGGAGCACCCCGGCCAGGCGCAGCGACTGCGCCACGAGCCCGACCTCGCCCGGCCGGCGGTCGAGGAGCTGCTGCGCTACGACGCCCCCGTGCAGCTGATCTACGGGCGGACGGCGGTCGACGCGATCGAGGTCGGCGACCTGTACCTGCATCCGGGCCAGCGGGTGATCACCGTGCTCGGCGCGGCCAACCGCGATCCACGCGCGTTCCGCTCGCCCGACGAGCTGATCCTCGACCGCGACGAGGGGCCGGCGCTGTCGTTCGGAGCGGGCATCCACCACTGCCTCGGCGCCGCGCTGGCCCGGCTGGAGGGCCGGGTCATGCTGCCCAGGATCCTGGCGCGGTTCCCGCGCCTGCAGCTCGCCGGCGATCCGGTCCGCCGGCCGGGGATCACGATCCGGGCCTACGAGTCGCTGCCGGTCTGTGCGCGCTGACTACTCGCCCTTGGGCGGTAGCGAGCGGGCGTAGGACACGCCACGCGCCACCCAGCGCTCGAGCTGGCGCTTGGTCGCCACGCCCTCGGGCTCGACCCGCAGCCACCCGTCCATCGTCCGGCCGCGCATCTCTGCCGGCTGGGCGTGGGGCTTGTGCAGCAGCGACTCGGTCTGCGCCGGGTCGACGCGCAGCAGCAGCCCGCCCCGGCCGCTGACGCTCACCGACATGTGGCCGCCGATCAGGAAGGCGAGGCCGCCGAACATCCGCTTCTCGATGATCTGCTCCTCGCCGGCGATCAGCTCGCGGATGCGATTGGCGAGATCCTCGTCGTAGGCCATGGCGGCATTATCGGCGCGGCGCCGGGCCGGTGTCAAAGGAGCCGCGGCGGGGCGACCATTGACACGGCGCGCCATCGCCGCTCGGTGAAAAGATGCCGCGCTCGGGTAGTGAGAACGCGTGGAGACGCTGGCGTTCACCTTCGACGACGGTCCCGACCGCCGTTGCACCCCCGATCTGCTCGATCTGCTCTCAGCGGTGAACGCGCGGGCGACGTTCTTTGCGATCGCGCCGCGCGCGGCGGCCGAGGCGGACCTGGTGGCGCGGATGATCGACGAGGGCCATGCGGTCGGGCTGCACTGCGACGAGCACGTCCGGCACTCGGCGCGCAGCGCCGACTGGTGCCGGGCCGACACGATCCGCGCGCTGCGCCGGCTGGAGCGCCTCGGTCTCACGCCGCGGCTGTGGCGGACCCCGTGGGGCGACGTCGCCCCGTGGACGCGGGAGATCGCCGCAGACCACGGTCTGCGCCTCGTCGGCTGGACCGTCGACACCCACGACTGGCGCGGCGACAGCGCCGCGACGATGTTCGCGGCGATCGCCCCCGCGCTGGCGCCGGGGGCGATCGTCCTCGCCCACGACGGGGTCGGTCCGGGAGCGCGCCGGCACGATGCTCGCGAGACGATCGCGCTGGTACAGAGCGTGGCCGGCCACGCACGGGAACGCGGCCTCGGACTGGCGGCCCTGGCGTGAGCACGGTGCCGGGCGCGGTCCCGCCCGCTGCCACCCTCGCCGATCTCGACGGAGTGCTGAGCGCGATCGCCGCCGGCGCCGCCGATCGCGACAGCCGCCGCGCGCCGGGATTTCCGCACGACGCGTTCGATGCGCTCGCCGGCGCCGGGGCGATGGCGTTCAACGCGCGGGCCGGGACGATCCGGCCGCCGGCTGCCGCCGAGCTCGGGCTCGTGCGCCGGGTCGCCGCCGCCGACGGCTCGGTCGGCCGGATCTTCGACGGCCACCTCAACGCCGTCGAGCGGATCGCCGTGCAGGGACCGTCGGCCCTGCGCGATCGCGAGCTGCGGGCGGTCCGCGGCGGACGGCTGCGCGCCGGTGTGTGGGGCGGGGATCCGGTCGGCGGCGAGGGCCCGCCGGCGGCGATCGTCGCCGATGCCGGCGGCGCCGAGGTCCTGCGGGGCGTCAAGACGTTCTGCTCGGGCGCCGGCGGCCTGCAGCGCGCGCTGGTGCTCGCCCGGCAGCCGACCGGCGGACCGCCGTCCTCGGTGTGGGTCGACCTGACCGACCGGCGCGTGGAGATCGACACGGCGTGGTATCGCTCGCACGGGCTGGTGGCCTCGGAGTCCCATCGCGTCATCTTCCACGACGTCCCGGTGCTCGCCCGGCTCGGGGCCATCACGGCGCAGCCGTGGTTCGGGCGCGACGCGCTGCGCACCGCCGCCTCCTGGGCGGGGATGGCGGACACCGCGGTGCGCGCGGCGCTGACCTCGCTCGCCGCGCGTCCGGCCCGCGGCGAGCTGGAAGCGCTGGGCGCCGGGCGGATGCTGACCGCGCAGCGGACGATCTTGGTCTGGCTGGGCGCCGCGGCGGAGGCGATGGACGACGCCGGCCCCGACCTGCCGGCGGTCGCGCTGCACGCCCGCGCCGCGATCTCCGACGCCTGCGTGCGCGTGCTCGACGAGGCGGCGCGGGCCTGCGGCTCGCGGCCGTTCGTTCGCGCCGACGAGCTCGACCGCGCTCGCCGCGACCTCGGCGTCTTCCTGCTCCAGCACCGCCTCGATCCGCTGCTGGCGCGCGCCGGCGCCACCGCGCTGGCGCAGGCCTGAGCATGTCCCACCTCTCGCCCGCCGACTTCGAGGAGCGCTACCGAGCCGACCCCGATCCGTGGTCGTACGCCAGCAGCGGCTACGAGCGCGCCAAGTACGGCGCGACGCTGGCCGCCTGCGGCCCGGGCCCGTTCGCCCGCGCGCTCGAGCTGGGGGCCTCGATCGGCGTGTTCAGCGAACTGCTGGCGCCGCGCTGTCGCTCGCTGACCACGGTCGACGCCGCGCCCACCGCGGTCGCCGCCGCGCGCCGCAGGCTGGCCGGCCGCGAGGCGGTGACGGTCGTGCTCGGAGAGCTGCCGGACGCGATCCCCCAGGCCGGGTACGACCTCGTCGTTGCGTCGGAGATCCTCTACTACGTCGAGGCGACCGCGCTGCGGCGCACGCTGGCGGTGCTGCGCGAGCGAATGGTCGCCGGCGCGCGCCTCGTCGCCGTCCACTGGCGCCCGCCCGGCCCCGAGCGCCCGTTCGACGCCGCCGCGGTCCACGCCCTCCTGCATCGCCAGGGCTGGCTGTCGGCGGACCGCTGCGCACACACCGACGACTACCTGCTCGACGTGCTGGAACGATGATCGCGGAGGGCGCCCGATGGGGCTAGAGACCGTCGTCGTCGTCCCCGCCCGCGACGAGGAGGGCCGGATCGGCGGCTGTCTGGAGGCGCTCGGCGCCCAGACGTTGCCGCGTGAGGCGTTCGCGACGATCGTCGTGCTCGACGACTGTCACGATCGCACGGCGCAGGTCGTCGCCGACGGCGCGGCGCGGCTGGGGCTCGACGTGATGACGATCGAGGGTCCCGGGCACGGCGCCGGCGCTGCCCGCCGCGCCGGCATGGACGCCGCCTGCCGGCGCCTGCTCGCCGCCGGCCGGCCCGACGGGCTGATCGCCTGCACCGACGCCGACTCGCGGCCCGCGCGCGACTGGCTGGAGCGCCAGCGGGCGCACGTGGCGGCGGGCGCGCGCGCGATCGCCGGGCTGATCGAACTCGACGACGAGGAGGCCGCCCAGGCTGCCGGCCGGGGTCCGGGTGCGCCGGGAGCGCGACGCGGCCGTCCGCCTGCGCCGGTTGCGGGCAGCCGAGCCCGACGCGGCCCACCACCACTTCGCCGGCGCGTCGATCGGCGTCACGGCGGCCACGTACCGGGCGGTCGGCGGCATGGAGCCGCTGATCGCGCTCGAGGACGCGGGCTTCGCGGCGCGGCTGGCCGCCCACCGGGTCCCGATCCTGCGCGCCGCCGACGTCCGGGTCCAGACCTCGGCGCGCGCCGACGGCCGAGTCGCGCGCGGGCTGTCGGTCGACCTTGCGGTGTCGAGCTGGTTCGAGCGCCGCCGCTACCGCGCGGCGGAGTTCGATCCCGAGTGGATGCGCCGGCGCAAGGGCGACATGTCGGTCACCGTGATCGTGCCGACGAAGCAGTGCGCCGCGACGATCGACGGCGTCCTGCGCGAGACCGTCGGGCCGCTGGCCGCCCTCGGGCTCGTCGACGACGTCGTGGTCGTCGATGCCGGCTCGGCCGACGACACCGCCGGCGTCGCCGCCGCGGCGGGCGCGCGGGTGATCCAACAGGACGACATCGCCCGAGACCATGGCCCGGCGCTCGGCAAGGGCGACGCGATGTGGCGCGCGCTCCAGGCCACCGACGGCGACATCGTCTGCTTCCTGGACGGCGACACCGCCGACCCGCGGTGCGACCACCTCCGGGGTCTGCTGGGACCGCTGCTGAGCGACCCGTCGCTGATGCTCGTCAAGGGGGCGTTCGAGCGCCCGCTGCGGGCCGGGGCGCTGAGCCTGCCCAACGAGGGCGGCCGGGTCACCGAGCTGATGGCCCGGCCGCTGATCAACCTGCACGAGCCGCTGCTGGCGGGGTTCACCCAGCCGCTGGCGGGCGAGTTCGCCGCGCGGCGGGGCCTGCTGGAGGCGATCCCCTTTCCGGTCGGCTACGGCGTCGAGATCGCCGTGCTGATCGATGCGCTGCGGATGTGCGGGCTCGCCGCACTGGCCGAATGCCATCTCGGCAGCCGCCAGAACCGCCATCAGCCCCTGCGTGAGCTCGGCGGGATGGCCTACGCGGTGCTGGCCGCCGTCGAGAACCGCCTGACCGTGGAGCCGGGTTCGGCGCGGCCGGCGGGGCATTTCCTGCGGCCATGGGAGGACGGCGCCGTCGCCTCGATCCCGGTCCACGAGCGCCCCCCGATCCGCGACCTGCTGCGCGACGCCGCGGAGCACGGCGCCGGCCGGGGCGCGGCCCGGGCCTCGGGCGGGGCGCCGGCGAACCTGGATATCTAACGGGAGTCATGTTCCCGCTAGATATCCAGGTCCTCGGGTTGCTCTCCTACCGGGTCAGCCGGTCGCGAGCGCCGGGAGCGGGGTGCCGGCGTGCTCGCAGGACTTCAGGGCCTGCCTGAACGCCGGTGACGCGGATTCTGTTGCGCCCACGACTCCGACCTCGATTCCCTCGCCGCCGGGACCGAACCTCGGGTCGGGGAAGTTCGGCACGCCGTGCTCGCGGATGCAGCGCGCGTACGCGATCATGCCGGCTCGCTGCGCTGCGGAGAGCGGCGGCGTCGCGTTGCTGCCCGGGTGCAGGTGGGCGCACGCCTCCTCCGCCGACCGAACCGCCGGGGACTGCGGGTTGATCTCCGAGGTCGGCCGGGCGGCGGCGGCGCCCGTGTCCGGATCGGGGTAGTCGCGCACCCCGAGGGAGCGCATGCAGTCGGAGTACCTGACGCCCTGCGCGTAGCCGCTCGCGGTGTCCGTGCTGTTCGACGCCGCCGACGAGCCGCAGCCGGCGATCACCAGTGCAGCGATGGCGAGCGCGGCCATGCGGCCGTGGCGGCGGTGGTGTGTGCTCTGGGTCGCGTCCATGTCGCTTGCGACGCAGTCTCCTCGCGGGCGGTTACACGGACGTTACGGCTCCTCGACAGCGCCCCGGGGAGCTGAACGCGCGAGGGCGCGGCGGGCGGGGCACGGGGGTGTATGTTGCCCCCGATGTCGTCGCTGCGATCGGTGACCGGGGTGGCGCTCGGTGCCGCGCTCGCGGTCGCGCTCGGCGGATGCGGCGGCTCGGCTGCGTCGACGACGAGGACCTTCCCGGTGCTCCACACCGGGCGCGCTCGCCTGCGCCGCCGGCCGGATTGGCCCGGCGAGCGCGGTCAGGCGCGACGCGGCCCGGCCCCGATCGGCCGCACCCTGATCGTCAACACCGGTGACGGGACGCTGTCGGTCACCGTGTCCGGCGTGCTCGACCCGCTGGTCGACAGCGGCGCCGCGCCGGCCCCGGGAACGCGGGCGGTCGGCGTCCAGGTGACGATCGCCAACGACGCGGGTGCCACGTATGACAGCTCGGCCTCGGGCGACCTGTCGGTCGTCACGTCGTCGGGGGACGCGGCGCCGCTGTTCATCCCCCGGGGCGCCTGTCAGACGCCACTCGTCGACTTCGAGAGCCTGATCGGGGTGGGCGAGGCTCGCAGCGGCTGCGTCGGCTTCGCCGTGCCGGACGGCTCACGGATCCTGGCGGTGCGCTTCTCGCCCCACTCCCGTCCGCCGGGCAGCGTCGCCTGGCGCTGAACGTGGCGGCGGTCAGGCCGAGCAGCGCGGGCTGACCGGCACGTTCTGGGATGGCACCGGCGGCGGGTCACGGCGGCAGTAGGTGACCCGCCGGGCTGGCTTGTCGACGACGCCGACGTAGTCGTAGTTGACGTCGGCGGCTGTCGCCGTGCAGCTGAACGCCGTGGCCGATCCGGCGCGGGCGCAGACGATCCGCTGCAGCGGGCCCGAGATCTGGCCGTCGGCGATCCTCCCCGTCATGTCGGCGCGGACCGCCCGCGCCGGCGCCGCGCGCGCCGAGACGCCGGCGGCGCTCACCACGTGCGGCGCCTGGTCCTGGGCGACGAGGGTCTCCGCTTCGCGGTTGGCGCGCACCTCGGCCGCCGGGTTGGCCGGCGCCAGCGAGGCCGGGTTCTGATGGCTGACGAACAGCACGAGCGCGACGAGCAGCGCGGCGGCCACCCCGAAGGAGGTCACCCAACGCGCCCAGGTCGGGAGCCGC
>JBELAG010000295.1:0-7830 GCA_049509055.1 Solirubrobacteraceae bacterium
ATGCACGAGGTCCTGTTCGACCGCGCCGCCGACCTGCACCGCCTCGCCCGCGAGCCCGCGGCGGTCGGGCTGGCGACGGGGATCGGACCGGTCGATGAGGCGCTGAACGGGATGCGCGCCGGTGAGCTGATCATCCTCGCCGCCCGCCCCTCCCAAGGCAAGAGCGTCCTCGCCCAGCAGATCGCCACCCACACCGCCCGCCACGGCCACGGCACGATCCTGTTCTCACTGGAGATGTCAGACGACGAACTCGCCGACCGCCACCTCGCCGCCCACGCCCGCGTCCCCTACGGCAAGATCCGCTCCGCCCAGCTCACCAACCACGACCTCGACCAGATCGCGGGCGAGGCCGCCGGCTGGCTGCACGCCACGCCACCGCTCGTCATCTGCGACCGCGCCCCGTTGACGATCGCCGACCTGCGCTCCGAAACCGTCCGCTGGCGCCGACGGCTGCCCGGCGGCGTGCAGCTGATCATCATCGACTACCTCCAGCTCATCTCAGGACGGCGCGAGGACCGGTCCGTCAACCGCTACGAGCAAGTATCAGAGATCAGCCGATCGCTGAAGATGCTCGCCAAAGAACTCCAGATCCCCGTCCTGGCGGTCGCGCAGCTCTCCCGCGAAACCGAACGACGACCCGACAAACGCCCCCAACTCTCCGACCTGCGCGACTCCGGCGCGCTGGAACAGGACGCCAACACCGTCCTGCTGCTCTACCGCGCCGACCGCTACCACCACGACGCCCAGCCCGGCCTGACCGAGGTGATCATCGCCAAAGCCCGCAACGCCGAATGCACCACCCTCGAGCTCGAGTTCGAAGGCTCCTACCAACGGTTCCGGGCACGAGCGTGAACCGGGCGCGATTCCCGTCGGCGTCAGTGCTCGAGCAGTCACGGCGAAGCACTCGCACCCCACCGCGAGCCGACGCAGCGCGCCCGGCCAGCAGAGCGATCGTCCCCTGCGGCAGCAGTCGGGCCGGATCTGGCCATCGCGATGTCGCCTTTGCGCTCGTGAGCTCAGCGACCGGCGAGCAACGAAAGCGACCGTCCGGCGCGTCGCATGTGTGGGGCCCGACCTATCCGAAGGGAACAGCGCTGCCTCCAGCAACGTGGCTGCTGCTCTGACGCTTGCAACATCCGAGCTGCTGGCTAGCGGCTAGCACGGGGACGCCGAACTCGGCGTCGGGCGCGCTTTCTGCGCAACGCTGGTCTGAGCCGCGACCGGGACGATCCGCGACCAGCTCTCGTGCTGACCCGGGGAGAGATCGAGCGACCCGGCGCCCGGCTGACCGAGCGCTCCGCGGATCGCACCGCATTCCTGTTCAGCACCTACGCCCGTGACACCGGCGCCGTTCTAACGACACTGTCGTGCCCGCTGTTCGTCAAGGGACGGCGCTACGCAGCGGTGAGCCTTGGCTGGGATCCGGAGCGCCTGTCGACCTGAGGGTCACGGTCAACTCGATGACGTCGTCGTCCCCGGCCCAGACCTCGAGCGGCAGGCCGCTGGCGGCGAACACGGCGATCATCCGCTCGTTGTGCGCCAGCACCTCGGCGGTAAGCGCCCTGACCCCCCGCTGGCGGGCGACCCGCACCAGGCCGGCGAGCATAACCGGCGCGACGCCGCGTCCCTGCCACTCCTCGGCGACGACGAAGGCCACCTCAGCCCGCCCGCGCCCCGTCCCGAGATAGGCAGCATGGGCAACGAGCACCGGCGCCGGCTCACCGATCAGGGCGACGATCGCGAAGTCGCACCGCTCGTCGACGGTGAGCAGCCGGCGCGTCGCGCGATCGAGGTCGGGCGTGCCGAAGAACCGCGCGCTGAGCGAGGCCGGCGACAGCCCGGCGAGCACCGCCCGGATGGCCGGGCCGTCGTCGTCGCGCACGGCTCGTAGCGTCACACGGGATCCGTCGCGCAGCACAGGGGCGATCCCGCCGTCGTCGATGGTCGTGACATCCATTACCAGCTCTCCTCGGCAGACTCGCCATCCGGCTTGCGCGGAATCGACGGACGTCCGGTTTCGATAGACGGGCGGCGTCCGGATCGCGGCCGCTGAGCCTGCGGGCGGCTCGGAGCGCGGAGTCAGCTCTGTGGGCCCGCGGAGGCTGCACTGGCCGCCGCGCTCGTGCTAGTGAAAACTCTCGCCGGCCAGCGCCTGCCGCCGAACGTCGCGGCCGAACTCGCCGCCTCGACGTCCTGCGTGGCCCCAGGGCATCATCCCCCAACCCCCCCGGGACTGCGCCACCGAGCGCCAGCCGCCGTGATCAGCGCTGGCCACCAACCGGCAGCCCACACCTCGCCGCCACGATGAGCGCGGTCGGCGCTCGCATCACCTCACGAGCTCGGCCTCAGCAAACGAAACCAGCTGGTCACAACGAAATGGTCGGTCGCGAACCCGGGCGGGGCGCCGCACGGGGTGTGCGTCTCAGAACGCAACTCCCGCGGCCACCCAAGCGCCGAGGAGGCACTCCTCGCAATCTCGCGTTCTCGACCGGGCAACCACACCGGGCCACGAACTCGATGGCGCCGGTCCGCCGGTGCTGGCGATCGCTTCCCCCGTGACAAGCCCGGAACGCTCACGATTGAGTTGGCGACTTATGTGCAGGTGCCTTGTGAACGAGCTGCTGCTGTTAGGGATCGACGTCGTTCGCATGTGACCGACGTAGGCAACCGGCCGGCTCGACGAGGGGCGCTGACGCGGCACGAAAGAAACGAACAACGGCGCCGAGACCCGGGCGCTGCGAACCCGGAATCCTCGAGCGCTCTCGGGCGCACGCCGCGGGGCAACGAGTAGCGCCCGGGGCACGGGGCGGCCGCTGGGTGCGCGCGTGGGAGACCGCTTCGCTCTCGCTATCGATCTCGCTTCGCTCGATGAGGTTGACGCGACGGACGCCGCCGCCCTGCGTCACGTCGTTCACGTCGATCACAACCTCAGATAACGCCCGCGCCGGGCGCCCAAATCGCCAGTTCGTTCACGTCATTCACGGTCCTCAGGCACCTGCACATAAGGCGACCAGGCGCTCGTCCCCCGGGCTCGCAGCCAACTCGCCGGAAGCGGGCGGGAGAGACACGCGAACGTACGCTCGCCTGCATCGCGCCGGGTGTCGAGCCGGGCCATCCCGTCGTCGCCATAGGGATGGCCGGTGCCTGGTCCGTCCGGATGCTCGCTCTCGAGAAATGCGCTCGCCGCGCCCGCCGCGTCACCGGTGATCGCAGACGTGTCAATCCAGTCGGCGGGGAGCGCGCCCGGCACGAGTCCTGTCGCTCGTAAGCCGGGGCGGGACTCAGCCGAGGTTCACCCTCTTGTGGAGGCCCACGCGGGTTCGGGGCCTGGTCCTCGCGGCTGGCATCGCCCAGCGCAGCGCGGGACTGGTAGCCGTGAATTGCGCGACCCCGTCGTCTTATCGTTTTCGGCTTCGGACGACCATCTCGAGCAGCGCAGTCGCGGTCATCGTGTGGCGCGAATGGTCGCGCAGCCCGACGGTGAAGTGATACGTGCCGGCTCGTCCCGGCCGTCCCGAGAGAACCCCGCCGATGCCGAGCCTGACGCCGGGAGGCAGCTGCCCCCTGATCAGCCGCCAGCGGTACGGTGTCGTACCGAGGTAGGCGCGTAACGTCGCGCGGTAGCGGCGGTGCGCGAATGCGGCGCGGAGCTTGGTCGTGCGCACCGACAGCGGCGGCGCCACGGCCAGCTTGACCGCTCCCAGCAGCAGGGTCGCGGAACCCTGGATGTCGGCGATCGGGGCGGCGTTGCCGGTCGCGCCCGGGGCGTACTCGGTGACGCCGCCCTGGCCGTTGGCGACATAGATGTTGCCCTGGCTGTCGACATCGACCCTCTCGGGGTACGACATCTCGGTCGCGCTTCCGGAGATCGTCCGCAGCGGCGCGACGTTGCCGTTGTCGCTCGGCGCGTACTCGGTCAGTGCCGCGCCCGAGGGGTTGGCGACCAGGAGGTTGCCGCGGCCGTCGATCGTGATCGCCGAAGGCCAGCCAAGTCCGGTCTCGGTGCCGCCGATCGTCGCCGTCGGGGTCACGTTCCCGTTCGCACCGGCCGGGTAACTGGCGAGCGTGTCGTTGCTGAGGTTGGCCACCCACAGGTTGCCGGAGTTATCCACAGCGAGCCCGTACGGTCCGACCAGACCCGTGTTCGCGCCGGAGATCGTCGCGATCGGCGTCGCGTTGCGGCTCGCTCCGGGCGCATAGACCGTGATCGTGTTACCGAGGTAGTTGGCGACATACAGCCGCCCGCTTGAGTCGATCGTCAGCCCGCTCGGGTACGACAACCCGGTCGCGGGGCCGCCGATCGTCGTCGTCGGCGTGACGTTGCCGTTCGCGCCGTAGCCGAACTCGGTGATCGCGTTGCTGAGGCTGTTGGCGACGTACACCGTCCCGCTGGCGTCGATCGCGACCGCGCTCGTCCCGTCCAGCGCCGAGCTCGTGATCGAGGTCAGCGGCGCCACGTTGCCGGTCGCGCCGAGCGCGAAGGACTGCACGGCGCTGTAGCCGGCATCGGTGACGAACACGGCCGCCGCGACCCCCGGATTGACGATCAGCGTCAGCGTCGAGGTGGCGGTCATCCGCGTGGGCGTGCTTGAGTCGGTCGCCTGAACCTTGAACGTGCTCGTCCCCGGAGCCGTCGGCGTCCCGCTGATCGTCCCGGTGCGCGCGCCGAGGCTGAGACCCGCGGGGAGGCTGCCGGAGACGATCTTCCACGTCACCGGGGCGGTTCCCATCGCGCCTGTCAGCGTCTGTGAGTAAGGCTTGCCGACGACCGCTTTGGGCAGCGAGAGGGGGGTGATAATCAGCTTCCGGGCGTTGATCTTGATCGCGACGCTGCCCCTGCTGCTTTCGGCGTTGGGAACCGCGCTGTCGGTGATCTGAAGGATCGGTGTCGCGGTGCTCGCGGCCGTGGGTGTGCCGCTGATCACGCCGTCCGAGCTCAGGCTCAGGCCGGTGGGCAGCGTCGTCCCGGGGGCCAGCGACCATGTGTACGGGCCGCTTCCACCGCCGGCGTTCAGCCTGACCGACAGCGGCGATCCGACCGTGCCCGTGACCGAGGTCGGCGCCATCTGAGCGAGCGGCGGCGCGGTCACGTGGAGCGTGAATACCTGGCCTGCGGGGTTACTTTGGCCGTTGTCCGCGTTGATATCGAACGTGTAGGTCGCGACCGTGTGCGGGGGGATCGCGCCCTCCAGAAAGCCGGAGTTCGTGATCGTCAGCCATGACGGGGCGCCAGAGAGCGAGAGAGATGGTGCGGGCGACCCGGTCGCAATAACCGGGAAGAGAACAGTTCGCGCTGTCGAGGGGACCGAGAGTGAGTTCGGCGAGGTGATCTGGATGGGTGTGGCGGTAACGGTGAATGTGAGCGTCGCCGCGCCGTCGCTCTGGAAGCCCGCGGAGACTGGGGCGTTGTTCGTGGAGCCCGGGAGGATGCAGCTGCCGCCCGCGCCACCGCCGCCACCGCCGCCACCGCCGACGCCGCCGGCGTCGCCGCCGGCCCCGTTGACCCCCGGTCCCCCGTCGCCCCCCCCGCCGCCGCCGCCCGCGTCGGTGGGCGTGGCTGCCGCCTCGCCGGCCGTACCGACCGAGAACGTCGTGCCACACCCGACGGTGACATACGGGCCGCCGTTGCCGCCGGCAGCGCCGGTGATCGGGGCGGGGCCGCCGCTCGTCGGGCCGCCGCTGGTTGGAAACACGGCGCCATAAGCGAACCCCCCGCTGCCGCCGTCATAGGAGGCGAACGCGCCGGCGCCGCCCCCACCACCACCACCGGAGGCGACCACGATCACGCTGGTCTGCGAGCTCGACAGATCGCTCAGGACCGTGGCGCCACCCCCGGCCCCGCCCCCGGAGGCGGCCTCGCTGCCAACCCCGCCGGGGCCGCCGCCGCCCTGGGCGCCGACGATCAGCTGCAGCGTGTCCCCCCCGGCCGGGAACGACCCGCCGGCGACCGGCACCGTCAGATTGACCTGCGCCCCGCCCCCGCCGCCGCCGCCCGTCGCTTCGGCCGGGGTGTCGCCGCCGGGCGTCCCGCCGGCCCCGTCCGCGAGGATGCTCAGCGAGGTCGCGTACTGCGGGACCGCCACCGTGTAGGTCCCCGGGGTGGTGTACGTAAACGTCTGCTGGAAGGCGAAGGCCGGAGAAGCCACCAGTCCAAAGACCGTCAGAACAAGCACGAACGCAGACACGGCCACGCCGCGCGGTCGTTCAAAACAAGAGGTCAGCATGACGCCCCCTTACGGGCAAGGTTGACGAACTCTCGAGCGCCGACGCATCGAACCCCGTTACCGGGTGGGCGAGTCGCTCGTGTCGTCAATGGTCGATCCCCGGAGCAGTCAACACAAGTGGCAGATATGTCGTATATCGTTGAATTCGTGCCAACCGCCCCCGGACCCCGCGCACCCGCTCACCACGTGGTGGCGCTGGCGCTCCCGGGCGTCATGCTGCTCGATCTCGCCGCGCCGACGCACCTATTCGGCCATTGCGGGGCGCCGTACTACACCTACGAGCTCGCCGGCCTACGCGCCGGACCGGTGCGGAGCTCCACCGGACTAGACCTGCTCGCAACCAAGGGATTGGCAGCGCTGCGCGCCGCGGACACGATCGTCGTCCCCGGAATCGCCGAGCCGCTGGACCCCGAAACCAACGACCAGGCCGCCCGCGCGATCGCCCGCGCCCACGCCCGCGGAGCACGCGTATTGTCGATCTGCACCGGCGCGTTCGTGCTCGCGCACGCCGGGCTGCTGGACGGCCGCAGAGCCACCACTCATTGGGACGCCACGGCTCGACTCGCGCGCGAGTATCCACAGGTCAACGTCGATCCATCGGTCCTCTACGTCGACGAGGGATCGGTTCTTACCAGCGCAGGAGTGGCCGCCGGGCTCGATCTCTGCCTGCACCTGATCCGCAGCGATCACGGTGCCGCAGTGGCCAGCGCGATGGCACGGTGGACAGTGATCGCCCCGCATCGCGACGGCGGACAGGCGCAATTCGTGTCGCGCCCGCTCACCGACCCCGATTCCATGGGTGGCTCGCTGGAACCACTCCGCACGTGGGCGCTGGGCCGGCTCGAGCAGCCGTTGGACGTACGCACCCTCGCACGCAAGGCCTACATGTCGCAGCGCACGTTCGCGCGCCGCTTCCTCCAGGAGACCGGGACCACTCCGGCCCAATGGGTCCTAGAGCAACGCACCCGCGCCGCACAGGAACTGCTCGAAAACTCCGACCTGTCGATCGAAGAGCTCGCGCAACGCACCGGCTTCGGCACCGCCGCGACACTCCGCGCCCACTTCGCCCGGCGCCTATCCACCACACCAACCGCCTACCGTCGAACCTTTCGCGGCTCGCCAGCCACCACCCCGCGGCGGGCGGGCACGGCCCGCGTCCACTCGAAGGCCAACGAACAGCAGTCGGGGCGCCGCCGACGCTCCCCGTGATAGCGACGTGCATCAGTACTCTCGCGCCTACGAGTGCCGCGGACCAGACCACGGATCACCGCCGCCACTCACGAGACCGCACCCAGCCCAGACCGCCTTGTCTGGACGCGAGCCCCGACGACCGACGAGTCGATCTTCGCGTGAAAGGACTCGCGCCAGGACGGCCCCCCGGACGACTGGATTGCCACGTCTGCGATCCCGGTGACGCGGCCGACGCGGCGAGCGCATTTCTCGAGAGCGATCGTCCCGACGGACCACGTGCCGGTCATCCCTACGGCGACATCGCGATGGCCAGATCCGTCACGGCTGCGGTTGCTCGGGACGATTGCTCGCGCTCGAGCACGCCGCGTCGACTCGCCGGCGGGGGCGATTGCCGCGAAGAGATCGCCCCGGCGGT
>JBELAG010000296.1:0-7782 GCA_049509055.1 Solirubrobacteraceae bacterium
GCCACGCAACTGCTGCTCGGGGACCTCGTCGGCCCGAGCTACTTCCAGGATGGCGTGCATCATCCCGGCCGGCGGGCCACCACGGTCGACGTCGACGCCGCGGGCCGGCTTGTCAGGGCGATGGGGTATCTGCCGGCCGAGTTCGACTGGCTGTGAGGCGAACGCGCGGTGCCGCACGTGGCACTGGGACTCCTACGGTCACGACCCGATTTTGAAACCTAGACCCGAAAGGGTGTCCATCTGATGCCGCTCCCCGAGCCAATCCAGACCTTCATTGACCAACAGGCGGACGGAGCGCCGGAACGTTACGACGACCTACGCGCCGTGATCTTCAACGGCACCCTCAAGCGATCGCCGGAGCCGAGCAACACCGACGGATCGTGCGCGGCATTCTGCGACGTGTGAGGTGACCGTCGACGAGATTCGTACCGTCGACCACGATATCCCGGCCGGCATGGAGACCGATCTGGGTGAGCATGGCTGCGACCGCGACGAGTTTCCGGCGATCTACCTGGAGTTGGTGACGCCCGCCGACATCATCCTGATCTGTGGCCCGATCTGGCTCGGAGATCAGAGCTCGCAGACCCGCAAGATCATCGAGCGCCTCTATGCCTACTCCAGCGAGGTCAACCAGGCTGGCCAGTGGGCCTACTACGGCAAGGTGGGCGGTGCGCTTACTACCGGCAACGACGACGGCGGCAAGCAGGTCAGCGCCCAGGTTCTCTACGCGCTGCAGCACATCGGCCTCCGATCCCTCCCCAATCAGACACGTATTGGACGGGGGAAGCCGGTCCGGGCCCCTCCTACCTCGATCCCGCCGCCGGCGGGGAGCGCAACGCATGGGCCACGCGCAACACCGTGTTCATGACCTGGAACATGCTCCATCTCGCTCGCATGCTCAAGGACGCTGGCGGGATTCCCGCCTACGGCAACTCAAACCAAGACTGGGACCTCACCCAGCCGACGAACCCCAAACCTCAAACCTCAATAGGCGAACAGCCGATCACGTGCGGACGGGCGCACGCCGCCCGCTGTACGTGCCCACGGCTCAGCGCGCGCCCTTGGTTGCGGCGAGAACTTCGAGTCCTCGGGAGGCTCGCGGAGCCACCTCAACAGCGGCGCCTCGAGCTCCGCAATACCGAACGGGACCAACCGGTAGATGAGAGTCCGCTCGGCCTATCCCGAGCAGAGGGATAACACCGGCCTCGGATAGCGGTCAGCGAGCTACAAGCAGATGGCGGCGAACTCAACAGATGGCGGCGGACTCGAACTGGTCCTGCAGACATGCCACGCTGCGAAGCGGCACGGCGGGATCAACGACGTGGATCCTAAGCGGCACAACGAGACGTCGACCCGGGACAGCAGCCCCCGCGAACACTGGGGCTGCGGCCCGGAGACGATCGTTAGGCCATGGCGAACGAGGTAGTCCGCTCAGCGAGTATCTCGAGCATCCGGTGGCCCAGGACCGCGGCCGAGGCGGGGTTCTGACCGGTGACCAGGTTGCGGTCCTCGACCATGTAGGGCTCCCAGATCGGACCCCGGCTGAATTCGACGCCGATCTTCTCCTTGAGATCGGTCTCCAGCAGCCAGGGCGCCATGGGCGCCACTCCGACGGCTTCCTCTTCCTCGTCGGTGAAGCCGGTGACCCTGTAGCCCTTGAACGGCGAAACGCCATGAATCCTGGTGGACAGCATCGCGGCCGGGCCATGGCAGACGATGAACAAGGGGTTGCCCGAGGCCAGTTGCGCGGTCAGCAACCGCCCGCAATCAGCGTCCCAGGCCAGGTCCGACATCGGGCCGTGTCCGCCCGGCAAGTACACCGCATCGTAGTCCTCGAGCCGCACGTCTGACAGCTGCAGCGGCCGGCGCATCGCCTCGGCGGAGCGGATGATCGCCTCGAGTTCGAGCGCGGCATCGGTGCCGCCGACCATCTCGGGCCGCAGGCTCATCATGTCGACGTTCGGCGTCACGCCATTGGGCGTCGCGACGACGACTTCGTGGCCCGCGTCGGAGAGGATCTTGTAAGGGTTCGCGAATTCCTCGGCCCAGTAGCCGGTCGCGTACCGCGTGCCGTCCTTGAACACCCAGTAGGTGGCGCCGGTGACGATGAACAGCACCTTCGCCGGGGTGACCTCGGCCGTGGTGACATTGCCGTTACTCACATCGGTGCTGCTCATGTGGTTCCTCCGAGGTGGTTTGCATGTCGTAACAGTCGCGCGCGGGGTGATCGCTCGCGCCCGTGCATGCCCGGGTCACCTCCCGGGTCCGCCTCGTGCGCCACTCGGGCCAACGCAAGAGGGGGCCTGACCGCGACCGGCAGAAGCGCGCGCGTTGATCGGGCTGGCGACCACGTAGCAGCCATTCCCCACGGACAGTCCCGCTCGGCCCCGCGATCTGCTTCATCCTCTCGGACTTCACCGCTCTGCGCGCCTCCTCAGTCAGGACTCAGCTCTCGCCCCGTGTCTCGGCGGCCTTGCGCGCCGTCTCGGAGAGCGCTCCCCGCTCCCGTGTCGTTTCCACGGCTGCGCGGACCGACTCGCGTCTGCGGCCGGCTGCCCAGGTCCTCCCAGTCGCTTTCACTCATGCCGACGCCGTAATAGTCGGCCGCCTGCTTGATGTTCGCGAACGCCAAAGCGCGCTCTTCGTCAGACACGCCCGTCACCTGGTCGAAACGGGCGATCGCATTTCTGACGTGCGTCGCATCGGTCAGGGGCTCTTTGCGTTCCTTCGGGAACGCGAAGACGCTGTCGGGCAGATCGCTTCGCTCGGTCAGCTCACCATGCTTTTCGTGCGGTTCCCAAGTTGTAGCCATCATCTGACCCTCCTGTAGTTGTTGAGACCAAGCACCTACCAGCCGTCGGCCTGCCGAGCCCAGTTGGCGCCCGCCCCGCTGGAAGGCCTCGGACTGGCCACGATCGCGGCTCGACGCGTTCATCAGGCTGCCAGAAGCGCGCGCACGCGCTGCTCGGCCCTGAGCCGCACTGCGTCGCCATCGACGTCGGTCGGCAACTCCACGACGACGTCGCCGCCGGCCAGTTCGATCTCCAGTGTGAACGCGACCGGCCCTGCCGCGTCCGGAGGCTCGATGACCTGATCGCTCTCAAACAGCATGATCACACGCGGGTCGATGTAGCTCGCGCGCGCGACCGCCGGTGTATTGCCAAGCGCGGAGCTCACCTCGCGCACCGCCCGGCTGACCGCCCTCGGGCCACGTCTGCCGGCCTTGTGCTCCCGGGCCAGAGCCACAGCGGCCAGCACGGTCGCCGACCACGTGCGGAACTCCTTGGCCGAGTACGGGCCATCCCCCCACGAGCGCAGCGCGTTATTCACGTCGGAAGCGTGGATCCGCCGCCAGCGGTGCTCGGATCGATACACGAGGAGCTCGTCCGGCGCACCGCGACGGTGCTTGAGCTCCGCGAGCGCAGCGACCGACTGCTCATCGCGCACCGTCATCCGGCGACGCTTGCCTGACTTCGCGACGAAGTCGAAATGGGCGCCAGACCCTCGCAGCGTCACGTTCTCGCGCCGAAGCGTGGTCAGACCAACGTGGCCGTTGTCGCGGGCGTAGCGGTCCCAACCGACCCTGAACAAGCCGATGTCCAGCAACCGGATCGCAAGAGCGAGCGTCCGATCGCGCTCCCCATGCCGCGCGCCGAGCAGGCTCCTCGCGGTGGCTCGGATTTGCGGCAGCTTGCCCGCGAACTCGAGCATGTCGTCATATTTCTCGTGGTCTCGCCGCACGCGCCACAGCGGGTGATACAGGTACTGTCGGCGCCCCTTGGAATCGAGGCCGGTCGCCTGCAGGTGCGCGTTCGGGAAGCCGGCTATCCAGACCTGCGTCCAACCCGGCGGAATCCGCAGGCCACGAATCCGCTCCAACGTCTGGATGTCCGCTACAGCCTCCCCACGCGGGTCGCGAATGACCCACTCCCCAAGGCGGCGCTCGCGGCGCAGACCAAGCTCGCCCCCGTGGACGTACACGAGCTGATCCAGCCCTGCCTCCGTGAACTGATCCGACGCCGATGCACTCGTCAACAGCCACCTCCTTATCCATCTTACGAGAAGCTGACCAGGCTCGATCGTCAGTCGTCAGCCGGTCGCCTCCGCGGCGTGTTCGATTAGACTGGCGACCTCTCCCGGATAGGCCAGGAAGAGTGCGGGGCGGTGGCGATTTCGATCGTGTGCGCCTTTGCGCGCTTCGCCATGAACCGCTCGGCAGCGGGGTCGATCGCTCGGTCCTCACCACCGATCAGTTACCACCAAGGAATCGTTTTCCAAGCCGCCGCGGTGACCTCCTCCTCCAGCGCCGCCTTCGCGATCGGACGCTGCGTCGTCGCGAGAACGTTCGTAACACTGGCGGGGACGTCGGCCGCCATCACCGCCCTGAGCTTCGACGGATCGATATACAGGTCAGTTCCCATGCCGCCACCGGCCTGGGGGAAGGAACGAGTGACCAAGCTGCTCCCGAGGAGACCTTTGGTAAACCGGTTCGTGATGTCGAGGGCGCTCTCGCCCTTCTCCAGCGCGAACGCGTTGAGAAAGACAAGCGCCCGCACGTTGTGAACCTGCGTTGCGGCCTCGGAGATCACTTCGCCGCCGTATGAGTGGCCGACCAGCACAACCGGTCCGGGGATCGTCCTAAGAATGCTTGCGAGATACGCGGCGTCTGATGACGGACCGCGCAGCGGGTCGGCCGGTGAGAGAACTGTCTCATTTCAGCCCACCGCTCCACGCCGACCACACGCTCCTCCTCGCCCGATCGCACCCGGAGCACACGAGCGCCAACGCCTCGGCGCCGCCGATGCAAGCCCGTCGGCGTCGATCGCGCCTGCCCATCCGTGGCGTCGGCGTCGGGCCACCGAGATCTCGAGGAACCGCTCGACTCGATGAACCGGGGTGAAGAGAAAAGGAAGGCGATCGCCCAGCCGCCTCCCCGCGAAGCCTGCCGGCCACGGCGGCGAGGCGATCACGCGCCACCGATCAATGCCCGCGCCTCCGCGGGGCCGACTTCGAGATCGTGGAGGTCGCCGCCCACCTCGAGTCGACCGGACTGTTCGACGCCGCCCACCTTCACGGGCTCGAAGCCGGCGGTCCGGATCAACCGTTCGACTTGCCGGCCGGCATGCTCGTCGTCCGTCGCATAGAAGAGAACGGCCAGCTCCGGCGACCGCTCGCTCGTGGACTCAAGGAGATCGGCCGACATGCTGCCAAACGCCATGGCCAGGAGCGCCCGCTCCGGCAGCCACCCGGCGACGACCTTGCCAGAGGATTCCCGTTGCGGCAGCAGACGCACGATTTTGCCCTGTGCATCGAGGCCGACCGGGTTGCTCGCAACGACCACAAGCTGGTCGGTGAGCGAGTCGCCGATCTCTTCTATGACGCCCTTCAGCACGCCAAACCGCAGCGCGAGGATGACAGCGTCTGCGCCCTGCAACGCGTCGCGGTTGTCGCTGGCAGCGGCCGCACCGCGCCCGATCGCCGTAGCCAGCGTTCGTGCCGTCTCGGCGTCGGCGCTCGAAAGGCGCAGGGTCTCGCCGCCTGACGCGAGCCGACGCGCGATGACCGACCCGAGCCCTCCAGTGCCGATGATCGCGGTGCTCATGACGCAAACGCGTCTCTCAAGTCGTCTGCTGGGATGGCCAATGAGCGGGCGTCCAGTCCCCTTCCGGGTCCGTGGTTTGTCCAACTTCGATGATGTGTCGGTCGGGATCGCGGATGTAGCAGCGGATCTCGTACTGGTGCTGTTTGGGCGGCGTCAGGAATTCGGCGCCACGGGCGCTCCATTCGGCGTACACGGCCGCGATGTCTTTGACCCGGATATTGAGGAAGCTGCTGACCCGGTCGGGATCGCGTGGCGTCTCCAGGGTGACCGTAGGCTTGTCGTCCGTCGGCCCGCCGCCTGAGTTGATGACGATGAAGCCGTTGGACAGAGCAACATTGGTCGGCTCTCCGGAGAAGACTGCCGTGCCGCCAAGTACTTCGGTGTAGAAGCGCCGAGAGCGCTCGACATCGTCGGAGACGATGAAGCGGGTCAGCACAGTTCCCTCTGAGCCATCCCGGAGCTTGGCCGTCCCCCCGCCGGACGTACTCGACGGCCAGTGAGCGGGCGACCAGTCGCCCTCTGGGTCCGTGGTTTGCCCAAGTTCGATCAGATGCCCGTCCGGATCGCGGATATAGCAGCGGATCTCGTACTGGTGGTGCTTCGGCGCTGTCAGAAAGTGAGCTCCCCTGGCACTCCAGTCCGCGTATACGGCCTCGATATCCTGGACGCGAATATTGAGGAAGCTGCTGACCCGGTCAGGATCGCCTGGCGTCTCCAAGGTGACCGCGGGCTTGTCGTCAGTCGGTCCACCGCCGACATTGATGATGACCCAGCTGTTGGACAGTGCGACGTAGGTCAGCTGTCCTGACGAGAAGACCACCGTGCCGCCAAGTACTTCGCTGTAGAACCGGCGGGAACGGTCGATATCGTCCGAGACGATGAAGTGGGCCAAGGCGAGCTTCTTCGCACGCGCGCTGGACTCGGCCGAGATTTGGGAGATTTGGGTGCTCAGGTCGATATCGGTCATGCTGACCTCCGTGGTTGGGGAACAAGGCCAGAGCGAGCCACCGCTCGCAGATCCAGGTCGAGTGATTGCTCACGGTCTGCCGACCATCGATCCGCGCTGAGCGGTGTCTCGGACTGACAGCACGCAGCGGCGAATCTGAGGAGTCTCAGCGGGACTGTTGACGAGCAGAGCGTGGTGCTCGCGCCAATAACTCTGGGACTCCTCGCGCGTGTCCCGTCACCATGGCGCACGGTGTACACCAGCTTGATCATCGGCCCAACTCCTTCCGCTATTTCTGCACACCCGTCCGATTCGAAGTGCGGTCCACGAGATCGCTCGCCCATGTACGCGCCATCCGAACCGGATGCGTCCGGGCTTCTCGTGACCGACTCGGTCCCGACGCCAAGATCCCAGTTCGCTCCGCCGGTCGCGCCCGTAGGTACCCTGGCCTCGTGCCCTGGCTTACGAGTCGGTGCTGGTTGCGCAAGCCGACCGCCGGCCCTTGGACGACGTCGCTTCCAGTGCGGCGGGCACCCCGCCAGCGTCGCGCAGCTGGCACTGCGCCTGTCGAGCGGCGATGCCGACGGCGGCGAGTCCACGAACCCGGCGCCGCGCGCCGGGGTGGAGTCTCTGAGGCGACCCGTGATGATCACCTCGGCGCCTTCGGCGCGGGCGCGTTGGCGATCGCCAATCCAATGCCGGAGCTGCCGCCGATCGCGACGCCCCGCTGTTCAACCAGCCCGGGGTCGTTGCCCGCGGGGGTCGTGGCCTCGGCAGCCGTGGTTTCAGTCCTCGCCTGCGGAGCCCAGTTGCCCAACGTGGCAACCGAGTCGATCTTCCGAGTCTCCGCGCTCCTGGAGCCCGTGCTCGAGGAGGGTTTTGATCTCTGCTGCGCTGCGGGTCGTTGAGCGGAGGCCAGGAAGGCGTCCCAGCCCGCTCTGATCTCGACGTCGCGCGGCAGACTGGCCTCGTTGACCAAGCGCTTCGCGTTGGCGATCGCCCAGCCGTCAAAGCAGGCGATCCGGGCTGGAATTCCCCCGATTTTCCGGACACTGAGGCGCTTTCGCTGAAAGCGTTTCGAAAGATGTCATATGCCGGGTTGCTAGGGCTCTCCGGCGGAGGCCTGCGAGGCATCGTGGAAGGTGGCCGGGCCTTCGTGTCGAACAGCGATAGGTAGAGGCGCGCGCGGGTTGCAGCCCGTGCGGCCGGACCGTTCAACAGAAGGCACCGGCCG
>JBELAG010000297.1:0-7613 GCA_049509055.1 Solirubrobacteraceae bacterium
CCGCCGAGGTGTGGGAGCGCGACGTGCTGCCCCGCCGGGTGGGCGCCTATTCGCCGTCGTGGATGGATCAGCTGTGCGCGGCCGGCGAGGTGGTGTGGATCGGGGCCGGCGCGCTGGGGCGCGCGTCGGGCCGGGTCGCGCTCTACTTCCGTGAGGATCTCCCGCTGCTCGGCGGGGTGTCGGTCCGCGGCGAAGCGCCGGCATCGGAGGCCCACGAGGCCGTGCGGGCGCGGCTGGCGGCCGGGGCGTGCTTCTTCACCGACCTGCTCGTCGACGTTCCGCTGGCGCCCGAGGAGATCCAGGAGGCGCTGTGGGACCTGGCGTGGGCGGGCGCGGCGACCAACGACGCGTTCGCTCCGCTGCGCGCGCCGCGGCTGACGCTGGCCCGCGCTCAGCGCGACGCGGCCTCGCGGGCATCGACCTCGGGTCGCCGCGCGGGCCGGCGAGCGGGCCGGTTCGGCGTCGCCCGCCGGCGCGACGGCGCGGCCGCGCAGGTCCAGGGACGGTGGTCGCTGGTCGAGCCGCTGCTGCGCTCGGTGGACGGCGCGGTCGATCCGGGCACGCGACGCCGGGCGTGGGGTGAGCTGCTGCTCGAGCGTTACGGGATCGTCACCCGCGAGCAGGTGCTCGCCGAGGGGCTCCCCGGCGGATTCTCGGCGATCTACTCCGAGCTGACCCAGCTCGAGACGCTCGGCGTCGCCCGCCGCGGCTACTTCCTGGAGGGCCTCGGCGGCGCGCAGTTCGCGCTGCCGGGTGCCGTCGAGCGGCTGCGTGCGCGGCCGGGCGCGGGCGAGGGCGCCGGCGCGCCGCTCGTGCTGGCGGCGGTCGACCCCGCGCAGCCCTACGGAGCGGCGCTGCCGTGGCCGCGCCGGGCGCCCTCGCCGGAATCCGACGCACCCGGTCGCCGGCCGGCCCGCGTCGCGGGCGCCTACGTCGTGCTCGTCGGCGGTGAGCTGATCCTGTATCTGGAGCGCAGCGGACGCGCGCTGCAGACGCTCGTCGCCGGCGACGACCCCCGGCTCGGCCCCGCGCTGTCGGCGCTCGCCGCCGCGGTCAAGGCCGGGCGGGTCAAGCGGCTGGCGCTCGAGAAGGTCGACGGCCTGCCCGCGACCGGGTCGGCGCTCGGGCCGGCGCTGCTGGAGCTCGGCTTCCAGGAGGGGCCGCGGCGCCTGACGCTGACGGCGTAGCGGTCCGCGCCGATGCCCGAGGGGGACACGATCGCCTACGCCGCCCGGCGCATCCGGGCGGTGCTCGAGGGCCAGGTCCCCGACGCGATTCGCACGCCGCACCCCCGGCACGCGCTCGACCGCTGGCCCGAGCGACTCGGCGGGCGCACGGTCACCGAGATCCGCACCCACGGCAAGCACCTCTTCGTCCACTTCGACGGCGACCTGACGCTGCACTCGCACCTGCGGATGACCGGCTCGTGGGGCGTGTATGCGCCCGGTCAGCGCTGGCGTCGCTCGCCCCGCCGCGCCTGGCTGGTGATCGAGCGCAGCGGACACCAGGTCGTGCAGTTCGACGGACCGGTGCTCGAGCTGCTGACCGACGGGCGGACGCGGTTTGACCAGCGGCTGGTGGCGCTCGGGCCCGACGTCCTGGCGGTCGAGTTCGACTACGTGGGGTTCCTCGCCCGGCTGCGGGCCGACGACCACACCCGAGGGATCGGCGACGCGCTGCTGGACCAGCGCAACGTCGCCGGGATCGGCAACATCTGGAAGGCCGAGGGCTGCTGGGAGGCGGCGATCGACCCGTGGCGGCCGGTCGGCGCGGTGACCGACGCGGAGGCGCGGGCGATCATCGAGCGCCTGCGCCCGCGCATGCGCCGCTCGGCCGAGACCGGCCGGATGGCCGACCAGCCGCGGGTGTTTCGCCGGCCGGGGCAGCCGTGCCGGCGCTGCGGGGAGCGGATCCTCGCCCGCGGCCAGGGCGACGACAACCGCACCACGTTCTGGTGCCCGGGCTGCCAGCGCTAGCCGGTCCGCGGCCCGGTGCCCGGCGCCAGCGGCCGGGTCAGCGGATCGTGCAGGTGGACGCGCTGAAGTGAGCAGGGCTGCCGAAGTCGGCGCGCGGATGGCCGGCAGTGGTCGTGCGGCTGGCCGTCGCGAGCACCGTGCCCGCGCGCGTCCAGGCGAACGTCACCGTGGCGTTCAACGGCCCCACGGGCGGCTTGAACGCGAACTCGGCGCCGCCCTGCGACAGCCCGCCGGCGGCCGTGCCGAGCGACACCGTCCGTGTGGCGCTGCGGCTGTGGATCGGGACGAACTCCCGGGTCGCCGTCGACCACGCGTTGACCTGCACGGTCATCGCCAGCGACGCCGCAAAGCCGAGCGCCGGCATCTGGCCGCGGACGCCGATCATGTCCGGATCGGCCCGCGAGCCGCAGATGTTGATCGTCGCCCACAGCGCGGTCGAGCGCTCGGCCACAAGCACCGCCGCAGCGATCTGCTTTCGGGTCGGCCCGCCGGCCCCGGCCGTCGGCTGCGCCGCCGGCGCCGCGCCCGGGACGGCGATCGCGGCGGCCGTCAGTACCGTTGTCGCCAGCGCGAGGCGCATCATGGCCACCATACCGAGCCCGTGATGGATCGCCCGCCCGAGCGTAGTGAGGGTGTGATCGAGACCGAAGCGCGTGCCGCCGACGCCCAGGGCCCCAGTTCGTGGGACCGATTCGAGGCGCTCTACCGCACCAGCCGCGACGACGTGTACGCGTACGTCGCCACCCTGCTGCGCGATCGTGCCGCGGCCGAGGACGTCACCGCGCTGGCCTTCGAGCGCGCGTATCGCCGGCGGCTCACATTCGACCGCCGGCGGGGCCAGGAGCGGGCGTGGCTGTTCGGGATCGCCCGCAACGCGGCGCTTGACGAGCTGCGCCGGCGCCGGCGCCAGGCGACGCTGCACTCCGACCCCGAGGACCTGGCCGCAGTCGGGATCGAGGACGGCGCCGAGGTGGCGCTGCGCCGCACCGCCGTGCGCGCCGCACTATCGGGCCTGTCGGGACGCGAGCGCGAGGTCGTCGCGCTCAAATTCCATGCCGGCCTGTCCAACGCCGAGCTCGCGCGCGTACTGGGGATCAGCGACGGCGCGGCCGGGACCCTGCTGTACCGAACGATGGAGAAGCTGAGGGAGGCCTGCGATGCCAAGGTCTGAGGACTCCGGGGCCGGCGCCGCGGCCACCGCGGCGCTGCTGGCGATCGACGCCACCTTGGCCGGCGATCCCGTCGAGCCGGAGTTCGCCGAGCTCGCCGAGCTCGCGCTGATCCTCCGCCAGGAGCGCCCGGCGCCCGCGCCCGAGTGGGCGTCGGCGCTTGATCGGCGGGTCGCCGCCCGGTTCGCGGAGGGCGCCGTGGGCGCTGGGGGCGCTGGGGGCGCTGGGGGCGCTGCGGGCGCTGCGGGCGATTTCGGCGATTTCGGCGACGGGCGGCGAGCCGGTCGGGCCGGCGGCGCGTCGGGGCGCGGCCGGTGGCGGCTGCGCGGCCGGCTGCGCGGCCGGCTGCTCGCCCCGGGCGTCGCGGTCGCCGGCGCGGTGGCGGTGGCGGTCGTGATCGTCGTGTCGGGCGGAGCGCTTCGCTCCGGCCCGGTCGCCTCTCCGCTGCCTGCGCGCGTGCTGCTCCCGGACTCGGCCGCGAGCTCGGCCGCGCATTCGGGCGCGAGCGCAGCGGCGAGCTCGAGCTCGGCCTCAACGTCGACGACGGCCGCTCAGGCCGCCGTTCCTCGGTCGGCGTCGTCGTCGCCGGCGTCGGCGTCGGCGTCGGCGCCGGCGAGTGCGGCGTTCGGCGTCGCATCGTCGCCATCGTCGGGGTCGTCGTCATCGGCTGGGTCCGGCGCTGCCGGGTCACCGGCCGCGCCGGCGCCGGTGACGACCGGAAACCGTGACGTCGTCCAGTCCGCGCAGCTGTCACTCGAGGCCGATCCCAAGGCCATCTCGACCGTCGCACAGGAGGTGTTCGACGTCGTCGGCACCGAGAAGGGCATCGTCATCAGCTCAACGGTCACCGCCACCGGCAACGCGAACGGCTACGCCAACTTCCAGCTGAGCGTGCCCAGCGCCAACCTCCAGCCGACGATGACGGCGCTGTCGAGCCTCAACGGCGCCCGGGTGCTGTCGCGCACCGACGCCACCAGCGACATCACCGGAACGGTCGGCAGCGCCGGGATCAAGCTCGCCGAGGCGCGGGCGCTGCGCCGATCGCTGCTGACCCAACTGGCGGCCGCGACGACCACCGAGCAGGTCGACAGCCTCAAGCTCCAGCTGCGCGACGCCGACGCCTCGATCGCCAGCGACCTCGCCACACTGCGCGGCCTCCAGCGCAAGGTCGCCGACAGCCAGATCGCGGTCACGATCCAGGCCGGCGCCGTGACGCCGGTTCCGGTCGGCCACTCGTTCACGATCGGTCGCGCCGCCCGTGACGCCGGCCGCGTGCTCGTCGTGGTGGCCGGCATCGCGCTGATCGCGCTGGCCGTGCTCCTCCCGGCGGGGCTCGTCGCCGCGCTCGCGGCGTGGGCCGGGCTCGCGGTGCGCCGGCGCCGTCGCGAGCACGCGCTCGACCTCGTCTAGCTCCGCGTCCCCGGCGTCGCGGCGGGCCGAGCAGGCGGTTGTGGTATTTGTGATGGCGATGGCGGCGACGAGCGAGGAGACGATCGCGCTTCTGAACAGCGTGGCGATGTTCTCCACCCTGTCTGAGGAGGATCTGGCCCAGGTCGCCAACGTCACCGTCCCGCGCCAGTTCGGCGGCGGCGAGATCGTGTTCCGGGAGGGCGATCTGAGCGACACCTGCTACGTCGTGCGAACCGGCCGCGTCCGCGCCGTGCGCGAGCACACCGACGGGCGGATGATCACGCTGGCGACGTTCGGCGGCGGCGACGTGTTCGGCGAGCTGGCGATGTTCGAGGACGAGCCGCGGTCGGCGACGATCGAGGCGCTGGAGGACACCGAGCTGGTGGCGATCCTCGGCGGCGACATGCGCCGGCTGCTGCGCGCCCATCCCGAGATCTCGCTGAAGCTGCTGGCGGCGCTGGGCCGGCGGCTGCGCGACACCAACGAGCGGCTCACCCGCCAGTCCTTCCAGACGGTGCAGAGCCGCGTCGCCGCGGCGCTGGCCGAGCTCGTGGCCACCGCCCGGGCCGAGGGCGCCGGCGTCGGCGACGTGCTGATCACCGCGACGCAGGCCGACCTGGCGCAGCTGGCCGGCTCGTCGCGGGAATCGGCCAGCCGGTTTTTGGCGGTGCTGGAGCGCGCCGGTGTGATCACGCAGGGCCGCGGCAGGCTCACCGTCCACGATCCGGGACGGTTGGAGGGCTACGTCTATTAGCGTTCCGTCCGGAGCCGATGAGTTCTCCGCCGGCGGGGTCGTGGTGCGTGGGAGCGAGGCGATCGTGATCGTGCCGATCAAGCGCGCCGCCGACGGCCGCCGGGTGCTCGGGCTGCCCAAGGGCCACCTCGACGGCGACGAGACGCCCGAGCAGGCGGCGGCCCGCGAGGTCCAGGAGGAGAGCGGCGTGCGGGCGGAGCTGATCGACACGCTCGGCGACGTCGCCTACACCTACGAGCGCAAGCGCAAACGCATCCGCAAGGTCGTCCGCTACTACCGCTTCGCGTATCGCTCGGGGGACGTCGCCGATCACGATCATGAGATCGAGGAGGCCCGCTGGATGCCCCTTCAGCAGGCCGCGCAGGCCCTCACCTACGATGGCGAACGCGAGATGGTGAGGCGCGCCCTGTCGAAAATCACCGCGGATCGGTAGGCTGCGGTCCCGTGCGGGTCCTCAACTTCTATTCATCGGTGTTCGCCGACCAGTTGCGCCGTGGCCGCAAGACGGCCACGATCCGCCTTGGCGACAAGTCTCACAAGTACCACAAGAACGAATGCGTGATGGTCACGATCGGCTACCAGCATTCGCCACGGGAGAAGATCTTCCAGGCCGTGATCGATCAGGTCGAGGTCAAGCGGGTCAAGGATCTCTCCCCCCGCGAGATCGAGCATGACAACCCCGAGTTTCGCCGGGTTGACGAGATGGTGCACTTCCTCGAGCAGATCTACGGCCGTAAGGTCGCGATGGACGACACCGTCACGGTCGTGCGCTTCTCGCAGATCATCGAGAGCCCTCCCGGAGAGCTGCGCGACCGGATCCACGGGCTCGGCGGAGCGCGCAACTAGCTCCCCTCGAGCGCCTGCCGGGCCGGCCTGCGTGCGCCGGAGGGTGGCACCGCCCGCGGGCGGGTAGCCTTGCACGCGATGATCTCGACGAATCAGCTCAAGAACGGCAATCACATCGAAGTCGACGGCACCGTCTTCAAGGTGCTCGAATTCCAGCATGTGAACCCCGGCAAGGGCGCCGCATTCGTGCGCACCAAGCTGCGGCGCGCCTCCGACGGCGCGGTGATCGACCGCACGTTCCGGGCCGGCGAGAAGTTCCGCTCGATCCGCACCGAGGTGCGCCGGATGCAGTTCCTCTACGCCGACGGGCAGGACGCGCATTTCATGGACTCCGATTCCTACGAGCAGCTGGCGGTGCCCCAGGGCCAGCTCGAGGAGGAGCTGCGCTGGACCAAGCCCAACGATGAGGTCGAGCTGCTGATGATCGACGGGCAGCCCGGCGGGCTGCAGCTGCCGAGCGCCGTCGACCTCGAGGTCACCGAGACCGAGCCCGGCCTGCGCGGTGACACCGCGTCGGGCGGCGGCAACAAGCCGGCGACGCTGGAGACCGGCGCGACCGTGCAGGTTCCGCTGTTCGTCAACATCGGCGAGCGCGTCCGCGTCGACACCCGCACCGGCAAGTACGTCTCCCGGGCCTGACGCCCCGCCTCGTCGCCGCGGGCCGCTGTCGCCGGTCCAGCGCCTCCCGGCCACCGGCAGAACGTGACAAATCCACATCGGCCGGCCGGATTTGTCGCCGATCGCGCCTCCGGCGCGCACAATGCGCCAAATCTGCTGCCGCCGATCGGATTTGTCACGTATTGCCGGTTCGCGGCGCGGCGCGGCGCGGCGCGGCGCGGTGCGGGCCGCGGGGTCAGCGGTCGCGGAAGACCTCGGCCAGTGCGATCGCGGTCGCCACGCCGGCGTTCAGGCTCTCCAGACCGGTCCGGCCGCCCGGGATCCGGACGAGCGCGTCGCAGAACTGCTTGGTGCGCTGGCGCAGGCCCTCTCCCTCGGCGCCGACGACGAGCACGGTCTTGGCGTCGAATTCGGTCTCGGCGAGGGTGCGCTCACCGCGTTCGTCGAGGCCGTAGACCCAGAAGCCGTGCCGTTTGAGGATCTCGAGGCTGCGGGCGAGGTTGGTGACGCGGTAGGTGGGCACGAGCTCGGCGCCGCCGACCGCGATCCGGGCCACCAGCGGCGTGATCTCGGCCGCGCGGTTCTTGAGCAGCAGCGCGCCGTCGACTCCGAAGAAGGCGGCGCTGCGCAGGATCGTGCCGAGGTTCTGGGGGTCGGAGATCTGATCGAGCGCGAGCACGACCCGGGCGTCGGCGAGCTCGTTGAGCTCGGCCTCGGTGCGCAGCGCCCGCGGCCGGGTGAGCGCCACGATCCCCTGGTGCTTGTCGTCGTCGTTGACGCCGCCGACGCGGCGGAACTCCGGCCAGGCCAGCAGCTCGGGCTCGATGCCGGCCGCGCGAG
>JBELAG010000298.1:0-7596 GCA_049509055.1 Solirubrobacteraceae bacterium
ACCAGGTGCGCGATTCCGAACTGGGCCCAGACCAGCGCAAACGAGTTGCGACGGGCGACCGCCCGCACGGCCCGATCGATCGGATCGACCATCGCCACAGTCTGTCATCGGCCCCGGCTCAACCGGCGGCCCGCGGGCCTCGGCGCGATCGGAGCGCACCCGGGATGCGGGCGGGGTCAGGCGACCGGCGCCATCGGATGCCCGCCCGCCGGCTCGACCAGCCGCCGGTCGCGGCGCGCGGGTCCCGCGGCCAGGCCCGCCTCCCCGGCATACCACTCCCCGCCCGCGTGGATCGCCGGCAGCTCGTGGATGCCGGCCGCGCGCACCGCCTCCGCGCAGGCGCGCAGGTCGGCGTCGCGCCAGCGCTGGCCGGCAGCGGCCAGGCAGCCCTCCAGCGCGACGCCGGCCGCGGCGGCGGCTTCGACGAGCGTCTCGGGGTCCTCGAGGTCGAAGCCGCCGCAGAACGCCAGCCGGCTGGCCGCGAGCGCGAACGCGCCGCCGGCGCCCTGTTCAGACGCGAACGCTGCCGCCCGCAACGCCCGCGGAGCGCGATCGCGCAGGGTGTCGGGCCATACCAGCGGCAGGCCGAGCGCGCGGGCGCGGGCCTCGGCGGTGCAGCGCAGCGCCCGCGTCGATCGCGGCCCGCGGGGCAGACCGCGCACCGCCGCCCCGTCGGTCGCCACCCACCGCACCGCTCCGAGGGCGCGCTCCACCCGTTCCGCCGTGAGGTAGGACAGCGGGCAGGAGAGATCGAAGAAGAACGCCGGCCGGTCGTGACCCGTGGCCGGCGGGACGGCGCGGCGCTGTCGGATCTGGATCAACTCGCCCATCGCCACCTGAAACGATTGGTGAGGCGAAAACTGGCGGCAAACCACGTAAGCGAACCCGCAACTTTCCGTTATTCTGAAAAGATGGTTTGTGGATAACGTTCACTATTGAGGGGCAAACCGCTCATGTCGCACGTTCCACCCGCAAAACGCCATCCCTACGACCAGTGGTCACCGGACGCCCGCGCGCTCGACCTCGTGGGCGACAAGTGGACTCTGCTCATCATCCGTGACCTGCTGTCCGGTCCCCGTCGGTTTGTCGAATTGCAACGTGTTTTGCCCGGGATCTCCACCGAGCAGCTGCGCTCCCGGCTCAACCGGATGGTCGCCGACGGCATGCTGACCCGCAAGCGCTACCGCGAGGTGCCTCCGCGTGTCGACTACGAGCTGACCTCGCGCTCGCGCGACCTGGCCCCCGTTCTCGGCGAGCTCGCCCGCTGGGGATACGAGTGGGCGTGGAGCGCGCCGCGGGAGTCCGAGTGCATCGACATCGGCGCGATCTTCCGCCTCATCCCCGGGCTCCTCGGTCACGGCAACGGCGCCTCGGCTCGAGCCGCCATCGAACTGACGGTCGACGATGCCCGCGACGGCCAGCCCGCCACCTACGTGGTGACGCTCGGCCCGGGGCGGCCCACGATCGCCGAGGGCACGGGCGATGCCCCGGGCGCCGCGGTGAGCGGTCCGCGATCGGCCTGGATCGATGCCCTGTCGCCGGCCGGCGACCGTGACGCGCTGAGCACGGCGGGCGATCACGCTCTCGCGACGCGCCTGCTCGACGCGCTGGCGCTCGGCGCCGGCCGCGAGGCCGCCGACCTGCGCGCCGAGTCGGCCGCCGGCTAGTGGTCTCGGCCGCTGTGTCGGGCGGCGGTGTCGGGCCGCTTTGCCCGGCCGGCAGCGAGAGGGTAGCGTGACGGCCCACGCCCGGGTGGTGGAATTGGTCAGACACGGTCGCCTTAAGAGCGACTGCCTCGCGGCATGAGGGTTCGAGTCCCTCCCCGGGTATCGCCGCCGCCCCGCCGTGCCCGGCGTGCGGGCCGGCCGTCGCGGACCACCAAAAGCGCAACTTTCGCGCTGCTACGGTGTCCTTGAGCCTGGAAACAGGAGCGTTGCTCCACGTCGGATGGAAGTCTCAGCCCTGAAATATTCCGGGGGAATCGGACTGCACGGACGCCAGTCCCTCCTTCGGCTGCAATCCGACGAGCGGCTGATCGCGTTCCTGCGCAAGGGCAACACGGCCGCCTTCGACGTCCTCGTCGGCCGCTATGAGACGCGGCTGCTGGCGTTCTGTCGACATCTGCTGAGCTCGCGCGAGGACGCCGAGGACGTCCTCCAGGAGGTCATGACCGCCGCCTTCAACGCGATCCTGGCCGACGACCGGCCGATCAACGTCCGGCCGTGGCTCTACCGAATCACCCGCAACAGCAGCCTCAACCACCTGCGGCGGATCCAGGCGATCGGCGTCGACTCGATGGACCACCACCTCGCCGAGCACGGCGCCAGCACCGACGACAATGTGCACGAGCGCGAGCAGTTCCGTCTGCTGGTCGGCGACATCCATGAGCTGCCCGAGACCCAGAAGACCGCGCTCGTCCTGCGCGAGATGGACGCGCTCTCCTACGAGCAGATCGCCGAGGCGATGGAGACCACCGTCCCGGGCGTGAAGTCCCTGCTCGTGCGGGCGAGGCTGTCGCTGGCGGAGGCCGCCGAGGCGCGGCTGCTGACCTGCGACGAGGTGCGGATCCAGCTCGCCGAGGTGGCCGAGGGTCTCGCCCGCCGGCCCACCCCGCTCGTGCGCCGCCACCTGCGCAGCTGCGAGCGCTGCTCGGCCTTCCGCGCCCAGCTGCGCTCCACCAACAAGGCGCTGGCGGCGCTGATGCCGGTGGGGCCTGCCTTCGTCCTGCGCAAGCTGCTGTTCCTGCATCTCGGGCACTCGGCCGGAGCCGGGTCGGGCGCCACCGCCGCCGGCTCGGGCGCGACCGCCGCGGGCTCGAGCGCCGCCGGCGCCGGAGTCGCCGGCGTCGGCACCACCGCGGCGGCCGGCTCGGTCGCCGTCGCCGGGCCCGGCGGCGTGATCTCCGCCGGGATCGGCGCGATCGCCGCCAAGGCCGCCGCCGGGATCGCCGCCGCCGCGCTCGTCACCGCGGGCGCGGTCGAGGTCGGTCACTCCGCCCGTCACGCCGCCCACCATCCGGTGGTGGCCGCGGCGCCCGTCGCCGCCGCGGCGGCGCAGCCCGCCCCGGCCGCCCCCGTCTCGTCCTCGGCCGAACCCCCCTCGACCGTCCCCGCCGCGGGCGCCGACCCGCGCACGGCAAGCGCGGCCCGGACCACGGTCGCCCGCCGGGCGGCGCGCGCTGCCGCCCGGGCCAAGGCGGCCGCCACGCCCAGGACCACGATCACGACGACCGCCACGACCCCGACGACCACCACCGTCGCGGCCGCGCCGACCGCCACGACCCCGACCCCGGCCGGGCGCACCGAGACCGAGACCGACCCGACCGTCCTGCCGGTCCCGACGACCGCGCCCCCGGTCACGGCGTCGCCCGCCGGGCCCGCGGCGACGGCGCCTGATCCGATCACGACGAGCACGTCGACGACGGCGGCCACGACCACGACCACGACCACGACCACGACCACGACCACGACCACGACCACGACCACGACCACGACGACCGCTCCGACCACGACGACGCCGACGACGACGACCGCTCCGACCACGACGACACCGACCACCACGAGCACGACGACGACGACGACCCCCGCGCCTCAGTCGACCACGCCGGGGACGACGACCGACCCGACGCAGACGTCGACGACGCCCGCGCCGCAGTGATCGACTTCGAGCACTTCACGGCGGTCGACATGCGGGTCGGCCGCATCGTCTCGGTGGAGGACTTCCCGGAGGCCCGCACACCCGCGTGGAAGCTGACGATCGATTTCGGGCTCGAGCTCGGGACCAAGCGCTCCTCGGCTCAGATCACCCACTACTCGCGTGAGGAGCTCGAGGGCACGCTCGTCGTCGCGGTCGTGAACTTCCCGCCCCGGCAGATCGGGCCGGTCCGCTCCGAGGTGCTCGTCCTCGGCGCGCTCGACGAGCAGCGCGGCGTGGTCCTGCTGCGCCCCGACCGGGGCGCGGAGCCGGGCGCGCGCATCGGCTGACCCGCTGCTCGTCGGAGTCGGTGAGATGGCGATCGCGCTGCTGACGACGTATCTCAGCGACTACCGGGTGCCCCTGTACCGGTTGCTCGCCGAGCGCCATGGCGTCGAGGTCCTCTGCTACGGCGGCGGCGATCGCTACGTTCCGCCATGGTTCGCCGACCTCGACGGCCAGCTGGCGGCCGCACCGTTTCCGGCGCGCCGCCTGCGCGGACTGCCGGAGGCGCTGTCGATCGGGCGGTCCTACGACGCCGCGATCGCGCCGTTCGCGGGCGGCGCGCTGCTGCCCGCCGCCTACCTCGGCGCCAGGCGCTATCGCAAGCCGTTCGTGTTCTGGGCATCGGTCTGGCATCAGCCGCGCTCGGCCTCCCACGCCCTCGCGCTGCCGGTCATCCGCCACATCTACCGCCACTCCGACGCCGTGATCGCCTACGGCGACCACGTCCGGCACTTCGTCGCCGGCATCCGCGGCCGCGACGATGACGTGTTCGTGGCGCCGCAGGCGGTCGAGCCCGAGCTGTTCGCCCGCGCCGTCGGCGACGACGAGCTGCGCGCGTTTCGCGGCGCCCACCGCCTCGGCGCCGGGCCGCTCGTGCTCTACAGCGGCCGGCTGGTCGCCGAGAAGGGGATCGAGGTGCTGCTGCGGGCGTGGCCGCTGGTGTCGAGCGGCGCGACGCTCGTGCTGGTCGGCGACGGGCCGCTGCGCGCGGCCGCCGCCGCGCTGCCGGGCGCCCGCCTGCTCGGCGCGCTGCCGCGGGACACGCTGGCGGTCGCCTACCGGGCGGCCGCGCTGACGCTGGTGCCCTCGGTGGCGACCCCGCGCTTCAAGGAGCCGTGGGGGCTGGTGTGCAATGAGGCCATGCTCCAGCGCCGTCCGGTCGTCGTCACCTCCGCGGTCGGCGCCGCCGGCGGCGGCCTCGTCCGCGACGGCGTGACCGGGCTGGTCGTCGGCCCCGGCGACCCGGCCGGGCTCGCCGGCGCGATCGACCGGCTGCTCGCCGACCCGGCGCTGCGCGACCGGCTCGGAGCCGCCGCCCATGACGCGGCCGCGGCCTACACGTATGAGGCGATGGCCGCGGCGTTTGACCGCGCGCTGGCGGTCGCCGGGGTCGGCGTCGGATCAGCCGCTCACTGACCGACCGAGAACAGCGCCTCCAGATCGTGGCGCGAGTACACCTCGAACGCCACCATCGTCTGCGTGCGTCGCACTCCGGCCAGCTGCGAGAGCCGGCCGGTCACCACCTGGGCGAGCTGGTCCTGCTCGCGCAGTCGCAGGATCGCGACGAAATCCCATTCGCCGGTGACGGAGTAGGCCTCGGCGACTCCCTCGATGCCGGCCAGCTCGCCGCCGAGCGTGGACAGCGCCGCGCCCTCGGCTTGGATCAGGACGATGGCGTGCGTCATGCCGTGTGCGTCCCGCCGGGCGCCAGCACGAGCACGGCGGAGCCCGTCGCCGCCTCGACGTCGGCCTTGAACGCCTCGGCGTCGGCCTCGATCGGCGGGAACGTGTTGTAGTGGCACGGGATCACCGTCTTGGCGCCCACCAGTTCGGCGGCGTCGACCGCGTCGAAGCGGTCCATCGTGTAGTGACCGCCGATGCACATCAGCGCGATGTCGATCGGATGGCGCTTGCCGACGAGCTTGAGGTCGGAGAACACGCAGGTGTCACCGAGGTGGTAGACGATCGTGTCCTTGAAGTTGATCAGCAGGCCCGCGGGGGTGTTGACGGTGCCCTTCGGCGTCGTCGAGGTGTGCCAGGCGGGAACGAGCTTGACCCAGCCCCAGTCGAACGTCGCGGTGCCGCCGAGGTTGCAGTCGCGCACCTCGACCCCCTCCTCGCCGAGCTCCCCGGCGAGCTCGGTGATCGCCACCGCCGGCGCCCCCGTGCGCTTGGCGATCGCCACCGCGTCGCCGACGTGATCGGCATGGCCGTGGGTGATGAGCACCGTGCCCGGATTCACCTCCTCGGCGGTGACCGGCGCCTTGGGGTTTCCGGTGAGGAACGGATCGATCAGGACGGTCGCCTCTCCGTCTGAGAGCTGGAAGCAGCTGTGGCCGAGATAGCGCAGATCCATCGTGGTCAGTCCTCCTGTCGGTTGTCGGTTTCCGTCCGTTGCAACGCCCTGGACAGCTCAAAGCCCACGGCGACTCCCACCAGCATCCCCAGCCGCGTCTCCTCGGCGAGCAACGTCCGCACCGCCCGCGCCCGCGCTTCCGGATCGGGCTCGGCGGCCGCCTCCCGGACTGCCCCGGTGTGGGCGGCGTCAAACCAGCCGCCCTCGGCCATCGCCGCGGCCAGCACGCGCTGGAGCGACGGCGCCGCGCGCAGGACGAGATCCTGGGCGTCGCGCAACCGGATCGGATCGGTGATCGCGTCGATCGCGGCGTCCAGCTCGGCGTCGGTGTAGGCGCGGTCCGGCACTCGCCCTCGGCATCATACGTGGCCGGCGCGGCGAACCCGGCCGCCGGCGCTCGGGCCGCGCTCAGCACTCAGCGCTCAGCGCTCAGCGCTCAGCGCTCAGCGCAGGGCGAGGCGCGCGAGCGGCAGCCCGACCGCGAACCCCGCGATCGCGCCGACGCCGTCGGCGACCCAGCTGTCGTAGGGCACCGCCAGCGGCATCAGCGCCACCACGAGCGCGAACGCGACGGCCCCGAGCAGGTCACCCTCGATCTCCTCGCCCCGGCGCAGCGCCAGCAGGTCGGGCGTCGCCCAGGCGCAGATCATCGCCAGCGCGGCGCCGCTCGCCCCGAGCGCGAACGGATCCGGGTACACCGCCGCGGTCGCCGCCAGGCCGCCGACGCCGCCCAGGACGAACAGCAGGATCACCGGCACCGGCCCGTGACGGCGCTCCAGCAGCCAGCCGAACAGGGCGATCGCGGCCAGCGTGACGAACGCGTAGCCGGTGTTGCCATAGCCGAACGCCGCGGTGAACAGGCGCCACCACTGCTGTCCCGGCTTGCCGATGATCACGAGGTCGCCGCCGACGCTGCCCAGTCCGGTGCGCCACAGCACGGCGCCGATCAGGCCCGCCGCCACCAGCACGAGCGTCCCGTACGGACGCCGGTCCCCCCGGATCCCGGGAATCTCGTCGCGCCGCAGCCGGGTGAGCAGCGGAGTGGGCGTCCGCCGGGCCTTGCGCTCGGCGACACGCTGGTCGCGGTCGAGCTTGGGAGCGCGCTTGCGCAGCCGGTTTCCGCAATACGGACACTCGGTGATGTAGGGGCTCACCTCCGACCCGCAGCTCTTGCAGATCACGAAGAGGTCCTGGCCGCCGGTGCTCACATAGCGATTGTAGAACCGGCTCGATGGCCGGCGGCGACGATCCTGCGCCCGCCCGCCGTGACGGGCCCTGCCGGCCCGCGCGGGGGCGCCGCGAGGGGCGCGTCAGCTGACGAGCGTGGCGGCGACGATCTCCGCCATCACCTCGCGGAGATCGTGGTTGGCCTCGTAGACGACGACCTGCCGGGCAGCGCCGTTGCCGCGCGCCAGCAGGTCCTCCACGGCGGCCAGCTCGTCGGCCGAGCCGAGGTCGACGCAGTGGTCGCGCATCCGGTCCAGCAGCCGCCGCGCGAGCGCCCGGGTCGGGACCCGGTCGGAGCTCGGCAGGTCGACGAG
>JBELAG010000299.1:0-7590 GCA_049509055.1 Solirubrobacteraceae bacterium
CTCTCCGAGGAACTGCTGCCCCGGCTCGAGGAGATGTGGTCGCGCCACCGCGCCCGCCGGCAGCTGGCGCCGGTGATGCCCTATGACCCGGGCCGGGAGCGCCGCGCCGAGCAGCGCGCCCGCGCGCTGCTGCGCTCCTGCGTCAACGAGGAGGAGTGGGCGATGTACCGGGACCTCGGGTTCATCCGGGTCTGGGGCACGCAGGCGGAGGGCCCGGTGCAGGCCAACGGCACCGGCGGCGCCGCCTACGCCTACCTCATCTACCCCCACCGCGCGATCATCGCCTATCTGGCCCAGACCCACCGGCTGCTCAACGAGTACTGCGTCGCGTTCCCTGACCAGACGCGCCCCTACGGCAGCGCCCGGCTGCCAGACTCCGACGATGTGCTCGCCAAGTGGATGGCGCTCACCGGCGACGAGCAGCGCCTGATCTCGACCGCCAACATGCACCTCCCTGGCCGCCAGCTCGACCCGGTGCGCGTCAAGCGCGACCTGTGGCGGCTGTCGCAGTGGGAGCGGGCGCGGATGCGCGATGCGGCGCGCAACGCGGCGTCGTCGACCCCGCTCGACACCGCGGGCTAGCCCGACCGCCGAGCGCGATCGCCGCCCGGCGCTCGCTACAGTTCGCGCCCCCATGAGCACCTCACAGGCATTCGACCTCAAGCACCGCAGCCGCGCGCTGACGGAGGGCCCGGAGCGCGCCGCCGCCCGCGCCCAGCTGAAGGGCATCGGCTTCGACGAGGACGCGCTGGCCAAGCCGCTGATCGCGGTCGCCAACACCTGGATCGAGACGATGCCGTGCAACTTCCACCATCGCGCGCTCGGCGCCAAGGTCAAGGCCGGGATCCGGGCGGCCGGCGGGACGCCGATGGAGCTCAACACGATCGCGATCTCCGACGGCATCACGATGGGCGCGCCCGGGATGCGGGCGTCGCTGGCCAGCCGCGAGGTGATCGCCGACTCGATCGAGCTCGTCGTCTCCGCCCATGCGTTCGACGCGGTGATCGCGATCTCCGGCTGCGACAAGACGATCCCCGGGACGGTGATGGCGCTGTGCCGGCTCAACATCCCGAGCCTGATGCTGTACGGCGGTTCGATCATGCCCGGCGAGCTGCACGGCGAGCGGATCACGATCCAGGAGGTGTTCGAGGCGGTCGGCGCGCACGCCGCGGGCCGGATCGACGACGCCGAGCTCGAGGAGGTCGTCAACAGCGCCTCGCCCGGCTTCGGCGCCTGCGGCGGCCAGTTCACGGCCAACACGATGGCGATGGCGTTCGAGGTGCTGGGGATCTCGCCCGCCGGCCTCGGGATGGTGCCCGCCGCCGATCCGCGCAAGGAGACGGTCGCCGAGCAGGCGGGCGAGCTCGTGTTCGACGTGCTGCGGCGAAACCTCCGCCCGAGCGAGATCATCACCCGCGAGAGCCTGGAGAACGCGATCGCCGCGATCGCCTGCTCGGGCGGCTCCACCAACGGCGTGCTGCACCTGCTGGCCGTCGCCCGCGAGATGGGAATCGAGCTGTCGATCGACGACTTCGACGAGATCTCCACGCGCACGCCGCTGCTGTGCGACCTCAAGCCCGGCGGGCGCTTCGTCGCGCCCGACCTGTACGCCGCCGGCGGGGTGCCGCTGGTGATGAAGCGCCTGTCGGAGGCCGGTCTGCTGCACGAGGACGCGATCACCGTCACCGGCCAGACGGCGGGCGAGGTGGCCGCCTCGGCGGTCGAGACGCCCGGCCAGGAGGTCGTGCGGCCGCTCGATCGGCCGATCAAGACGACCGGCGGCCTGGCGATCCTCCATGGCAACCTCGCGCCCGAGGGGTGCGTCGTCAAGCTCGCCGGTCACGAGCGCCGCAAGCAGACCGGGCCGGCGCGGGTGTTCGAGTCCGAGGAGGCGTGCATGGCGGCGGTCACCGCGCGCTCGATCCGGGCCGGCGACGTGATCGTGATCCGCAACGAGGGCCCGGCGGGCGGGCCCGGCATGCGGGAGATGCTGGCGGTCACCGCGGCGCTGGTCGGCGAGGGCCTCGGCGAGGACGTCGCGCTGCTCACCGACGGCCGCTTCTCGGGCGCCACCCACGGGCTGATGGCCGGTCACGTCGCGCCCGAGGCGGCGAGGGGCGGGCCGATCGGCCTCGTCCGCGACGGCGACGAGATCACGCTCGACGTCGATGCCCGCCGCCTCGACGTGGCGCTCTCCGACGAGCAGCTGGCCGAGCGGGCCCGCGCCTACGAGCCTCCGCAACGCCCGTTCCCCGGGGTGGCGCTGAGCAAGTACGCGCGCCTCGTGTCGAGCGCCGCCGAGGGCGCGATCACCCGCTGACCCCCCAACCGGCGGGGATCGGCTGCGCGCGCGGGCGGCCGAAGCCGGCCGAAACCGGCCGAAACCGGCCGAAACCGGCCGGAACCGGCCGGAACCGATGCAAAGACGGTTGCAGTCCAGTTAGCAACGCCGTAGACGCTTGATCAGTCAACGTCACTCGGTACCATTGCCGGGAGTGGCTGGCGTTTCCTACTTGAGGGCACCGAAGGCGGGGGGCTCGGCGGCGATGGGGCGCTCCGGCGCGTCGGCGTCGCGCGGGCGGCTTCCGCGCGGGCGCTACATGGTCGCCGGCGGGCTGCTGCTGGTGCTCGGCGTGCTCGCGGCGGGCGCGATCCTGCTCACCTCGGCGCGAGCGAGCCTGACCGTCGACTCCAGCGCGATCGCCAAGATCGGCATGCCGCTGGGCGGCGGCACGATCGAGCACGTCAGCGTGATCGGCGGCGCCGACGGCGCGGTCGTGCCGGTCGTCGTACGCGACGGCAGGATCTTCCCGACCGGGCTCGTCCCGGCCGACGAGAAGCTCTCGCTGGAGGTCGTCGTCAAGCGTCCCGGGTGGATCGCCTGGCTGGCCGGCTCCACCCAGCGCCTGACGCTGTCGCTGATCACGCCCGTCGCCAGCCTGCGCTCGCACTACCTCACCGTGCGCGCCGGTGCCCCCGTCGACCTGCACTTCAAGTCGCCGGTCGCGGTCTTCTCGGTCGCCGCGGCCGGGCACCTCGTGCGCCACGTGCTCGCATCGCCCCAGAGCGTGATCGCGCTCCCGCACAGCGGCACCGCCGGCTCGACCTACGTCTCCGCCGCGCCGCGCAGCTGGGAGAGCGCGCGCCGCGCGCTCGTCTCGTGGTTCCCGGCGGGCGGCGCCGCGACCGCCGTCGCCGACCCGGCGCCCGGCACCCGGATCAGGTCCGACACGCCGATCATGCTGACCTTCTCCAAGCCGGTGTCGTCGGTGCTCGGATCGCACCTGCCGCCGGTCTCGCCGACGACCCAGGGCACCTGGCACGAGATCAACACGCACGCGATCGTGTTCCAGCCCGAGGGCTACGGCTACGGCCTCGGCGCGACCGTCAACGTCGCGTTGCCCAGCGACGTCCGGCTGGTCGGTGGCCAGCAGGGCAAGGACGCCAGCAACGGCAGCTGGACGGTCCCGCCGGCGTCGACCGTCCGCCTGCAGCAGGTGCTGGCGACGCTCGGCTACCTGCCGATGACCTTCAAGGAGACCGGAACGCCGGTGGCGCTGACCGAGTCCGCCCAGGAGCAGGCCGCGGTCAAGCCGCCGGCCGGCACGTTCTCGCCGCGCTACGCCGACACCCCCTCATGGGTGCTCGGCGACTGGCAGACCGGAACCTACGGCGAGCTGACCAAGGGCGCGGTGATGGCGTTCGAGAACGACCACGGCTTCCTCGACGACGGGATCGCCGGCTCGCAGGTCTGGCGCTCGCTGATCAACGCCGTGATCGCCGGGGACCGGTCGTCGTTCGGCTACACCGTCGTCGACGTCAGCGAGGAGAGCAGTCCGGAATCGCTGGACCTGTGGCACAACGGCAAGACCGTGATGACCGCCGCGGTCAACACCGGGATCGCCGCCGCGCCGACCGCGCAGGGAACGTTCGCCGTGTTCGAGCACGTTCCGGTGACGACGATGTCCGGAGTCAATCCCGACGGCAGCCACTACAGCGATCCCGGGATCCCGTGGGTGAGCTACTTCAACGGCGGCGACGCGCTGCACGGCTTCATTCGCGCGTCCTACGGCTTCCCGCAGAGCCTGGGTTGCGTCGAGATGCCCTACGCGACCGCCGGGCAGGTCTACCCCTACACGCCGATCGGGACGATCGTCCGAGTCACGTAGTGCCGGTCTCGCGGTCTGTCATCGACCGCGAGCGATGGCCGCGGCGCCCCATCCCACACGCCGGCGCGCCGCGCGACGGCCGGCGTGCCCGGGCAGGCACTCCGACGGCCCCGCCGAAGAGGTGAGACCGACGATGTCTCACCCGCCCTCACCGGCGCCCGCCGGCGCTCCCGAGATCCCGGTCGCCTGGGCAGCGGCGCTCGACGGTTTCGACGCCGGTCTGCGCCGCCGCGCCGTCGCGGCCCGGACGCGCACCGCCTACGCGATCGACGTCGGCCAGTTCGCCCGCTGGGCGGACCGGCACCGGCTGTCGCCGGCCGACGTCGACGTCCGGGCGCTGCGCCGCTACGTCGCCGAGCTGTCGGCGACCGGCCAGGCCCCCGCCACGATCGCCCGCAAGCTGGCCGCGCTGCGCGGGCTGTTCCGGGCGCTGATCGAGGACGGCGAGCGCGACGAGAACCCCGCCGAGCTGTTGCGCTCGCCCAAGCGCTCCCAGCGCCTGCCCCAGGTGTTCAAGGCGACCGAGGTCGTCGCGCTGCTCGACCGGATCCCGGCGACGACGCCGCTGGCGCTACGCGACCGGGCGCTGTTCGAGCTCGCCTACGCGAGCGGGCTGCGGGCCGAGGAGCTCGTCTCGCTCGACGTCGAGTCGGTCGACTTCGACGGTGAGGCGGTGCGCGTCGAGGGCAAGGGCGGCAAGACGCGCCTCGTGCCGGCCGGCGAGCACGCGCTCGCGGCGCTGGCGCGCTACCTGTCGCAGGGACGGCCGCAGCTGGCGATCGGTGAGCTCCGGGCGCTGTTTCTGTCGAAGTCCGGGCGACGGCTGGGAACCTCCGACGTGCGACGGCGGCTGCGGACGTGGTCGCGGCTGGCGACGCGCGCCGCGCCGGCGCTCGCCGACGCCCATCCGCACGCGCTGCGCCACTCGTTCGCCACCCACCTGCTCGAGGGCGGGGCGGACCTGCGGTCGATCCAGGAGCTGCTCGGCCACGCGAGCATCTCGACGACCCAGGTCTACACTCGGGTAGAGTCGGCGCGGCTTCGCTCGGCGTACGAGAGCTCCCATCCACGGGCGTGACACTGAGAAGTGGAGTAAGCACTGGAAACCAACGTGAAAGCGATTGAGCTTCAGGAGCTCTGGCGCCGCTACAAGTCCACCAGCGACGAGCGGGCTCGCGAACGGCTGGTCGTGGCCTACTCGCCGCTGGTGAAGTATGTCGCCGGCCGGATGGGCTCCGGTCTGCCTGCGCACGTCGAGGAGGCCGACCTGATCTCCTACGGCCTCGGGGGGCTGATCTCGGCGATCGAGCGCTTCGACCTGACGCGCGAGATCAAGTTCGAGACCTACGCGATCACCCGCATCCGCGGCGCGATCATCGACGAGCTGCGGACGCTCGACTGGGTGCCGCGCTCGGTGCGCGCCCGCGCGCGCCAGTTCGAGCGGGCCAACATGAAGCTCGAGGCGCGGTTCCAGCGCGCCCCCACCGACGACGAGATGGCCACCGAGCTCGAGATCAGCGTCCAGGACTTCCAGGACGCGCTGCTGCAGATCTCCAACTCGACGATCGTCGCGCTCGACGAGCTGTGGAGCGTGTCGGACTCCAGCGGCGACTCGGTGTCACTGCTCGACACGATTCCCGACCACGGCGCCCCCGATCCCCAGATGCTGGTCGACGAGTCCGAGCTGCGCGACCGGATCGCCGACGCGATCGCCGCCCTGCCCGAGCGTGAGAAGCTCGTCGTCGCGCTGTACTACTACGAGAACCTGACGCTGCGAGAGATCGGCGAGGTCCTCGGCGTGACCGAGTCACGCGTGTCCCAGCTGCACACCAAGGCGGTGCTGCGGCTGCGCTCCAAGCTCTCAGAAGAGCTGGCCTAGCGCGGCCGGGCGGGCGGCCGGTGAGGCAGGGCCACCCGTCTCCCCAACGCGATAAGGTCGCTGTTTCGGCCCCAGAGCGAGAGGAGTTTGAGCCATGCACAAGGCCGCGGATAGGATCCGCAATGTGGCCCTCGTCGGCCACCGCGGCAGTGGAAAGACGTCCCTGCACGAGGCGCTGATGTTCCAGGCGGGCGCGATCAACCGGCTCGGCACCGTGATCGACGGCACCACCGTCTCCGATACCGACCCCGACGAGAAGGCCCGCCAGATGTCGATCTCGCTCGCGCTCAGCTCGTTTGAGTGGCAGCAGCGCAAGGTCAACCTGATCGACACCCCGGGTGACTCGAGCTTCGTCGCCGACGCGCTCGGCGCGCTGCGCGTCTGCGAGTCGGCGGTGTTCGTCGTCAACGCCGTGATGGGCGTCGAGGTGCACACCAATCGCCTGTGGCAGCGCGCGGCCGAGCTCGATCTCGCCCGCCTGGTGTTTGTCAACATGCTCGATCGCGAGCGCGCCGACTTCTTCCGCACGCTGGAGTCGCTGAAGTCGACCTTCGGCCAGCACGTCGTCGCCACCGAGATCCCGATCGGCGTCGAGCACGAGATCTCCGGCCTGATCGACCTGATCGACATGAAGGCCTACCGCTACGAAGGGGTCGCGCGGGAGAACTGCGCCGAGATCCCGATCCCCGATGAGCTGGCCGACCAGGCCGCCGAGTACCGCGAGAAGCTGATGGACGAGGTCTCCGAGACCTCCGACGTGCTGATGGAGCGCTACCTGGAGGGCGACGAGATCTCCCACGAGGAGATCGTCACGGCGCTGAAGGAGGGCACCAATCACGGCTTGCTGTTCCCGGTCACCTGCGGCGTCGTCACGCGCAACCTCGGCACCAACCGGCTGCTCGACGCGATCGTCGAGGACCTGCCCTCGCCGGTCAAGCACGGCGGCCTGGAGGTCGGCGAGGTCACGTTGGAGCCGATCGAGGACAAGGAGCTGTTCGCCTACGTCTTCAAGACCCGCGCCGATCCGTTCGCCGGGCGCATCAACCTGTTCCGGGTCTACCAGGGCGTGCTGTCGCAGGACTCCCAGGTCCTCAACACGCGCACCCACAACCGCGAGCGCATCGGTCAGCTCGTCACCTTCGAGGGCGCCCAGACCGGCCACACCACCGAGTTCGGCCCCGGGGACATCGGCGCCGTCGCCAAGCTCAAGGAGACCCGGGCCGGCGACTGGCTCGCCTCCCGCGACGAGCCGATCTCGATGCCGTCGATCAAGCTCCCGGCGCCGGTCATGGCGTTCGCGATCGAGCCCAAGGCCAAGGGCGACGAGGACAAGGTGTTCACCGCGCTGCGGCGCCTGCAGGAGGAGGACCCGACGATCGACCTGCACCGCGACCCGCAGACCGGCGAGCAGATCGTCGCCGGGTTGTCGCAGGTCCACGTCGAGGTGATCGTCGAGCGCCTGCGCGGGCGCTTCGGCGCCGAGGTGACGCTCAAGCCGCCGCGCGTCCCCTACCAGGAGACGATCCGCGGCTCGGCCCGCGC
>JBELAG010000003.1:0-62216 GCA_049509055.1 Solirubrobacteraceae bacterium
GACCAGGCCAAGGAGACCAAGCCGCCGCGCCGCCACACCGAGCGCTCGCTGCTGGACATGATGGAGACCGCCGGCAAGCTCGTCGAGGAGGAGGAGCTGCGCGAGGCGATGAAGGAATCCGGGATCGGCACCCCGGCGACCCGGGCCGCGATCATCGAGCGGCTGCTCCAGGTCGGCTACATCGAGCGCGACGGGCGGGCGCTGGTGGTCACCGAGAAGGGCCTCAACGTGATCCGCCTGCTCGGCGAGCACCCCCTGACCAGCCCCGGCATGACCGGCGACTGGGAGCACCGGCTCGCCAAGATCGAGACCGGCCAGGACTCGCGCGAGGCGTTCATGGGCGACATCGTCAAGTTCACCGAGGAGACCGTCGGCGAGCTCGACGCCAAGCTCAAGGACGTCCGCATCCCGCGGGCCAACCTCGGACCCTGTCCGGTGTGCGCCCACGACATCGTCGAGAACCGCAAGGGCTACTCGTGCTGGTCGCGTGAGGATCCTGGCTGCGGGTTCGTCATCTGGAAGTCCAAGGCCGGCAAGCAGCTGCCGGTCTCGGTGGCCAAGGAGCTGATCAAGACCGGCCGGACCGCGCGGGCCGTCACCGGTTTCAAGGGCCGGTCGGGCAAGAGCTTCCGCGCCCGTCTGGCGCTCGCGCAGACCGACGAGGGCCGCTGGCGGGTGGAGTTCGACGAACCGTGGGCCCGGGAGGGCGCCAAGCCGCCGGAGGCCGACGAGGCGGCGGGCGCCGCCGCGGACGGCACGGTTCCCGACGCCGTCGCCGAGGGCGCCCAGCAGCCCGAAGCGGCCTGACCCGGAGGACCGCGCCCGCAGCCGCTTCCGGTCCGTCGTCCCGGCGCGCCACCATGGGGGCGATGGCGCTGACGCTCGTTCTGGGACCGGCCAACTCCGCGAAGGCCGGGGAGGTGCTCGGCGCCTACGCGGCGGCGGCGCGTCGCGGGGCGCTGCTCGTCGTGCCGACGGCGTCCGACGCCGAGCACTACGCCCGTGAGCTGGCCGGCGAGGACGTGGTGCTCGGCTCGGTGCTCACCTTCGGCGGGCTGGTGGCCGAGCTCGGGCGCCGGGCGCCGTACGCCGGGCGGCGGCTGTCGGATCTGCAGCGCGAGCGGCTGCTGGAGCGCACGCTGGCCGGCATGCGGTTCGACGCGCTCCAGGCCTCGACCGGCGCCTCCGGGTTCGTCGAGGCGGCCGCGGCGCTGATCGCCGAGCTCCAGCGCGAGCTGATCTCGCCCCAGCGCTTCACCGTGGCGCTGCGCGCCTGGGCGGCCCAGGACGTGCGCCGGGCGACCTTCGCCCGCGATGTCGGGCGGATCTACGGCGAGTACGTGCGCGCGCTGGACCGCCTCGGGCGCGTCGACCGCGAGCTGTTCGCGTGGCGGGCACTTGACGCGCTGCGCGCGTCACCGGGCCGCTGGGGACGCGATCCGGTGTTCTTCTACGGGTTCGACGACCTGACCGCGCTCGAGCGCGACGCCGTCGAGACGCTCGCGCGCGTGGTCGGCGTCGATGTCACCGTGTCGCTGACCTACGAGCCCGGCCGCGAGGCGCTGATCGCCCGCGCCGAGGCCGTCGAGGCGCTGCGCCCGCTCGCCGAGCGGGTGCTCGAGCTGCCCGCCCAGGCCGAGCACTACGCGCCCGGGGCGCGGGCGGCGCTGCATCACCTCGAGCGGTGGCTGTTCGCGTCCGGCGCGCCGCGGGTCGCGTCCGGCGCCGCGATCGAGCTGCTGGAGGCCGGGGGCGAGCGGGCCGAGGCCGAGCTCGTCGCCGAGCGGGTCTGCGCGCTGCTGCGGGCGGGCGTCCCGGGCGACGAGATCGCGGTCGTGCACCGGTCGCGGCGGCGCTCGGCGGCGCTGCTGGCGCGCGTCTTCTCGCAGTACGGAGTCCCGCTGTCGGCCGGCCAGGAGGTGTCGCTCGGGCACACCGCCCTCGGTCGCGCGGTGCTCGGCGCCGCGCGCTGCGCCTGGCTGGGCGCAGACGCCCGCGCCGAGGACCTGCTGGATTTCCTGCGCGCGCCCGGCCGGCTGGAGCGGCCCGAGATCGCCGACGGCCTCGAGGCCGACGTCCGCCGCGGTGGCCTGCGGACGGCGGCGCAGGCCCGCGCCCAGCTGGGCTGGGAGCTCGGTGAGCTCTACGCGCTCGCCGCCGCGGCCGAGCCCGCCGCCGCCACCGAGCCCGCCGCGGCGCTGTGCGCGCTGGCCCGGCGGCTGTTCGCCGCGCCCCATCGCGCCCGCGCGCCGCAGCTGACCGCCGCCGAGGAGGTCGACGCCCGCGCGCTGGCGACGCTCGCGCGGGCGGTCGCCGAGCTCGACGAGCTCGCCCCGGCGCTGCCGCGGCCGTCCCCGCCCGAGCTGATCGAACTGCTGGCCCGGCTGCCGGTCGCGGTCGCCGGAGCGCCGGGGCCGGGCGAGGTGCTGCTCGCCGAGCCGCTGGAGGTCCGCGCCCGGCGGTTTCGCGTCGTGTTCGTGTGCGGGCTGCAGGAGGGCGAGTTCCCCGCCCCCGCGCGGCCCGAGCCGTTTCTGTCCGACGAGCGCCGCCGGGAGCTGGCCGTCGCCTCCGGCCTGGCGCTGCGCCCGCGCGAGGATGCGCTCGCCGCCGAGCGCTACCTGTTCTACAGCGCCGTGTCGCGGGCCACCGAGCGCGTCTTTCTCGCCTACCGCAGCTCTGACGAGGAGGGCAACCTCGCGCTGCCCTCGCCGTTCATCGCCGATGTCGCCGAGCTGCTGGAGCCGGCATGGCGCGAGCGCCGCGCGCGCCGGCTGCTGGCCGACGTCGTCTGGGACCCGGCGCTGGCGCCCACCGAACGGGAGCGGGCGCGCGCGCTGGCCGCCGCGCGGGCGCCGCTGACCGGCGAGGAGCCCGCGCCGCGCCGGCTGCTGGGGCCGCGGGCGCTGGCCGGCATGCGCCACACCCGGATCCTGTCGGCGGGGGCGCTGGAGACCTATGGCGACTGCCCCGTGCGGTGGCTCGTCGAGCGCGAGCTGTCGCCCGCGCCGCTCGCTCCCGACCCCGATCCGATCATCCGCGGCAACCTCATCCATGGGGTGCTGGAACGGCTGCTGCGGGCGCTCGGCGGGCCGATCACCCCCGCCACGCTGCCCGCCGCCCACGCCGCGCTCGATCAGCTCCTGTCGGAGCTGGCGGCATCGCCCGAGCCGATGCCGGGCGCCGGCCGGCCCGAGGTCGTGCGGGCCGCCGCGCTGCGCGAGATCGCCGCCGACCTGCGGCGCTACCTCGACCACGAGGCGGCGACCGGGCCGCTCGAGGGCTGGCGGTCGTACGGGCTCGAGCTGCGGTTCGGCTTCGAGGACTCGCCCGGCTCGCTGCCGGCGCTGGCGCTCGGTGACGACGCCGACCCGGTCCTGGTGCGCGGGATGATCGATCGCGTCGACGTCGACGCCGACGGTCACGCGGTGGTGCGCGACTACAAGAGCGGCGCCGGCCGTCCCGACCAGCCGGCGGCCCGCTGGAGCGCCGACCAGCGGCTGCAGGTGGCGCTCTACATGCTGGTCGTGCGCGAACTGGCCGGCCTGACGCCGGTCGCCGGCTTCTACCAGCCGCTGCGCGGCGAGAACGTCCGCGCGCGCGGCGTCTTCCTGGAGGGCGCCGCGGTCGGCAGCGGCGTCGTCGCCACCGACGCGCGCCAACCGGCGCAGCTCGACGCCCTGCTGGCCGACGCCGCCGCGCGGGCGGTCGCGCTCGCCGGCGCGCTGCGCTCCGGCGAGCTGACCCCGTGCCCGCAGAGCTGCTCACGGGACGGGTGTGCGTTCCCGGGGATCTGCCGCAGCCAATGACCGACGCGCGCTGGACGCCGGAGCAGGCGCGGGCGATCGAGCGCCGCGCGGGCGACCTGCTGCTCGACGCCGGGGCGGGGAGTGGCAAGACATCGGTCCTCGTCGAGCGGTTCGTCAAGGGGGTCCTGGAGGACGGCATCGAGGTCTCGCGGATGCTCACGATCACCTTCACCGAGAAGGCGGCGGCGGAGCTGCGCGACCGGATCCGCGCGCGGTTGCGGGCGCTGGACGCGATCGACGCGGCCCGTCAGACCGAGGGCGCGTTCATCTCGACGATCCACGGGTTCTGCGCGCGCGTGCTGCGCTCCCACGCGCTCAGCGCCGGGCTGGACCCCGGCTTCGCGGTGCTCGACCGGCGCGACACCGAGCCGCTGGTCGCCGCCGCGTTCGACGATGCCCTCGACGAGCTGGCGCGCGAGGCCGACGGCGCCGTCGACCTGATCGCCGCCTACGGAGCGGGCCCGCTGCGCGCGGCGATCGTCGGGGCCCACGAGCAGCTGCGCTCCGCCGGGCAGCTCGCGCCCCGGCTGCCGCCGGCCGGCAGCGCCGATCGGGCGCTCGCCGAGCTTGCGCTCGCCGGCTCGCGCCTCGCCGCGGCCGCCCGCGCGCTCGCTGCCGAGCTGGGCGCGGTGAGCACGCCGGGCGCCCGGGTGATCGAGTCCCTGGACCGGGTCGCGCGGAGCCTGGAGCTCGCCGGGGAGGCCGACCTGTGGCCGACCGAGCTCGACGCCGTCCGGCTGCCGCGCAACGGCGCCGACCTGCGCACCGACGCGTGCGACGCCTACGCCGAGGCGCTGACCGCCTTCCGCGCGGCCTGCGCGGCCCGGGCGGCCGTCCCCGCGCGTGACCTGCTCGACGGGCTGCTGGGCGCCTTCGGTCGCCATTACCGCCGGCGCAAGCGGGGGGTGTCGGGGCTGGACTTCGAGGATCTGGAGCTCATCTGCCGGGACCTGCTGGGCGGCGACGCGGAGCTGCACGAGCGCTACGTCGCGCGCTTTGATCGGATCATGGTCGACGAGCTGCAGGACACCAATCGCCTGCAGCTGGAGCTGATCGAGTCGATCGCCCGCGACAACCTGTTCACGGTCGGCGACGCCCAGCAGTCGATCTACGGCTTCCGCCACGCCGAGGTGGAGCTGTTCGAGCGCCGCGGCCGGCGGCTGGCGGCGGTGGCGGCGCGCGAGACGCTGCAGACCAACTTCCGCTCGCGCCCGTCGATCCTCGCCGCGCTCAACCTCGCGTTCGCGCACGAGCTCGGGGACCGCTTCACGCCCCTGCTGCCGGGGCGCCCGCCGGCCGGCGACGGGGCGCCGGCGGTCGAGCTCGTGCTCGTCGACAAGGGCGCGGACTACGACCTGGAGGGGGTGGCCTCGCCGTGGCGGCTCGCCGAGGCGCGCGCGCTGGCGGCCCGGGTGGCCGAGCTCGCCGGTCAGGAGGGCTGGGCGCCGGGCGAGATCGTCGTCCTGATGCGCGCCACCACCGAGCGCGACGAGGAGTCGCTGTACTCGGTGCTGGCCTCGCCGCTGGTCGGGGTCTCGCTCGACGCGCTGGTCGTCCTCGGCGCGGCGGCGCGCGCGTCCGGCCGCGACCCGTGGTGGGTGCTGAGCTCAGACCCGGATCCGGACGCGCTCGGCGCGCTCGACGCGCAGGACCGGGTCACGCTGCGGGCGTTCGCCGGATGGTTCGCCGACCAGCGGGCCGGCAGCGCCCGCACGGCCACCGAGGAGCTGATCGACGCCGCGCTGGAGCAGACCGGGTACGACGTCGCGATGCTCGCGATGCCCGGCGGCCGCCGCCGTCTGGCCAACGTCCGCAAGCTGATGCGGCTCGCCCGCGAGCACGAGGACGAGCACGGCCCCGACCTGCGCGGCTTCCTGGCGCTCGCCGCCGACCGCGAGGCGGGGCGGACCGCCGACGCGCGCGAGAGCGAGGCGCCGGTGGAGGGGGACGGGCTCGACGCGATCCGCCTGATGACGATTCACCGCGCCAAGGGCCTCGAGTTCCCCGTCGTGTGCGTGGCCGACCTCGGCCGCACGGTGCGCCCGCCCTCCGAGCTGCTGCGCGTCAGCGGCGACGGGCGGCTCGGCCTGCGGCTGGCCCGCGCGGGGGCGGGCGGGCGCGAGCCGGCGCTGCACTACCGCGCGATCGGCGAGGAGCGCAAGGCGGCGGAGGAGGACGAGGAGCGCCGTCTGTTCTACGTCGCGATGACCCGCGCCCAGGAGCGGCTGGTGCTGAGCGGCGCGACGAGGTTCGACGGCTGGACGGGGGAGGGTGGCGCCAACGGCGGCGGCCCGGTGGCGTGGATCGCGCCGGCGTTCGTGCCCGAGCTCGGCGAGGCGCTGCAGCGCGGCCGCGCCGAGATCGATCGCGACGGGGTGCGGATCAGCGTCCGGGTGGCGCCTCCCGGGGCCGCTCCCGCGCCCGCGTTGGCGGCGCCCGCTGCGCCGCCGTCGCCCGCCCCGGTGTCCCCGCAACCCGCGGTCGCGCCGCCGCCGCCCACCGCGGCCGTGCCGGCGCCGCCCGCCCTGGCGGCGCCGCCTGCCTCGGCGGCGCCGGTCACCCGCGCGCCGCCTGTGCGGGCGCTGAGCTACTCCTCGCTGGGCGAGTACGAGCGCTGCGGCTACCGGTTCTACGCCGAGCGCGTGCTCGGGCTGCCCGCGCCGCCGGCCCGCGCCGGCGCGCCGGGCCTCGCCCCCGGCGCGCCGGGGGCCCGCAGCGCCGCCGATCGCGGCGTGCTGATCCACGCGCTCCTGGAGCGCCTCGACTTCCGCCGTCCGGCCGTGCCGGCGGCGGCCGCCGTCGCCGCCGCCGCGGGGCGCGCCGGCCTGCACCCGCCGCCGGGTCCCGGGGAGTCCGACGAGCTGGCCGCCGTCATCCGGCGGTTCGCCGCCAGCGAGCTGTGCGCCCGGCTCGGCCGCGCGTTCGACGCGCGCCGCGAGGAGCGCTTCGCGTTCACGCTGGGCGGTGGCGCGCTGATCGTCGGCGCCCTCGACGTGCTGGCGCGCGAGCCCGGCGAGCACGCGCTGATCGTCGACTACAAGAGCGACCGGCTCGACGGCGCCGACCCCGCCGCGGTCGTCAGCGCCGAGTACGCCGTCCAGCGACTGGTCTACGCACTCGCCGCGCTGCGCGCCGGCGCCGGCGCGGTCGACGTCGTCCACTGCTTCCTGGAGCGTCCCGAGGAGCCCGTCAGCGCGCGTTACGCGGCGGCGCAGCGCCCGGAGCTCGAGCGATCCCTGCACGCGATCGCCGACGGCGTGCTCGAGCGACGCTTCGCGGTGACGCCGGCCCCCCATCGCGCGCTGTGCGCCGGCTGCCCCGCCGAGGGCGGGATCTGCTCCTGGCCCGTCGAACTGACCCGGCGCGAGTCGCCCGACCGCCTGTTCTAGGCGGCGGTTGCCCTACGGCGTCTTCGTGGTCCTGAACTCGACCTCGACCTGCTCCTCGTCGGAGCGCTCCTCGACCTTGGCCAGCGCGGTCAGCGCCTCCTGGTCGGCCGGCTCGGTCGGCGCTCCGAACAGGCTGCGCGGCCACAGCTTGCGGCTGAGCACCACGTTGATCTCGGCCGCGTAGAGCGAGATCTGGGCGCCGAGGTGCAGCCACACGAGCAGCGCGATCACGAACGCGAACGTCCCGTAGGTGTTGCTGTCGCTCTTGACCACGTGGCCGATGTAATAGCCGCCGACGGACTGCAGGATCGTCCAGGCCACGGCGGCGACGAGCGCGCCGATCCGCAGGTCGCGCGTCGGCACCATACGCGCGGTCATCAGCCGGAAGGCGACGAGGAACAGGACGACGTTGATCAGCAGCGACACGAGATACCCGCCCACCTTCGCGCCGGCCCCGCCGAAGCCGCCGCTCACCAACCCCGACGCCGCCGTCGAGACGACGAACAGGACGCCGAGCACGAGCAGCAGCGCGAGGCCGCGCGCCCGGGAGGTGAGGAAGTTCGGCCGGTCCTTGAACGGCACCGCCCACACGCGGTCCAGCGCGTTCTGTGCGGCGCCGGTGACGCCCAGCCCGCCCAGCAGCGAGCCGACGATGCCGACCACGAGCGCGAGCACCGAGCCGCTCAGCGCGTGCAGCTGAATCTGGTTGCCGACGATCGGCAGCTCGCCGACGATCGAATGGCGCACCGTGTTCTCGGCGCTGGCATCGCCGTTGAGCACAAAGCCCAGGACGGTCACGAACACCAGCAACAGCGGGAAGATCGAGAAGAACGCGTAGTAGGCGACGAGCGCCGCCAGGTTGCCTCCCTGGTCGTTGCCGAACTTTCTCAGCACCGCCAGCGGGATCGCCAGCCCCGCGTGTTGCTGCTGGAAACGGTCAAAGTCCCTCACGGGTCGCATCAGATCCATGTCGGCCTACCTACCCCGCCACGCGCGATCGGAACGCCGGCATCGGGCGCGAGGTCGGCGGTGGCAGGGGATGATGTCATCGTGGCTCCGGATCCTGGCATGTTCGATCACGCCTCCGGCGGGCGGCGGGCGCGCTGCGGCGGCCCGGCGGGAGTCCTCTGGGGCGTTCCGGGGCCCGCCCGGTGGCGGCAATTCGTGGCAAACCTCACTCGCCTTGGCGGGTTTGTCGCACAGCGGGGGTTCTGACCGGCGATTGGCGACAGATCACCGGGGGGTCGGCGGATTTGGCGCAGATTGCCGGTAAGACGATCGCCCCGCGCGGCGTCGACGGGCGCCGGCGCGCCACCACGACAACGGCGGCCACAGCGCCCACACCCGCCGGCGGCAGCGCGTCGGTGGGTCAGAGGTCACGGGCCGGCTGGGTCGCCGTCGCGCGCGGCGATCATCTCGTTCTCGGCGTTGGTGCGCCCCGCTCCCCGCTCTCGATCGCCAGCAGCGCGCGCTTGCGGTCCAGGCCGCCGGTGTATCCCCCGAGGCCGCCGCCGGTGCGCAGCACGCGGTGGCAGGGGATGACGATCGGCAGCGGGTTGGCGCCCAGCGCGTTGCCCGCCGCGCGGGAGCCGCCGGGGCTGCCGGCGCGGGTGGCCACCTCGCGATATGTGGCGACCGATCCGTAGGGGATCGCGATCGTGGCGCTCAGCACGCGGCGGCCGAACGTGCCGATCAGCCGCCAGTCGAGCGCGAACTCGAAGTGCCGGCGGCGGCCGGCGAAGTACTCCTCGAGCTCGCGCCGCGGCTCGTCGAGCCCGCGCGGAGCGGCGAGCATGCGCGGCGACACGCGTGCCGCGACGTCGGCGAGGACGTCCTGCTCCTGCGCGTCGTCGAGGTAGGCCAGTCGCACGAGCCCGGCCGGTGTCGCGGCGAGCAGCAGCGACCCCAGCGGCGAGTCGCAGGTCGTATAGGCGACGTCGAGCAGGCCGGCCGCGGTGGCGGCGCCCGCGAGGTCGGGCGGCGTGGAGGCGGGCACGGACGTGCGCAGACGGTGTTCGAGGGAGATGGTCACGACGGTGGGTCCTTTCGCAGTCGGGTCAGGGCTTCATGGACGTTGCGGCGCGCCGCCTGCTCGGTGGTCGCCATCGCGCCGGCGATCTCGGCGTACGCGCAGTCGGCGACGAACCGCAGCGCGACCGCGGTGCGCTGCTTGTCAGGCAGCGCCGCCACCCGCGCCCACAGCTCGGCGTCGGGCAGAGCGTCGCCCGGCAGGGCGCCCGTGGTCAGGGAGGCGGTGGCGCCGTCGCCGAGATCCGGCACCGGCGTCGGCGCTCGCCGGCGCGCGCGGACGTGGTCGATCGCCTTGCGGTGGGCGATCGTGAACAGCCACGCGCGCAACTGGGACGCGTCGCGCAGCCGCGGATAGGCGCGCAGCGCCGACAGCCAGGTCTCCTGATAGCAGTCATCGGCGTCGCCGGCGCCGACCGAGGCGATCAGGAACCGGTGGATGTCGACGCCGTGCGCGTCGATCAGGGATTGGAAGGGGGGGAGGGGCACTGGGGATGAAACGCGACGGCCGGCGCGAACGTGAGGTCGGCTAGCCTGATCTGCCATGGATCAACGCGCGCTCGGAACGCAGGGCCTGGTGGTGTCGGCGGAAGGGCTGGGGTGCATGGGCATGTCGGAGTTCTACGGCAGCGCCGACGAGACCGAGGCGGTGGCGACGATCCACCACGCCATCGAGCTCGGGGTCACGTTCCTGGACACCTCCGACGTCTACGGCCCGCACACCAACGAGCAGCTCGTCGGCGGCGCGATCGCGCAGCGCCGCGACGAGCTCGTGCTGGCGACCAAGTTCGGGATCGTCCGCGACCCCGAGAACCCCCGGGCCCGCGGAGTCAACGGCCGCCCGGACTACGTGACCAGCGCCTGCGAGGCGTCGCTGCGCCGGCTGGCCGTCGACCACATCGACCTCTACTACCAGCATCGCGTCGACCCCGACGTGCCGATCGAGGAGACCGTGGGCGCGATGGCGGAGCTCGTCGACGCCGGCAAGGTGCGCTTCCTGGGGCTGTCGGAGGCCGGGCCCGAGACGATCAGCCGCGCGCACGCCGTGCATCCGATCAGCGCGCTGCAGACCGAGTACTCGCTGTGGAGCCGTGACCTCGAGGAGGAGATCCTCCCGCTCGTGCGCGAGATGGGCATCGGGCTCGTCGCCTACAGCCCGCTGGGCCGCGGGTTCCTCACCGGCCAGATCACCTCCCCGGAGGATCTCGCGCCCGACGACTTCCGCCGCCATCAGCCCCGCTTCCAGGGCGAGAACTTCCAGCGCAACCTCGACCTCGTGGCCCGCGTCCGCGAGCTGGCCGCCGACAAGGGCGCCACGCCGGGCCAGCTCGCGCTCGCCTGGGTGCTCGCCCAGGGCCCCGACGTCGTGCCGATCCCCGGCACCAAGCGCCGGCGCTATCTCGAGGAGAACGTCGAGGCGACCGAGCTGTCGCTCAGCGCCGAGGACCTGGCGCGGATCGACGAGGCCGCCCCCGCGGGGGCCGCCGCCGGCGACCGCTACGCCGACATGTCCTCGATCGGGCGCTAGCGGTCGCTCCCGCAAATACGCTCGCATTCGAGCGGCCCCCGGCGGGCTAGGGCGCCGGCAGCGGGCAAGACTGCGGCCAGGGCTTGCCGCGCGGCGCGTCCGGGTATACAAACCACCCATGGCACGTGCGATCTGGACCGGCGCGATCAGTTTCGGGCTGGTCAACGTCCCCGTCAAGCTCTACAGCGCCACGTCGCCCAAGACGGTGCGCTTCCATCAGCTGTCGAGCAAGACCGGCGCCCGGATCCGTCAGAAGCGGGTCGATCCGTCGACCGGCGACGAGGTCGCCTTCGAGGACATCGTCAAGGGCTATGAGCTCACCCCCGATCGCTACGTGCTGATCGAGCCCGAGGAGCTCGACGCGCTCGACCCCAAGGCGACCAAGACGATCGATATCGAGGAGTTCGTCGACCTCGCCGACATCGATCCGATCTACTACGACCACTCCTACTACCTCGCGCCGACCACCGGCGGGGCCAAGGCCTACCGGTTGCTGTTGGAGGCGATGCGGGAGGCGGGGAAGGTCGCGATCGGGCGCGTCGTGATCCGCTCCAAGCAGCAGCTGTGCGCGCTGCGGCCCACCGACGGGGTGATGGCGCTGTCGACGATGCTGTTCGGCGACGAGGTCCTGTCACCCGACGGGATCGACGAGCTCGACGCGATCGCCGACGCCGAGGCCAGCCAGCGCGAGCTGACGATGGCCCAGCAGCTGATCGACTCGCTGTCGGCCGACTTCGATCCCGCCAAGTTCCGCGACGAGTACCGCGAGCGGGTGCTCGACCTGATCGAGCGCAAGGCGGCCGGGGAACAGATCGCGGTGGCGCCCGAGGCCGAGGAGACGGCGCCGGCGCCCGATCTGATGGCCGCGCTCGAGGCCAGCCTCGCCGAGGTGCGCAGCGGCAGCTCCGACCGGCCGGCGACCGGCGGCGCAGCCGCCAAGCCGCGCAAGCGCGCCACCGCGTCCGCGTCCGCGTCCTCGTCCTCGTCCTCGGACGGCAACGGCAACGGCAACGGCAAGAGCGACGGCGACGGCGACGGCGGCGCCGCCCCGCGCCGCTCCCGCGCCAAGGCCAAGACGTCCAAGAGCTGACCCGGGCCCGGTGGGCCGGGGTGGCCAAAACCCGCCCTTCCGTTGGTACGATTTGCGGGCCGCGCCGCCGTGCCTGCCCCCCGACTCCGCTGCCGAGGCACCTCATGGACCGAATCTCCCCACCCGGGGCCACTGGCCTCTACGACCCTGCCCACGAGCACGACGGCTGCGGCATCGCGCTGGTCGCCAAGCTGTGGGGCGAGGCGAGCCACGCGGTCGTCGAGAAGGCGCTCGAGGGCCTGGAGAACATGGAGCACCGCGGGGCGGAGGGCGCCGACCCCAACACCGGCGACGGCGCCGGGATCCTGCTGCAGGTCCCCGATGCGTTCATCCGCAGCGCCGTGCACGGGGTCGAGCTCCCGGTGCCCGGCCGCTACGGCGTCGGGGTCTGCTACCTGCCGGTCGACCCTGAGCGCCGGCTGGCGCTCGAGCAGCTGATCGAGCAGACGGTGATCGCCGAGGGCCAGCGGCCGATCTGGTGGCGCGACGTGCCGGTCGACGACCGCTACGTCGGCGAGACGGCCCGCAACTCGGCGCCGGTCATCCGCCAGCTGATCGTGGAGGCCTCCGACGAGATCGAGGACCAGGGGACGTTCGAGCGCAAGCTGTACGTGATCAGGCGGGTGATCGAGCTCGCCGCCGGGACCGAGCTGGCGCTGCCGAGCTTCTCGAGTCGCACGATCGTCTACAAGGGGATGCTGACCGCGCCCCAGCTGCCGCGCTACTTCCCGGACCTGCGCGACCCCCGGGTGGCTTCGCGCCTGGCGCTCGTGCACTCGCGGTTCTCGACCAACACCTTCCCGAGCTGGGAGCTGGCCCATCCCTACCGGATGATCGCCCACAACGGCGAGGTCAACACGCTGCGGGGCAACGTCAACTGGATGCGCGCCCGCGAATCGCAGCTGGCCTCCGAGCTGTTCGGCGACGACCTCGCCAAGGTGCTCCCGGTCGTGCGCAGCGGCGGCTCTGACTCCGCCACGCTCGACAACGTGCTCGAGCTGCTCGTGCTCAGCGGCCGCTCGATCGCCCACGCGATGATGATGATGATCCCCGAGGCCTACCGGACGCGCACCGATCTGGACCCCGACGTCAAGGGCTTCTACGACTTTCACTCGTGCCTGATGGAGCCGTGGGACGGGCCGGCGGCGGTCGCCTTCACCGACGGCCGGATGGCCGGCGCCGTGCTGGACCGCAACGGCCTGCGGCCGGGCCGCTGGGTGCAGGACACCGAGGGCTACGTGGTGCTCGCCTCGGAGACGGGCGTGATGACGGTCGCTCCCGAGCACGTCCAGCGCAAGGGACGCCTCGCCCCCGGCAAGCTGTTCCTGCTCGACCTCGCGGACGGCCGGATCGTCGACGACGAGGAGGTCAAGCGCCGCGTCGCCCGCCGCAAGCCCTACGGCGAGTGGTACGAGCGCTCGGTGGTGGCGATCGACGACCTGCCCGAGCGTTCCCCCCGGGTTCCGCGGGTTGAGCCCCTGCGCTCGCGCCAGCTGGCGTTCGGCTACTCCCAGGAGGATCTGCGCCTGATCATCGCGCCGATGGCCTCCAAGGGCGAGGAGCCGGTGGCCAGCATGGGCAACGACGCCGCCCTGGCGGTGCTGTCCGATCGCCAGCCTCCGCTGTTCTCCTACTTCAAGCAGCTGTTCGCGCAGGTCACCAACCCGCCGGTCGACCCGATCCGCGAAAACGTCGTGATGAGCCTGCAGACCGGCGTCGGCGCCGAGGTCAACCTGCTGACCGAGAGTCCCGATCAGGCGCACCAGCTCGTTATCGCCCAGCCGATCCTGCGCAACGGGCAGCTCGAAAAGCTGCGCCAGGTCTCGCACGAGATCTTCGACGCCGCCACGGTCGACATCACCTGGCCGATCGAGCAGGGGCCAGACGGGATGCCCCGGCGCCTGGCGGCGCTGTGCGGCGAGACCTCCGACCATGTCGCCCACGGCGCCAACATCCTGATCCTGTCGGACCGCAACGTCGGCCCGGAGCGGGTGGCGATGCCGTCGCTGCTGGCGGTCGCCGCCGTCCACCACCACCTCGTCCGCGCCGGCACGCGCCTGCGCACCGGGCTGGTGATCGAGTCCGGCGAGCCGCGCGACATCCACCACATGGCGACGCTGATCGGCTACGGCGCGGCGGCGATCAACCCGTACCTGATGTTCGAGTCGCTCGACGAGCTCGCCGACCGCTCGCTGCTGCCCGAGGACATCGACCGCGACGAGGCCGAGCAGCGGATCGTCAAGGCGATCGGCAAGGGCCTGCTCAAGACGATCTCGAAGATGGGGATCTCGACGATCCAGTCCTACTGCGGCGCGCAGATCTTCGAGGCGGTCGGCCTCGAGCGCGAGCTGATCGACCGGCACTTCACCGGGACGGCGTCGCGGATCGGCGGCATCGGCCTCGACGTGCTCGCCGCCGAGGCGCTCGGGCGCCATTTTCGCGCCTATCCGCGGACGGCGCGCGACGTGCTGCCCGTCGGCGGGGTCCTGCAGTGGCGCCGCGACGGGGAGCTGCACGCCTGGAACCCGGACACGATCGCCGGCCTCCAGCACGCCGTCCGGGCGCGGGCCGGCGACGGCGCCTCGGTGGCGCGCGACCCGCAGACCACCTACGACGAATTCGCCGCCCAGGCCAACCAGGAGACCACGCAGAAGGGATCGCTGCGTGGCCTGATGAAGCTGCGCCCGGCCGACCGGCCGGTGGCGCTGGACGAGGTCGAGCCCGCGACCGAGATCGTCAAGCGCTTCAGCACCGGCGCGATGAGCCTCGGCTCCCTGTCACGGGAGGCCCACGAGACGCTGGCGATCGCGATGAACCGCCTCGGCGGCAAGTCCAACACCGGCGAGGGCGGCGAGGATCCGGCGCGCTACGTCCCCGACGCCAACGGCGACCGGCGGCGCTCGGCGATCAAGCAGGTGGCCTCGGGACGGTTCGGGGTGACGATCGACTACCTCGTCAACGCCGACCAGCTCCAGATCAAGATGGCGCAGGGCGCCAAGCCCGGCGAGGGCGGCCAGCTGCCCGGCCACAAGGTCGACGAGTACATCGCCAAGATCCGCTTTTCGACGCCCGGGGTGGGCCTGATCTCCCCGCCGCCGCACCACGACATCTACTCGATCGAGGACCTCAAGCAGCTCATCTACGACCTGCGCTGCGCCAATCCGGGCGCCTCGGTGTCGGTCAAGCTCGTGTCCGAGGTCGGGGTCGGGACGGTCGCGGCGGGCGTGGCCAAGGCCAACGCCGACCACGTCACGGTCTCCGGCCACGACGGCGGGACGGGAGCCTCGCCGCAGTCCTCGATCCAGGGCGCCGGGATCCCGTGGGAGATCGGGCTGGCCGAGACCCAGCAGACGCTGCTGCTCAACGACCTGCGCTCACGGATCACCGTCGAGGTCGACGGCCAGATGAAGACCGGGCGCGACGTGGTGATCGCGGCCCTGCTCGGCGCCGACGAGTTCGGCTTCTCGACCGCCCCGCTGATCGCGATGGGCTGCATCATGATGCGGGTCTGCCATCTCAACACCTGCCCGGTCGGCATCGCCACCCAGAATCCCGAGCTGCGCAGGCGCTTTGCCGGCACGCCGGAGCACGTGACCGCGTACCTGATGTTCATCGCCGAGGAGGTCCGCGGCCTGATGGCGTCGCTCGGCGTGCGCCGCTTCGCCGACCTGATCGGGCGCGGCGACCTGCTGGAGACCGACGAGGCGATCGATCACTGGAAGGCGCGCGGCGTCGACCTGTCGATGATCCTCGGCACGCTCGATCTCCCGCCGGACATGCCGCGATCACGAACCCGCGCCCAGGTTCCGGTGCTCGACGACGCGCTCGACTGGGAGCTCGTCAAGGTCTGCGCGCCGGCGATCGACAACGGCGATCAGGTGCGCCAGGGGCCGATCCCGGTCCGCAACGTCAACCGCACCGTCGGCGGCATCCTGTCGGGCGAGATCGCCCGCCGCCGCGGGGCCCGCGGCCTTCCGGAGGGCACGATCGAGCTGTCGTTCTCCGGGTCGGCCGGGCAGAGCTTCGCCGCCTGGCTGGCGCCCGGGGTCACCTTCTCGCTGCGGGGCGAGACCAACGACTACACCGGCAAGGGCCTGTCGGGCGGGGTCGTCTCGGTTCGCCCGCCGGAGACCGCGCTGTTCCGCGCCGAGGAGAACATGATCGTCGGCAACACGGTGCTGTACGGCGCCACCGCCGGCCGCGCGTTCTTGCGCGGCCTCGCCGGCGAGCGCTTCGCGGTGCGCAACTCCGGAGCGTACGCCGTCGTCGAGGGCGTCGGTGACCACGGCTGCGAGTACATGACCGGCGGCCGCGTCGTCGTCCTCGGCCGCACGGGGCGCAATTTCGCCGCCGGCATGAGCGGCGGGATCGCCTACGTCTACGACACCGACCGCCGCTTCAAGGACCGCTGCAACCTGGAGCTCGTCGACCTCGATCCGCTCGGCGAGTCCGACGCCGACGAGGTCAAGGCGCTGATCTCCGAGCACGCCCAGCGCACCGGCTCGCTGGTGGCGCGCAACGTCCTGGCCACCTGGGAGCGCGAGTGCGACCGCTTCGTGAAGGTGATGCCGCGCGACTACAAGCGCGTGCTGGCCGAGCGAGCCGACCGCGAGCTGCAGGAGCCGATCAGCGCCTAACCTCCGTCGTCGGGGAGCCCGGCGTAGAACGCCGATCCCACTCAGCCGCTGCGGGTCCTCGAAGGCGCCCTCCGGGCGCAGCGCCTGCAGCCGCGCGACGTCGAGCGTTCCGTCCAGCGCGGCTCGCGCCACCGCCCGCAAGCGCTCGGTCTTGGTCTCGTTGAGCCCCGGCACGGGCCCGCCGAGCTCCACCAGCCGGTCGGGCTGCGGGGAGGCGCGCGCAGCGAGAACGCCCCCGAGGGCGAAATCTCGCGATCCTCGGCCACGGCGGCGGTCATCTCAGGTACCCTCCGGCGTTCTGCATGGGTGAGCTCGGGGCATTTCTCAAGATCCACCGGGTCGGGTTCGACAAGCGCGACCCGCGCCGGCGCGTGGGAGACTACAAGCAGTACTTCGCGCTGCAGCCCGAGTCCGAGCTCCGGCGCCAGGGCGCGCGGTGCATGGACTGTGGCGTTCCGTTCTGCCACGAGGGCTGCCCGCTGGGAAACCTGATCCCCGAGTGGAACGATCTCGTCTACCGCAACAAGTGGCGCGACGCGATCGACCAGCTCCATGCCACCAACAACTTCCCCGAGTTCACCGGGCTGATCTGCCCGGCGCCGTGCGAGTCGGCGTGCGTGCTGGCGATCAACGACGACCCGGTGACGATCGAGCAGGTCGAGCTGTCGATCGTCGAGCGCGCCTATGCCGAGGGCTGGATCGTCCCCGAGCCGCCCGACCGCCGCTCCGGGCGGACGGTGGCGGTCGTCGGCGCCGGGCCGGCCGGCCTCGCCGCGGCCGCCGAGCTCAACCGCATCGGCCATTCGGTGACCGTGTTCGAGCGCGACGAGGGCCCCGGCGGGCTGCTGCGCTTCGGCGTGCCCGACGCCAAGCTCGAGAAGTGGATCATCGACCGGCGGGTGTCGATCCTCGAGCAGGAGGGGATCGAGTTCCGCTACAACGTCGACGTCGGCACGACGGTCACCGCCGCCGAGCTGCAGGGGAGCTTCGACGCGGTCATCATCGCCACCGGCTGCCGGGTGATCCGTGACCTGAAGGTCCCCGGGCGCGAGCTCGCCGGGATCCATCCGGCGATGGACTACCTCTACCAGCGCAACCGCTGGGTGGCCGAGCAGCAGGGGCGTCCGTTCCGCGCGCCGGCGCCGGGCAGCGAGATCACGGCCGCCGACAAGCGGGTGATCGTGATCGGCGGCGGTGACACCGGAATGGACTGCATCTCCAACTCCCACCGCGAGCACGCCCGCGGCGTGGTGATGCTCGACGTCTACGCCCAGCTGCTCGACGGCGCCCGCGATCCCCGCACGCCGTGGCCGCTGCCGCCCAAGCGCACGCCGATGACCTACGCGCTGGAGGAGGGCGGCAAGCGGCGCTGGGGTACCGAGGTCACCGGCTTCGGCGGACGCGACGGCCACGTCAGCCACGTCTATGCCCGCCAGGTCACCGGCGCCTCGTCGCGTGACCTCACGCCGGTCCCGGGCAGCGAATTCGTGCTCGAGGCCGACCTCGTGCTGATCGCGATCGGCTTCGCTCATCCCGAGCACGACGGGATCGTCGCCCAGTTCGGGGTCGAGCTCGACCATCGCGGCAACATCTCCACCCAGCAGACCTACCGCAGCTCCGTCGGTCGCGTCTACGCCTGCGGCGACGCCCGGGTGGGGCAGTCGCTGGTCGTCACGGCGATCGCCGAGGGACGCAAGTGCGCCCGGATCGTCAACGCCGACCTCGGCGGCAGCCCGATGGACGCCGACCGGGAGCGCCTGGCGGTCGGCGCGTGGAGCGGCGAGTCGGACTGGACGCTGCGTCACGAGGCCGAAGCCGCCGGCAACGTCCGCCCCGGAGAGGAGTTCTTCTCCGGTCCCGCCACCCGCGGCCGCTGAACGGAGATTCGCGTCTGCGGCGGGAAGGTGGTAGGTTAATTCAGCGGCGCGGTTCGGGCTGCCCGCAAATTTGAACTATTTGGGGTGCGAGGGTTTATTTTAGGCTTGGGACGGGGAAACTCGCCCCTGTCGGTCAGGGAACTGCGCCCCCACTTCCCTGGCTCTCCGGGGGGCCCAGATGGATCTGGGCCCCCCGGTCCTTTTCCTGTCCGGTGTAGTCGTCGGTGCCCTCGTGAACTTGAGCGTGGGGGCTCGACTGCCGGGTATGCGACCGTGTAGGGATGTCTGTCGGAGCCGCGATCGCCGCCGCCGGGCGCCAGTACGCCGCCCACGGCGCCGCGACCGGCGCGCACTCGGGCGGGAGCTCGTTCGTGGGCACGATCGACAGCCTGCTGTCCTCGGCGGGCACGTTCTTCTCACAGCTGGCCAACCTCGGCTGGCCGTCGCTGGTGATCGGTCTGGCGGCCTACGGGCTGTACCTGCTGCTGCGCTCGCGGGCGCTGTTCAACGCGGTGGCGGCGGCCTATCCGGACGCCGGAGTGCGCTGGCGCGACGTGTGGGGCGGCTACATGGTCGGCTACGCGGTCAACAACGTGTTCCCGCTCGGGGGCGGCAACATCGCCCAGCTGTTCCTCACGCGGGTGGCGATCCCGCCGTCGAGCTACCCGACGATCGCCACCGCGCTGTCCACCGGGGTGCTGTTCGACTGGTTCATGGGCGTGCTGGTGATGATCTTCGCCTTCACCCAGGGCGTGTTCCCCAAGCCGCCGGACTTCTCCAAGCTGCCGGCGTTCGACATCAGCTTCTTCGCCTCGCACATGCGCTTCACGCTGCTGCTGCTGACCGTGCTCGGGATCGCGTTCCTGGTCGGTTTCGCGCTGCTGTCGGCCAAGGTCCGGGCGTTCTGGCAGCGGATCCGGCTCGGGCTGACGATCCTCACCGACCGCCGGCGCTACCGCCGCCAGATGGCGAGCTGGCAGGCGCTCAGCTGGGTCGCGCGGTTCGTCTCCTACTGGGCGCTGCTCGACGCCTTCCACATCGGGGGCTCGGTGCGCAACGCGCTGCTCGTCCTCGCCGTCCAGGTCGTCGCCTCGGTGTTCCCGTTCACGCCGGGGGGCGCGGGCGTCCAGCAGGCGCTGCTGCTGACGATCTTCGCCCACAACTCCGAGATCGCCACGTTCTCGGTCGGACAGCAGATCGCGACCGCGATCCTCAGCTCTGCGATGGGGTTCGGCGCGCTCGTGGTGATCTTCCGCTTCAAGAGCTTCCGCGAGGTCATCGCCCGCGGACGCGAGCACCGCCGCCGCGAGGCGTTCACTCCCGCCGGCGCCGCCGGCGCCGCCGGCGCGGCCGCGGGCGTCCCCGACCCGTAGCAAACTTGACGACCCCGTCATTTTCCTGTTAGCCTCGCGCGATGCCCGACCTGCCGACTGCCTGCGTGATCGGCGCGGGTTCCTCGGGGATCGCCGCGGCCAAGGCGCTGCACGAGCGCGGGATCGCGTTCGACTGCTTCGAGAAGTCCGATCGCGTCGGCGGCAACTGGGTGTTCGGCAACACCAACGGCATGTCGTCGGCCTATCGCTCGCTGCACATCAACACCTCGCGCCAGCGGATGGAGTACGCCGACTTCCCGATGCCGGCCAGCTATCCGGATTTCCCGCACCACACGCAGATCGCGCAGTACTTCGACGACTACGTCGACCACTTCCGGCTGCGGGAGCGGATCAGCTTCCAGACCGGCGTCGAGCACGCCGTTCGCGAGCCCGACGGCGTCTGGTGCGTCGAGCTCGACACCGGCGAGCAGCGCCGCTATGACGCCCTGCTCGTCGCCAACGGGCATCACTGGGACCCGCGCTGGCCCGAGCCCGCCTATCCCGGCACGTTCGCCGGCCGCCAGAGCCACGCCCATCACTACATCGACAACACTGACCTCAAGGACCGCAACGTCCTCGTCGTGGGCATCGGCAACAGCGCGATGGACATCGCCGTCGAGTCGAGCTTCGTCGCCCGGCGGACGATGCTGTCCTCGCGGCGCGGGGCCCACATCCTGCCCAAGTACCTGTTCGGCAAGCCGTTGGACCAGATCGGCGTCAACGCGCTCACCGCGCGCCTGCCGTGGACCGCGCGCCTCGCGATGCTGTCGGCGATGTATCGCGTCGGCGTGGGGAAGATGGAGGACTACGGCCTGCCCGCTCCCGACCACCGCCTCGGCGAGGCGCATCCGACGATCTCGGCCGACTTCCTCAATCGCATCGCTCACGGCGAGGTCGTCTACAAGCCCGAGATCGCTTCGCTGGAGACCGATCACGTGCGCTTTGCCGACGGCAGCACCGAGCCGGTCGACGTGATCATCTGGTGCACGGGGTACAAGGTCACCTTCCCGTTCTTCGACGGGCGGTTCATCGCCGCCCCCGACAACGACCTGCCGCTGTTCCGGCGGGTGTTCAAGCCGGGGATCGACAACCTGTTCTTCGTCGCCCTGCTGCAGCCGCTCGGTGCCACGATGCCGCTCGCCGAGGCTCAGGGCAAGTGGATCGCCGCGTACCTGCGGGGCGAGTACCACCTGCCGCCGGCGGCGGACATGGACGCCGACATGCGGCGCGAGCGCGAGCGGATGCGCAAGCGCTATGTCGCCTCCAAGCGCCACACGATGCAGGTCGACTTCGACGCCTACCTGGTCGCGCTCGCGCGGGAGCGCACGGCGGGAGCGCAGCGGGCCCGCGAGGCCGGCAACCGACCGCCGGTGGCGCCACGGGCCGCCGGTGCCCCCGCGACCGCCCCGGCGTGACGCCGACACGCCCGTCGCCGCCGGCGCCGGCGTCCAAGCGCGCGGCCAACAAGGCTCACAACCGGGCGTCGATCGTGGCCGCCGCGCGCGAGGCGTTCGCCGAGTTGGGCTATGACGCCGCCGGGGTGCGCGACGTGATCGGCCGCACGGAGCTGGCCTCGGGCACGTTCTACAACTACTTCCCCGACAAGGAGTCGGTGTTCGCCGCGGTGCTCGACGAGAGCGCCCAGCGGCTGCGCCGGCGCCTGCGGGCGGTCCGGCGCGGGGCGCGGGGGATCGATCAGTTCGTCGGCGACGCCTACCAGGCGCTGTTCGCGTTCCTCGTCGAGGACCCACTGGCGTTTGAGCTCATGCGTCGCAACGCCGGGCCGATCCGGGCGCTGTTCGGCGACCCGATCCTGGGCGCCGGTGTCCGCGAGCTGCTCGAGGACGTGGAGGCGGCGATCGCGTGCGGCGACCTGCCGGCGCTGGATGCCGACTACCTGGCCGGCGCGATGGCCGGGGTCGCGCTCGAGCTCGGCACGCGGATGATCGAGCGTGACCCACCCGACGTCGCGGGGGCGGCGCGCTTTGCCGCCGACCTGTTCCTCGGCGGCATCGCGCGCCTCACCGGCGCCGCCGGCGGGGTCAGTTCGCCCGCGTGGACGCGGTGAACCGGACCGGGCCGCCCGCACAGCCCTTCCCGGTCGAGTCGAGCGTGCCGATCGCCGTCGCGCCGTTGAAGCCGACATCGGCGACGAGGCCCGCGCCGGTGTAGGTCGCGGTGCCGTCGGCCGCGATGAACAGGTCGACGGCGCCGCGCAGGCCGTTGCACCGCGCCAGCGCGACGGGCAGGCGCAGCGAGACCGCCAGGCGGCCACCGGCCTCGACCACGAAGCGCTCGCTCTCACCGTCGCTGAACCGCGCCGTCCACAGGCCGTCGGTGACCGCGACGCGCTGCGCGGGGTGCATCTGCCAGGTGAGCACGCCCGCGCAGGTGAGCGCGCTGTAGCGGCCCGACACCGTCGCCGAACCGGCGCCGGTCACCGTCCCGAGCAGGCCGAACGACTGCAGGTTCAGCGAACCGTAGGCGCCGATCTGACCCGGGGTCAGGCCACCGATGACCTCCTCGGCGTAGCTCGTCGGGTTCACCGGGCAGCTGTCGGGCCGCAGCAGGACCACGTGCGACACGCCGTATTGCGGGATCCCGGCACGGCGGCGCAGGAGCGGGTCGTAGCTGAGCTCGAAGCTCGCCGCGAACCCGTCGGCGGCGCCCTCCCAGTCGCCCACCGACGGCACGAACGCGCGGCCGCTGCGCGGCTGGATCCGGGGCAGCCCGAGTGGTGGCGTCGCGCCGGCGGCCGGTTGCGGGAAGGCCAGCGAGCCCGCCTGTGGAGCGGAGCGGGTCGACGGCGCGGCGGCGAGCGCGGGCGCGGACACGAACGCCGCGATCACGGTCGCCGCTGCGAGCACGGCGCCCGCGCTCGCGCGCTGCCATCGGCGACGCGCGAGGTGCCTGGCTCTGCGTCGGATCGCACCTGTGGACCTCAATTCGCTATCCCTCACGGCCTCGGCACTGCTCAGACCGGGCCAATCGTAGCCACCGCGCGTCGACGGCGTTCGGTCGGCCCGGCGCTCGACCTATAGTTGCCGGCAGCGCCGATCGCCACCGATGCCGACCTTCTGCCGCCACAACCGCCTCCTGCAGAACTGCCCTATCTGCGCGCGCGAACAGCATGTGGAGCTGCGCCCGGTGGTGACGCCGGGCGGTCAGAGCAGCTCAGCGAGCCGCGCCACCGACGGCTCGACCCGCCCCCGGTCCGGCGCCGCCGCGGCGCCCGGGCGGCCGGGGACCGGTCGATCGGGCGCACGCACCGCGCACGGGCTGACCGTCCGGCGGCTCTCGCGCGGCGCCGAGGACGGGTACCGCTGCGGGCTCGTGCCCGGGCTGAAGTCCAGCGCCGACGCCGAGCGTCTGGCCGACGAGCTGGCCTTCGCGGCGACGCGCCTGGAGCTCCTGCAGGCCGATCCTCCCGGCCTGTACGCCGCTGTCGCCGATCCTGACGCCCCCGTGGAAGAGCGGACCTGGCTGGCCTTTCTGATCGCCTACCTCGGTCCGCTCGACGACGGCGACCCATTCGCCGGGATCGCGCTCGCGCGGACCACCTGGAGCTCCGGGGAGACACCCGCGCTCGACGGTGTCCCGACCGGCCCGCGCACGGCGCACGAGGCGTCGCGCGGGTCGCGGACGATCGACGCCTATCGCGCCTGGGCGCAGCGCGCCGGGTCGCAGGCCGCAGCGTTCTCCGGCGAAGCGGGCTGGACCGCGGAGCGCCGGTTCGCACGCGGGTTCGAACGTCTCGCGCTGCCGGGCTTCGACCGCGGCCCGCGCTTCGATCTGCTGGCCACGCTCGGACGCCTGGGGGTGTACGAGCTGTCGGGCGGAGCGCTTGGGCTGGGCGGCAACGACGGGGTCACGCTCGCCGCCAAGCGCGTGCTGGGGATCGGCGACCCGATGCTGCTCGAGCGCCGCGCCGCGGATCTCGCTGCGGCGTGCGCCCTGCCGCTGGAGGCCCTCGATGTCGGTCTCTACAACTGGGAGCGCGGCACCCGCGCGCCGCTGGGGATCGACCCCGGGATCGAGGCCGACGCCGAGACGCTCGCCGCCGTGCAGGCCGGCCTCGGCCTGTAGGCGCCACCGCTCTTAGCGGTCACTTCGGCGCGTGGCCTAGCCTATGTAGCACGATGCTCACCCTGCTCCTCCTCATCGCCTGGCCGGTCGCCGAGCTGTTCGTCGCGATCAAGGTCGCCGAGCTGATCGGCGTCCTGGCGACGGTGCTCGCGCTGATCGTCAGCTGGCCGCTCGGCGTCTGGCTGCTGAAGGCCGAAGGACGGTCGGCGTGGCGGCGCCTGAGCGCGGCGGCGGCCGAGGGGCGCGCGCCGGCCCGCGAGGTCGCCGACGGCGCCCTGATCCTGATCGGCGGCATGCTGCTGGTCATCCCGGGCTTCATCACCGACGTGCTGGGGCTCCTGCTGCTGCTCGCGCCCACCCGCTCACTGGCTCGCCGCGGTCTGCTGCACAACCTGCAGAGCTCGCTGGTGCGAGGCGCGATGCGGTTCTCGCGGACGGCGCCGGTGCCCTACGACGTGGACTCGACCGCGTCGGACATCTCCCAGCCCCAGCTGCGCCGATGACCGCGACCGTCGCCACCCACGTCAGCGCCCTGTCGTTCGGCGACGTCGACGGCCGGATCTGGGGCGGGGCGATCGACGCCGGTCTCCCGATGGCGGTGTTCGGGGCGGGCGGCGACACGGTGACGGTGTCGGGCGCGGACGCGCTGGAGTGGATCCCCGACGGCCAGGGATGGCGGCTGCGGGGCGGCGGGTTTGACCTGCACATGGAGCCCGAGGGCGACGAGCTCACCCGGGATCCGGCGCCGGATCCGGGGATGACGGTGAGCGGCGTCGAGGAGCTGTGCCGGGTGACCGGCCGGCTGACCGCCGGCGGCGACGAGCACGCGGTCGACTGCATCGGCGCCCGCTGGGTGCTCGACGGCGTCGACGCCGCCGCGCTGGGCTCGCTGCGCGCGGTCGCGGGCTGGTTCGCTCCCGACAACGCGCTCGCGCTGATCTCGCTGCGCGACCGCCGCGGCACCGGCCAGGAGTCCGACCTGATCGCGGCGACGCTGTTCGATCCCGAGGGCTGGCTGCCGGTGCGCGACCCGCGGCTGTCGACGACCTACACGCAGGCGGGTCTGCCGCTGCGGGCGAACCTCGAGCTGTGGGTCGGCGACGAGGACAACGAGTTCCCCCGCCGGGCCGCGGCCGAGGCCGCGGGCGACGGGGCCACGGTGAGCGCCGAGCGGCGCGCGCTGCGCGTCGCGCCGCTGCGCTGTCACAGCCGCGGACTCGAGGGCGCGGGCGTGTACGTGCTCGCGACCTTCGACTGAATGCCGGCGATCTCCGCGATCATCAGCGACTTCGGCGGCGTCCTGACCTCGCCGCTGGCCGACTCGTTTCAGGCCTTCCAGGAAGCGACCGGGATCTCGCCCGCGGACCTGGGGCGGGCGATGGTCCAGGTCGCGGTCGGTCTCGGCGCCAACCCGCTGTTCGAGCTCGAGACCGGGCGGCTGACCGAGGCCGAGTTCCTGTCGTCGCTCGCGGGGGCGCTGACCGAGCAGCGCGGGGAGCCGGTCACGCTCGACGGGTTCGGCGAGCGCTACTTCGCCCACCTCGAGCCCAACGGGCCGATGATCGAGTACATGCGCGCGCTGCGAGGGCGCGGGTACCGGCTGGCGATCTGCACCAACAACGTCCGCGAGTGGGAACCGTTGTGGCGGGCGATGCTCCCGGTGGCGGAGATCTTCGACGTCGTCGTCGATTCGGCGTTCGTCGGAGCCCGCAAGCCCGACCCTCCGATCTACGAGCTGACGCTGGCGCGGCTCGGGGTGACGGCGCCGGCCGCGCTGTTCATCGACGACATCGAGATCAACTGCGACGCCGCGCGCGAGCTGGGGATCCGGTCGGTATGGTTCCGCTCCGCCGAGCAGGCAATCACGGAGATCGAAGCCGCGCTGCTCGACACGGCCTAACGAGGACAGACGACAACCCATGGGATGGCGACTCCCGGCCGCGACGGCCGCTGTGCTGGTGACCGCGGCCGTGGCGGTCGCGGTGGTTCTCGCCGACCACTCGTCACGAGCGGCGGACCCGCCGCCCCCGCTCAGGCTCACGCTCAGCGTCGCCACGGTCAGCGGCGGGCGCCCGATCCCGTCGGGCTTCCTCGGACTGTCGCTCGAGTTCCAGGCGGTGCGCGCCTACACGGGCTCGGATCCGGCGGACATCGACCCGGTGTTCGTTCAGCTGATCCGCAACCTCACGGCGGGCCAGTCACCGGTGTTGCGGATCGGGGGCGACAGCACCGACGCGTCCTACGCCCCGTCGCCGGGGATCAGACCGCCGCCGTACGCCGCCTATCTCCTCACGCCGAGCTGGATGGCGACGACCGCCGCGCTCGCGCACGAGCTGGACGCCCGCATGATCATGGGGCTCAACCTCGCCGCCGACGATCCCGCGCTGGACGCCGTCGAGGCCCGCGACTATCTCCAGGCGCTCGGCTCGCCCAGCCTCGACGCGCTGGAGATCGGCAACGAGCCCAACATCTACGGCAAGATCTCGACCCTGCTCACGCCCACCGGGGCGCCGTACCGGACCCGGCCCCGGAGCTACGACTACGCGCGGTACGCCCGCCAGTTCGGAGCGGTCGCCGCTGCGGTTCCCGGGGTCACGCTCGCCGGCCCGGCGCTCGCCGTCGGTCCACCGCCCGCCAAGGGATCCTGGGCGGCGTCGATGCCATCGCTGATGCGCCGACAGAGCCGCCTGCGGATCCTGACCATCCACCGCTACCCGCTGCGCAATTGCAATGTCGCGCCCGGCGCGGTGCAGTACCCGACGATCGCCAACCTGCTCTCCAGCTTCGCGACCGCGACCCTGGCCGCCGGCGTGCGCCCGTGGGTCGCGCTGGCCCACGCGCACCATCGCGAACTCCGCGTCGACGAGCTCAACTCGGTCGCCTGCCGCGGGCGCCAGGGCGTCAGCGACACGTTCGCGAGCTCACTGTGGGTCGTCGACGCCCTGTTCTCACTCGCCGCCGCGGGCGTCGACGGCGTCAACGTGCACACGCTGCCCAACGCGCCGTACGAGCTGTTTCGCCTCAACCGGACCGCCACCGGCTGGGAGGGTCACGTGCAGCCCGTCTACTACGGGCTGCAGCTGTTCGCGCAAGCCGCGCCGGTGGGCTCGCGGCTGCTGAAGGTGGCGCGCAGCGCGGCGAGCCCGCTGCTGAGCGTCTGGGCGACCCGGGGTGCCGACCGGCAGGTGCGGATGGTGCTGATCAACAAGAGCCTGACCGAGCCGGTCAGCGCCAGGCTGCGCCTGCCCGCCGGGACCGCGTCGACCGCCGCCGTCGAGCGGATGCAGGCGCCGGGCATCGCCTCGCGCGGCGATGTGACGCTCGGCGGTGTCAACTACGGCGACGAGACGCTCACCGGCGCGCTGCCCTCGCCGCAGACCCAACCGCTCACGCGCTCCGGCGACGGCTCGTTCGTCGTCTCGGTGCCGCAGGCCAGCGCGGCGCTCGTGACGTTCACGCCGCCGCCGGCGGCGGGCTGACCCGTCCGCCGCTCGCCCGTGCGCTGACGGCTCAGTTCTCGACGCCGAGGCGGTCCCAGCAGTAGAGCTCCAGGCATTCGGCGGCCAGCGATGCGCAGCGTTCGGGCGAGAGCCACGGCAGCACCGTGTCGAACGCCTGCTCCTCGCCGACGCCCGCCTCGAAGGCCTCCTCGCCTCGGAAGCCGGCGGCGATCTTCAGCGCCTCGCGCCGGTTCTCGCCCAGCGACGGGAAGACGTTGACGAGGAACTCCTTGTTGGGAAGCGGATGACCCACCTCCAGCGAGGCGTGCCACGCCGCGAGCAGCGAGAGGTCGTGCTCGTCGAGATCGGCCACCGCCTTGGCGTAGTGGGACCCGAGCTCGGACTCCGGGATCTCATCCACCCAGGCGCGCACCACCTCGCCGAGGATCTGGCGGCGCGCCTCTCGCCCAACCGAGTCGGCAATCACCCGGATGGCATTCTGCGGTTCGATGAAGCAGAGGGACATTGCAGCTCCGACTAGGGGATGCGAATAGCGCAACGGTAGGCAATGGCTCGGACGGAGCGCCGACGGCGCGCCACGGGCCCGAGTCCGGCGGGCACACCGACGCGGTGGCCGGTCGCTCAGGCCAGCGCGGTGGCCGGGCCCTCGAGCACGACCCCGGGCAGCTTGTGCAGCCCGACGAGCTCGATCAGCGTCCGGATCTGCGGCTGGGCTCCGCACAGCGAGATGCCGCGGCCGTGTGCCCTCAGCCGACGAGCGAGCATCGCCAGGTCCAGCATCAACGACGGGTCGGCGAAGACCAGCTCGGAGAGGTCGACGATCACGTCGGCCTGGGTGCGGATCGCCCGCGTCAGCGCCCTGCGGCGGCTTCCCTGCGTGCTGCGGTCCTCGTCGCCGGCGCACTGAAGCGTGGGGGGCTTGTCGTGAAAGACAACGATGGCCTGAAACCTATCCAAAGCGAGCCTTGTTTGACAAGGCCGCCGACGAACTATCTCTCCGCGGTCCCGGTGGCCGCACGCCGCTCGCACCGTACCCGGACCGCTCTACACTCAGCACATGGCAACTGTCGAAGAGGTGACCGACGCGCTGCGCGACGTGATCGACCCCGAGCTGGGACTCGACTTCGTCGAGCTCGGGCTCATCTACGAGGTCGAGGTCGACGGCGGCGACGTCCGCGTCACCTACACCCTCACCAGCCCCGGCTGCCCGATCGGGCCGCAGGTGTCAGAGCAGATCGAGGAGTTCGTCTCCGAGCTGGACGGCGTGCAGGACGTCCAGTCGACGATGACCTTCACGCCCCCGTGGTCGCCCGAGCTGATGAGCGAGGACGCCAAGTTCGCGCTGGGGTTCTAGCCGGCTCAGCCGCGGCCGGGGTGCAGCTCGCGATCGAGGTCGATCGCGCGGATCTCGTGCACGCCGGGCAGCTTGTCGAGGACCGACTCCACCACGGCGCGGAACTCGGACTCCTCGTGGCCGAGGTCGTCGAACAGCGACCTGAGCGCGGTGTGGACGATCTTCAGCTGAGCGGCGGTCAGGTCGAGGTGGTAGGCGATCTCGCCGGGCCGGATCAGGCCGTCGCTCTCGGGCATGGTCAGCTCCCCGGTCGCGGGCGGTTGGACCGCGACCCCCGCTCGCGCCTGCGCATGTCCGCCGCCGGGCCGCGCGTCGGGCGCCCGTGGCCGAGGGGGAGGATCGGCGTGGGCACCGGGTCGCTCTCGGGGGCCTCGTCGGCGGCGTCGGCGGGGTCCGCATCCGAGGCGTGCGGGGCGTCCGCATCGGACGCGTGCGGGGCGTCCGCATCGGACGCGTGCGGGGCGTCCGCATCGGACGCGTGCGGGGCGTCCGCCGGGGAGGCGTCCGCGTGGGACCCGTTGGCGGTGGCGGCCGAGCCGTTGGTCTGAGGCTTGGGGCGGCTCGCGCGCGCGGGCTTGGCCGGACGCCGCTCCGGGGCGCCCGCGGGGCGCGCGGCGGCGCCGCTCTCTCCGGCGTCGCTCTCCTCGGCGCCGCTCACGCCGCGGGCGGCCGCCAGCAGCTGCTGCAGCGACGCCGCGATGCCGTCGGCGATCAGCTCGATATCGGGCATCGCGTCGTAGTCGCCGAGCAGCCCGTAGTCGAGGCCGCCGTTGTAGGACATGATCGCGATCGCCAGGGCGTGGTCCTCGGGCAGGAAGGCGACGGGGAACAGGTCCTGCAGCTCGCGGCCGAGCACGTAGAGCGGCATCTGCGGACCGGGGATATTGGTGACGATCAGGTTGAACAGGCGCGTGGAGAAGTTCAGGCGCGACGCCTGGGCGAGGATCGTCGGCGGCGCGAGGCTGTTGACCGCGGCCAGCGTGGCCGCCCCGACGGCCTGCTTTGACTCCTTGAGCCCGTCCATCGCGGCGCGGATGTAGCGCAGCCGCGCGACCGGGTCGTCGATGAACACCGGCAGCGGTCCGCGCATCACGGTGAGCTTGTTGCCGAGCGTGTGGCGCTCGTCGGCGGTGCGGACCGACACCGGCACGAGCGCGCGCATCTCCAGGCCCTCGGTTCGCACTCCGCGTGAGCGCAGCCAGTCGGCCAGCGCACCGGAGACGACGGTCAGCACGACATCGTTGACCGTGCCCCCGAGGGCGTCCTTGACCTCCTTGTAGTCGCCGAGCTGCTGGCGCACGACGGCGAAGCGGCGGTGCGGGCCGATCTCGACGTTGAGCGGCGTCTCGGGCGCCGGGTTGAGGCCGGCCCAGACGAGCTCGCCGAGTCCCTCCAGGGCGTCCTTGACGGTCGACACCGACGTCGTCGGGCGCGCCGCCGCGCCGAGCGAGCGCGTGAGCAGCGAGGCCGTCATCGACACCATCCCGCGCGCCCCGGCGACGACCAGCTCCGCCGACGAGGGCTCGGGCCTCGGGCGCCACGGCTCGAGCCCGGCGCCGAGCGCCGCCGGCCTGCGCTCGAGGTCGAGCAGGACCGACGCCAGGTCGACGCCCGAGATGCCGTCGACGAGCGCGTGGTGGGTCTTGGAGATCAGCGCGAAGCGGCCGTCGGCCAGTCCCTCCACCAGCCAGTTCTCCCACAGCGGCTTGGAACGGTCGAGCTGCTGGGAGGCGATCCGCGCCGCGAGCAGGAACAGCTGCTCCTCGGTGCCCGGCGACGGCAGCGCGGTGTGGCGCACGTGGTACTCGAGGTTGAAGTCCGGATCGTCGACCCACAGTGGGCGCCCGGTCTCCAGCGGCGGGGTGGCGAGCTTCTGGCGATAGCGCGGCACGAGGTGCAGGCGGCTGCGGACGTGGTCCAGGTAGTCGGTGAAGGCCGGCGCCGGGCCCTCGAACAGCAGGACACCGCCGATGTGCATGTGCGACGCGCGATGCTCCTGGTGAAGGAACGAGGCATCGATCGATGTCAGGCGGTCAAGGTGCTGCTGGGGCATGTGCCTCCCGGCGGTCTGCTCACGTCAACAGGGCCCCCGCAAGGGTACTGTGATGCCGGCGCCGAGGCCAGGACCCCGGCGCCCGCCTACACTCTCAGACGGTGTCCGACACGATTCCCCAGACGATCCTGCTCGCCGCGCCGCGCGGCTACTGCGCCGGCGTCGACCGGGCGGTGCAGACCGTCGAGCGCGCGCTCGAGCTGTACGGCGCGCCGGTCTACGTGCGCAAGGAGATCGTGCACAACAAGCACGTCGTCGAGCAGCTGCGCGCCCGCGGCGCGGTGTTCGTCGAGTCGGAGTCCGAGGTGCCCGAGGGCGCCACCGTCGTCTTCTCGGCCCACGGCGTCGCGCCGAGCGTGCACACCAACGCGCGCGGGCGCTCGCTGCTGACGATCGACGCCACCTGTCCGCTGGTCACCAAGGTGCATCGCGAGGCGGTCAAGTTCGCCGGCGAGGGCTACACGATCGTGCTGATCGGCCACGCCGGGCACGAGGAGGTGGAGGGCACGATGGGGGAGGCGCCCGAGCACATCGTGCTGATCGAGGACGAAGCCGGTGTCGACGCGCTCGAGGTCTCCGATCCCGCCAAGGTGGCCTACATCTCCCAGACGACCCTGTCGGTCGATGAGACCCGCGCGATCATCGCCCGCCTGCGCGAGCGGTTCCCGGCGATCGTCGGTCCCCGCACCGACGACATCTGCTACGCGACCACCAACCGCCAGGCGGCGGTCAAGCAGCTGGCCCAGCAGTCCGACCTCGTGCTGGTGATCGGCTCGCGCAACTCGTCGAACTCCAACCGGCTGGTCGAGGTCGCCCGCGAGCACGGCGCCGACGCGTATCTGATCGACAACGAGGGACAGGTCCAGGAGGCGTGGCTGGAGGGCAAGCGCGTCGTCGGGATCACCTCCGGCGCCAGCGCCCCCGAGGAGCTCGTCCAGCGGCTGGTGGCGTACTTCGCCGCCCGCGGCACCGTCGACGTCCGTGAGCTGGAGGTCGTCTCCGAGGACGTCCGCTTCATGCTGCCCAAGGCCATCCGCCAGGCGATGGCCGCCTGACAGCGGCCGCTCGCCGCGGCCCGCCGTGACGACGCTGGTCGTCTCCGATCTGCATCTCGGCGCGCGCGGCGAACGTGACGTGCTGCGCCGCCGGGCACCGCTGGCCGCGCTCGTCGCGGCGTTGGGCGGGGTCTCGCGGCTCGTGCTGCTCGGCGACGTGATCGAGCTGCGCCAGGGACCGCGCCGCGAGGCGATGGCCGCCGCGCGCGGCCCGCTGCGGGCGATCGGCGCGGCGCTGGCGCCAGGCACGCCGGTGACGCTCGTGCCCGGCAACCACGACCACATGCTGCTGTCGCCGTGGTTGGCGCGGCGCGCCGAGACGGCCGCCCCGCCGCTCGGCACGCACTCACGCGTCGACTGGCGGGCGCCGGAACCGCTGGCGGCGGTGGCGGACTGGCTCGCCCCCGCCGAGCTCGAGGTTCTCTACCCCGGCTGCCGGCTGCGCGACGACGTGGTCGCGCTGCACGGCCACTATGGCGACCGGCACACGACGGTGCCGATGCTCGAGCGCCTCGGCGCGGGGGTGACCGCCCGGATCGCCGGTGAACCGCCCGGCGGCCCGCGGCGGGCCGAGGACTATGAGGCCGCATTGGCGCCGGTCTACGCCTGGATCGACGCGCTCGCGCAGACCGGCGGGCCCCAGCTCGGCGCCGGGTCAGACGGCGCCTCGGCGCATGCGCGCAGCGCGCTGACCGGACCGCGGCGCGGGCTCCGGCGCCGAGCGCTCGGCGCCGGATTCGCGGCGGCGGTGGCGATCGCCAACCGGGCCGGGATCGGGCCGCTGAGCGCGGACCTGTCCTCGCCGGCGCTGCGGCGGGCCGGGCTGCTGGCCGCCGGGGAGGTCGGGCTGCGCCTGGGCGTCGAGGCGCGCTGGCTCGTCTTCGGCCACACCCATCGCGCCGGCCCGCTGACCGGCGACGACGCAGCGCAGTGGCGGACGATCACCGGAGCACGGCTGATCAACTGCGGCAGCTGGATCGACGAGCCGGGCTTCGTCGGCTCCGATCCGGCGCGCAGCCCCTACCGGGCGGGCTTCGCGGTGACGCTCGACGAGTCCGATCCCGTGGCCGACCCGCAGCTCGTCAACCTGCTCGACGGATCCGCTCCGGACGACCTCAGGGGTCGGTGGCCAGCGCCGGGGTGAAGCACACCGCGTGGCAGGTGACGCCGTCGGCGACGGTGAGGTCGAGCTCGCCGGCCATGCTGCGGTGATGGGAGATGAGCTCGTAGCAGCCGGGGTGCTCGACCGCGATCCGCCGGCCGTTGGCGGTGACGGCGCCGTCGCCGTCGAGCACCGCCCACACCGCGCCGGCCTCGTAGGGGCCGCTGTAGGGACCGGCCACGTCCTCGGACTGCGGCGACAGCAGCGCGTCGGGCTCGTCCTCGGGCCGCAGCGCCGGCAGCACCGGGCGATCGAGCTCGAGCAGCTCCTGGATCGCCTCCTCGGTTTCCTGATAGGCGCCCTCGCCATAGTGGAAGTGGGCGAGCCGCCCGTCCTGGTTGAACAGGTAGCGGGCGGGCCAGCCGAGGTTTCCGTAGCGCTGCCAGATCTCCAGGCCGGCGTCGACGACGATCGGATAGGGGATCTGGAGCCGCGCCACCGCCGCGGTGACGGCCGCCGGGTCGGCGGAGGGCGCAAACCCGGAGGCGTGGACGCCGATCACCGTCAGGCCGGCGGCGTGATAGCGCTCGTGCCAGGCCGTGAGATAGGGCAGCGTGCGGATCGAGTTGGGGCGGCAGAAGTCCCAGAACTCGATCAGCACCGCGCGTCCGCGCAGCTGGGCCACCGTCAGCGGGTCGGAATTGACCCAGGGCAGCGCTTGCGGGAACGCGGGGGCCTCGATGTGGTCGACCGGCGGGCGCATCGGCGCCGATCCTAATCGCACGGTCCGGATGGCGCTGTGCAGGCCGCGCGCGGCGCCCGGAACCCCCGCCACGGACGCGGTTGCGGAGTAGGATCGGGGTCACGAGCCACCGCTATACTCGGTGAAGTATTGAAAACCCGATCGCCTTTGAGGAGTTTGTCACGATGAGTCCGTCTGGAGCCGAGGTGCTCCGCCAGATCAAGAGCAGGATCGACGAGGTCGATCCGTCGGTCGTGCGCGAGCAGGTTTCCAACGGTGCCGTGGTGATCGACGTGCGCGAGGCGGAGGAGTGGTCGACCGGCCACATCCCCGGCGCCAGGCACGTGCCCAAGTCGTTTCTGGAGTCCCGGATCGAGGGCGCGGCTCCCGACCGCTCCCAGCACGTGATCCTCTACTGCCAGTCGGGCAACCGCTCGGCGTGGGCGGCGCGGACGCTGATCGACGACCTCGGCTACGACAACGTGGAGTCGATGACCGGCGGGATCACGCTGTGGAAGGACCGCGGCTATCCGGTGGAGCAGCCCCGCACGCTGACCACCGAGCAGCGCGATCGCTACTCGCGGCACCTGCTGCTGGCGGAGGTCGGGATCGAGGGCCAGCAGAAGCTGCTCGACGCCAAGGTGCTCCTGCTCGGAGCCGGCGGCCTCGGCTCGCCGACCGCGCTGTACCTGGCGGCCGCCGGGGTCGGCACGCTCGGGATCGTCGACGACGATGTCGTCGACCTGTCCAACCTGCAGCGCCAGGTGATCCACACCTCCGAGCGCGTCGGCGTGCCGAAGACCGACTCCGCCGAGATGACGATCAAGGCGCTCAATCCCGACGTCAACGTCCAGAAGTACCCGGTGCGGATCGGCCCCGAGAACATCATGGACATCCTGCCCGACTACGACATCATCGTCGACGGGCTGGACAACTTCCCCACCCGGTATCTGCTCAACGACGCCTCCGTCCGCCTGCAGATCCCGGTCGTGTCGGCGGCCATCCTCGGATTCGAAGGCCAGCTGTCGGTGTTCAAGCCCTACGACGGGCCGTGCTACCGGTGCCTGTTCCCGGTTCCGCCGCCGGCTGAGTTGGCGCCGTCGTGCGGCGCCAACGGCGTGCTCGGGGTGCTGCCGGGGACGATGGGCCTGCTGCAGGCGACCGAGGTGATCAAGCTGATCCTCGGTGAGGGCGATCCGCTGATCGGGCGGCTGCTGATGTACGACGCGCTCGCCGCGCGGGTCACCGAGGTCCGCGTCCGGCGCGACCCGGCGTGCCCGATCTGCTCGCGCCATCCGGAGGAGATCGCCGACGAGGAGCTCGGCGTGTTCCCCGACTACGAGGCGTTCTGCGCCGGCGCGCACTAGCGGCCGCCGGGTAAGGTTCGCCCATGGCCACGATCCGCATCCCACCAGTGCTCCGCGCCGCCGTCGGCGGCGAGAAGGAGCTGAGCGCGGAGGGCTCCTCGGTCGGGGAGATCCTGCGCTCGGTCGCCGACGAGCACCCCGACACCCAGACCCAGCTGTTCGCCGCCGACGGCGGCCTCAACCGGTACGTCAACGTCTATCTCAACGACGAGGACGTCCGCGTGCTCGACGGCCTGGACACTGCCGTCGGCCAGAGCGACACGCTCGTGATCCTGCCGGCGATGGCCGGCGGAGCCCGGTAGTCGCGACGATCCCGGCGCCGCGGGGAAGGGATCGTCCCGGCCGGCGTCCTTGAGTGGTACTGCGTTCCTCACCCAAGGAGTCGTCATGGCATTCTCATTCTCGTTTCGCAGCAATCGCCGGCGTGGTGCCCTGGCCGGCGGCGTGGCGGCGGTCGCCGCCCTGGCGGTCGGAGCGCTGGCGGTCGGCGCCGACGCGTCGTCGACGCCGAACCTGACCGTGGCGAAGTCGGTCAAGATCACGGGCGCCGGCACCGGCTCGGTCGCCGCCAACGCCGCCGGGGTCGCGGTCTACGAGCTGCTGCCCGAGACGACCGCGCATCCGCTGTGCAAGACGAGCGCGTGCTTCAGCGCGTGGCCGCCGGTCAAGGTCAACGCGGGCGCCAAGCCGAGCAAGTCCAGCGGCGTCAGCGGCACGCTGGGAACCTTCAAGCGCGACGGCTTCACGCAGGTGACGCTCAACGGCCATCCGCTCTACACGTTCGTCGGCGACAGCGGCAAGCGCGGCATCGCCACCGGCAACGGCCTTCGCAGCTTCGGCGGGACGTGGCACGCGATCACCGAGGGCGGCGCCGCCCACGGCGTGCGGGGGGGATCGCCCACGGGCTGGTGACAGCTCGCTACACTTCGTGAAGCAATGGCCGCCGAGAGCTTGCAGAACAAGCCGTGCGGAGGGCGTTACGGCGACATCGTCCAGTCGATCGGCCACACGCCGCTGATCGAGCTCAAGCGGCTGAGCCCGAAGTCGGGCGTGCGCGTGTGGGCCAAGCTCGAGTCGCGTAACCCGACCGGCTCGGTCAAGGACCGGGTGGCGCGCGCGCTGATCGAGGATGCCGAGGAGAAGGGGCTGATCCGTCCCGGCCAGACGATCCTCGAGCCGACGTCGGGCAACACCGGGATCGCGCTGGCGATGATCTGCGGTCACAAGGGCTATGACCTGAAGGTCGTGATGCCCGAGAACGTGACGCCCGAGCGCACGCAGCTGCTGCGGATGTACGGCGCGGACATCGTCTACTCGGAGGGATCCAAGGGCTCCAACGGAGCGGTCGAGATGGCGCTCGACATGGCGCAGAAGAACGCCTCGTACTACATGCCCTACCAGTACGGCAACCAGGCCAACCCCGACGCGCACTACAACGGGACGGCGCTCGAGATCCTCGAGGAGCTCGACGAGGTGGCGGCGTTCGTCGCCGGCCTCGGCACCGGCGGCACGCTGATGGGCAACGGCCGCCGGCTCAAGGAGGAGCTCGGCGACACGTGCAAGATCGTCGCCGCCGAGCCGATGCAGGGTGAGCCCGTGCAGGGGCTGCGCTCGCTGGAGGACGGCTTCATCCCGCCGATCATCGATCTGAGCCTGCTGGACCGCAAGATCTTCGTCACCAACCGCGACGCGATCCTGTGGACGCGAAAGCTGCTCGACGAGGAGCGCGTGTTCGCGGGCGTCTCGTCGGGGGCGATCGCCCGCGTCGCCGTGCGGATCGCCGGCGAGCTCGACGAGGGCAATGTCGTGTTCATCGTCTGCGACGACGGCTGGAAGTACCTCTCGTCGGGGATCTACACCCGCCCGGTCGACGAGATCGAGAATCTGGACTCCACCGTCTGGTGGTGAGCGCCGAGCGCGGCTCGTCCCGGCGCGCGCTGCTCGGCGGCGCCGCCGCGCTGGGCGGACTGGGAGCGGCCTCGCTGTCGGGCTGCGGGACCAGGATCGACACCGGGCGCACGGCGGCCGCGCAGTTGCAGCCGGCGGTCAAGCAGCGCGACGTCACGATCCTCGGCGACCTGCTCGAGCTCGAGCGCCGGACGGTGGCGGCCTACATCGCCGGGATCCCGCTGCTCGGCGGCACGCAGGCCAAGGCGGCCGAGCAGTTCCTCGACGAGGAGCTGCAGCACACCGGCGAGCTGATCGCGCTGATCACCGCCACGGGAGCGAAGGCGAGCCCGCGCGCCGCCAGCTACGACATCGGCCATCCGCGCGACGGCGCGGGCGTGCTGGCGCTGGTGCACACTCTCGAGGGTCTGCAGATCGCCGGCTACGTGCGCTCGCTGCCACGGCTGGCGCCGGGGCCGGTGCGGGCGGCGGTGGCGACGATCCTCGCCTCCGACGCCCAGCACATCGCGATGGTGCGCCTGATGCAGGGCCGGCCGCCGGCGCCGTCGGCGTTCGTCACCGGATCGCAGTGATCGCCGGTCCATGACCGGGCGCTTCGCCACGCCCACGCGACGCGAGCTGCTGATCGCCGGCGCGGCCGGGGCGGCGCTGGCGCCGGTCGCGCTGGCCCCGTCGGCGCTGAGCGCGCCGGCCGCCGCCGCCTCCGGCCCCGGCGTGGCCGACCGGCCGGTCTCGGTCACCGCGCGCCTCGCGCGGCTGGCCGGCCTCGAGCTGCTGATGGCCTACTGCTATGAGCAGATCCTCGCCTCGTCGCTGCTCGGCCCTGACGAGCGCCAGGCGATCACGCCGCTGCGCGAGCAGGAGCAGGCGCACATCCGCGCGCTGCAGGAGCAGCTGACGGCGCGCGGCGCGACCGCGCCGGCGGCGCCGGGGAGCGTCGCCGTCGCCGATCGCCACCTCGCCCATCGCGACGTCGGTGGACGGCTGGGCCAGCTGCGCGGCCGGCTCGACGCGATCCGCCTGCTGTTCTCGCTGGAGCGCGTCACCGTCGGCGCGTACTTCGTGGCGCTGACCACGTTCGAGGATCCCCGGCTCGTCGTGCTGATCGCCGAGATGATGGCCTGCGACGCCCAGCACGAGGCGATCCTGTCGTTGGCGCTGCCGCCGTACTCGATCGAAGCGGCCGTTCCCTACGGGCTCGTTCAGGGTGTCCAGTGAGCCCGGCGAGCGCGCGTTGCTAGCCTCGGCGGCGATGCGAGTCAGCCGAGAGCTGTATGACCAGATCGTCGCCCACGCGCGCGCCGACGCGCCCAACGAGTGCTGCGGCATGATCGCGTCCCGTGACGGCGAGGCGGTCACGGTCTACCCCGCCGCCAACGCCGCCGCCAGCCCGCTGCGCTACGAGATCGACGGCGCCGAGCAGTACCGGATCCAGATGGCGATCGACGACGCGGGCCTCGATCTCGGCGCGATCTACCACTCGCACACGCGCAGCGCGCCGTTCCCGTCCCAGACCGACATCAACCTCGCCTTCTATCCGGAGGCGCTGTACGTGATCGTCGGCGTGGCCGGCGACGAGCCCGAGGTCCGCGCCTTCCGGATCCGTGACGGGCAGGTCGCCGAAGAGCAGTTGCAGGTGGGCTGACGACATGAGCGAGCGCGACTGACGATGTCTGAGCGGGTGCGCGAGCCGACGCTCGTCTGCCCCGGCTGTGGCGCCGGCTTCTCGGGCGAGCGGAGGTTCTGTCCCGACTGCCGGCTGCCGCTGATCCTGCCGCGCGCCGAAGGCGCGGATCTCGAGACCGCCGGCGCCGTGTCCGAGCGCCACGACCGCGCCCGCAAGATCAAGCCCCAGCTGTCGGAGGGTGAGCTCGTCCGCGTCGCGGGCGCCGCCAACGAGGCCGAGGGCCAGTTCATCCAGGGTCTGCTGCTGGAGGAGGGGGTCCCCAGCATGCTGCGACGCAGCGCCGGCTTCGACGTGCCCGACTTCCTCGCCGCCGGGCCCCGGGACGTGATGGTGCCGCTGTCGGCCGCCGTCACCGCCCGCGAGGTGCTCCTGCAGGCCGACGTGATCGACGCCGGCCGCGCCACCGGCCCGGTCGTCGCGCCGGGGCGGCTGCTCGCCGGGCTGCTGGCGGCGCTGGCGATCGGCGCGCTCGTGGTGTGGCTGGCGACGGTCCTGGTTCATTAGGATGAGCGCTCGGGACGCGGCCGACCCGGGGCGATCGTTGCTGCGAGCACGATCCCGCGCAGCGGCTGCACGAGTAGGTCAGCCGGCGAGGTCGACGAGGTGCTCGCGCCAGGCGCTCTCGATCTCGCGCAGCGGGGGACCGCCGAACGCCTCGACGAGCGCGGCGCCCGGTCCCCGGGGATGCAGCCGGCAGCTGAGGGCGGCGGCGGCGCGCTCGCCCCGCTCGCACGCCAGGAGGTCGATCAGTGTGCCGCCGAGCAACGGCGCGTCGCGCAGGCCGGGGGGGAACGGCACGCGTCCCTCGCGCAGGCGACGGGCGATCGCCGGGCGGGCGTAGCCGGTCTGGCCGCCGAACCAGCGGGCCGCGCCCTCCAGCAGCCACGCCCAGCGCAGCTCACGGCGCAGGCGGATCAGCCGCATCACCCGGGCGAGGTCGCGGTTGCTCTCGGCGATCACCCGGCGGGCGTAGAGTGCGGCCGGGGCGTGCTCGAGCATCTCGCGCGAGCCGGGCACGCTGGACGCCTGCGCGAGCAGCGTGGCGGGAGCGAGGACGTGCAGCTCGCGGCGGCCCGCCCAGCCCGCCACGTAGCGCCGGTTGGCCGGCGCCGTCGTGGCCCACTCCACCGCCAGCAGCGGGTTGGTGAGCGTCAGCGCGACGCGGCCGCGGTGCAGGACGACGGTGATCTCCGGCGGGAGCCGGGGAAACAGCGATCCGAGCCGCTCGCGGGTGTGCTCGAGCGAGTCGAGCACGATCCCGGCGTCGTCGGCGTCCTCGGACTCGTGCCGGGCGCGGAACGACGCCGAAACCGACTCGACCCAGGCCAGGGCGCGACCGCCCGTCTAGACGAGCACGGGCTGGCGGTCGGAGGCGATCGCGGCGATCTCCTCCGAGGCGCGCTCGAACTCCTCGTCGGAGAGCACCGGGGTGCCCTCGAACGGGAGGTCGCGCGTCAGCTCCAGCCAGGAGCGGCAGCCGCCGTACTCCTCTCGCACCTTGACGGTGACCGGCCGCGGGATCCGGTAGGTCCGCAGCAGGATCACGTGCAGGGGATGGCGGCGCTTCCAGGCCAGGCGCTTCTCGGCGTAGTCGGTCGTCCACACGTAGAACGGCGACAGGGCATCGACCGCCCGGCGGTCGGTGACCGTGAAGTGGGCGGCCACCTCGGCCCACGCGCGGATCCGCACGCGGTCGGGCTGGATCAGCTCATCGCCGCGATCGAGCGCCTGGGGGTGGGGCTCGCCGTCGCTCCAGACGCCCTCCTCGAGCGCGCGGGCCAGCTCGGGGCGGTGGGACTCGCGCACGAGATCGGCGCGCTGGTGGTCGAACGTCGGGTACAGGAAGAAGCGCTCGTACTCGAGCTTGAAGTGCTTATCGGGTTCGCGGATGCCGCCCTTGCGAAGCGTCAGTAGCTGCTCGCCTTCGGCGAGCGCTCGCACGGTGACGGCCCATTCTTTGAAAGCAATCGGCATAAGGTTAAGTGAGAGGCGAAGGGGCGAGGGTGGTTGGTAAGGAGGCCCCAGCGCGCGCAGTTTTGTTGGTCAATCGGGAGCGTCGGGGCGCAGCCGATTGTAGGCGAGATCCCCGAAATCGCCAAATGTCCCTGCAAAGCGCGGTTTTTTTGGAACGCCCTTACCTACCCAAAGCTACGTGACCGTAGTTCACCCGGAGATGGCCTTACCGGGTCGGTCCCGATCGCTTCAGGGAGCTTTGCGGGATGTGCGCTAAAGCTTAGTGTGTGCCGCGTTTTGAAGCGGCTCGATCAGCGCGGCGAAGTCCGCGTCGCCGAGGCCGAGGCCCATCGCGGCGCTGAGAATCTCACGGGTGTGGGCCGCGCTCGGGAACGGCACGCCGAGGGCCTGGCCCTCCTCCAGGCACAGGCGGACGTCCTTGAGCATGTGCTCGAGCTTGAACAGCGTCGTGTAGTCGTGGGTGCGCATCGGCTCCGCCTTGAGGTCGAGCATCGTCGAGCCGCCGGCGCCGGCGCCCATCACCGTCACGAGCGCGTCGAGGTCGACGCCCGCCTTGGCGCCGACGACGAGCGCCTGGCCGAGCACGGCCGCGTTGGTGGCGGCGACGGCATTGTTGAGCAGCTTGATCATCTGCCCCTGCCCCTGCGGTCCGGCGTGGACGATCGTCTCGCCCATCGCACGCAGCAGCGGCAGCGCCCGCTCGTAGTCCTCGCGCTCGCCGCCGACCATGATCGTCAGCGTGCCGTCGCGGGCCTTGGGCGAGGAGCCGGTGACCGGGGCGTCGAGCAGCCTCAGGTCGTGCGCGGCCAGCCCGGCCGCGATCTCGTGCGTCGCCGTCGGTCCGATCGTGGAGCAGTCGACGAACAGCGTGCCCGCGGCGGCGGTCGCCGCCGCGCCGTTGCGCCCCAGCAGGACCTCGTGGACCTGCGGCCCGTCGACGACCATCGTGAAGACGACGTCGCAGCTGGCGGCGGCGTGGGCGGGCGTGGCGGCCAGATGCGAGCCGTGCTGGCGGCAGAACGCCTCCGCGGTGGCCTCCGTCCGGTTCCAGACGGTCAGCTCAACGCCGGCGCCCACCAGGTTGGCCGCCATCCTCGAGCCCATGATGCCCAGCCCGAGGAAGGCGACGCGCACGCTCATCGCCCAGATTCTTGCGCGTTCCCGAAACCGCCGCCGCCCGGGGTCTCGATCCGCAGCCGCTGGCCGGGACGCACGTGGCCGATCGCCTTGGGCGCCAGCTCCTCGCCGTCGAGCAGGTTGCGGCCCCGCGCGCCCGGGGCTCCGCCCTGCGCGCCCGGCGGAGCGTGACGCCGGCGCTCGGTGATCAGCGAGAAGTGCAACGGCGCCAGCGCCTCGTACTCGCGCACCACGCCGTCGCCGCCGCGGAACGCGCCCGTCCCGCCGGAGCCGCGGCGCAGCGCGTACTGGACGATCCGCAACGGGAACTCGAGCTCGAGCGCCTCGATCGGCGTGTTGAGCGTGTTGCTCATCGCGACGTGCACGCCGCTGGGGCCGTCGGCGTCGGCGCACGCCCCCTGCCCGCCCCCGATCGTCTCGTAGTAGACGACGTCCTCGGTCCCGAAGGTCACGTTGTTCATCGTCCCCTGGCCGAGCGCGCGGCCGAACGCCGCCAGCACCACGTCGGCCACGCGCGAGGACGTCTCGACGTTGCCGCCGACGACCGCGGCCGGGGGGCGGGCGTGCAGCAGCGAGCCCTCGGGGGCGATCACCGCGACCGGGCGGTACGCGCCGGCGTTGGCGGGGATGTCGGGGTCGGTGAGCACGCGCAGCGCGAAGTAGCAGGCCGAGCGGGTGACCGCGAGCGGACAGTTGAGGTTGCCGTCGTGCTGCGCGTCGGTGCCGGTGAAGTCCAGGGTGAGGCGATCGCCCTCGACGGTCGCGCGCAACGCGATCCGCACGTCGCCCTCGCGCGCCTCCAGGACATCGTGCGCGGTGCGCACGCCATCGGGCAGTCCGCGCAGGCAGGCGCGGGTCCGCCGCTCGGCGTAGTCCATCACCGCGGCGAACGCCTCGCGCAGCGCGCCGGCCCCGGTCCGCTCGCACAGCTCGCCGACCCGCAGGACGCCGGCGCGCCCGGCGGCGAGCTGCGCGCGCAGGTCGGCGCGGCGCTGGTCGGGGCGGCGCATCAACGCCGCGAGCCGCGCGATCGCCTCGGCGTCGAGCACCTGGGGCTCGATCACGGCGCCCTCGTCGGCGAGCGTCCGGGAGTCGGCGGGCATCGAGCCCGGGGTGGGACCGCCGACGTCGGCGTGATGGGCGCGGTTGGCGACGAACGCGATCAGCTCGCCGCCGGCGAACACCGGCGTGATCACGGTGATGTCGGGCAGGTGAGTGCCGCCGCGGTAGGGATCGTTGAGGACCCACGATCGCTGTGGCGCGTGCTGCTCGCCGAGCACCGCGGCGACCGCCGCCGGCATCGCGCCGAGGTGCACGGGGATGTGCTCGGCCTGCATCACCATCTCGCCGGCCGCGGTGAACAGCGCGGTCGACGCATCGCGGCGCTCCTTGATGTTGGCCGAGTGCGCCGAGCGGATCAGCACCGCGCCCATCTCCTCGCAGATCGCGTGCAGGGCGCCGGTCAGGACCTGGAGCTCGACGGGATCGATCACGACCCCGCCCGCAGGTGGATCGTGCCGTGCGCGTCGACCTCACCACTCCAGCCAGGGGGCGCCAGCAGCGTCGACCCGGGCAGTTCGACGACCGCCGGGCCCTCGAACACCGTGCCCGGCGCCGGCGAGCCGCGCAGCACCTGCAGCTCGATCTCGGCGCCGCCCAGCGTCGCCCGCCGGCGCCCGCGCTGCGCCGCGCCGGCCGCGTCGGTCGCCCCGAGCGATACGTCGGGGCCGGGGACCATCGCCGAGACGCGCAGCGTGACGAGCTCGAGCTCCTGCTCGGGGTCGTGGTAGCCGTAGCGCTCGTCGTGGCGCGCCTCGAAGGCCTCGCGCAAAGCCGCGGGCTCGGGCGACAGCCCGGCCGCCACCGCCAGCTCGAACGCCTGCCCGCGGTAGCGCAGCTCATAGACCGCGTGCAGCTGCGCGCCGGGCTCGCCGAGCTCGTCGCGGGCCTGCGCTCCGAGCTGCGCGACGAGCGAGCAGACCGCGCCCGCGGTGAGCGCGTCGCCGCGCAGGAACACGCTGCGCTGCACGTCGCGCCGGCGGTCGGAGACGACGAGCCCGAGCGCGGCCAGCACACCCGAGGCTCGCGGGCAGACGATCTCGGTGATCCCCAGCTCGGTGGCGATCCGGGCGGCGTGCAGCGGCCCGGCGCCGCCGAACGCCAGCAGGGCGAAGCGGCGCGGGTCGATCCCGCGCTGCACGGTGACGACGCGCAGCGCCCGCAGCATCTCGGCGTTGGCGACGCGGATGATCCCCTCCGCGCAGGCCGCCGGCGCCAGCCCGAGGTCGCCCGCCAACCGCCCGATCGCGCGCCGTGCGGCGTCGCGGTCCAACGCCACGCCCCCGGCCAGCGGCGCGTCGGCGGAGAGGTAGCCGAGCAGCAGGTTGGCGTCGGTCACGGTCGGCTCGGTCCCGCCGTGGCCATAGCAGGCGGGTCCCGGGTCGGCGCCCGCCGAGCCCGGCCCGACCCGCAGCGCGCCGCCGGCGTCGCGCCAGGCGATCGAGCCGCCACCGGCCCCGACGGTGTGAACCGCCACCATCGCCAGCGCCAGCGGCCGCTGCGCGATCGTGCCGGCGCTCTGCTCCTCCACGGCGCCGTCGCGCACGACGCACACGTCGCACGAGGTGCCGCCCATGTCGAAGCACAGGGCGTCCGGAGTCCCCGCCGCCCGCGCCACGTATGCGGCGCCGGCGGCGCCGCCGGCCGGCCCGGAGAGCACCGTCCAGGCGGCGTGGCCGGCCGCGGCCTCGAGGTCGATCAGGCCGCCGCTGGACTGCATGATCGACGGCTCGGGCACGCCCGCCCGCTCGCAGCGCGCGGCCAGCCGCCGCAGGTAGCCCGCCAGCAGCGGCGACAGCGCGGCGTCGACCTCGGTCGTTGCGGCCCGCTCGAACTCCCGGAAGGTCCCGACCACCTCGTGGGAGAGCGAGACGTGGACGCCGGGCAGCTCCCTGGCGAGCGCCGCGCCGATCGCCCGCTCGTGCTCGGGATGGCGGTAGGCGTGCAGCAACGCCACCGCCACCGCCTCCGGCCGCGCCCGAGCGACCGCCCGCGCCAGCTCGGCGGCGTCGCGCTCGTCGAGCGCGCGCAGCGGTCCGTCGGGCGTCATCCGCTCGGGCGCGCCGAAGCGCAGCTCGGGCGCCGCCAGCGGGGCCGGGCGCGACGCGCACAACCGGTAGAGCTCGGCGCGGTCCTGGCGCCCGAGCGCGACGATGTCGGAGAACCCCTCGGTCGCCACGAACGCGGTCCGCGCGCCGCGGCCCTCCAGCAGCGCATTGGTGGCGACGGTCATCCCGTGCGCGAACGCGTCGATCTCAGAGGCCGGGGCGCCCGCGCGGGCCAGCGCCGCGCCGATCGCGGCCATCACCCCCTCGGACTGGTCGGCGGGCGTGGTCGGCGCCTTGGCCGTGACCAGGCGCCCGCCGGTGGCGATCACGGCGTCGGTGAACGTCCCGCCAACGTCGACGCCGAGGAGCATCCGCGGACCGTAGCGAGCAGAGCGCCGGTCAAACAAGGGCCCGCGTCAGCGGGCCCCCCATATCAGGTGTCAGGCCGCGAGCGCCGCCGAGGGTTCCTCGGTCTCGGCCAGGTGCTGGTGCGACGGGCAGTAGCCGTTGTGGGCCAGCGGCATGCGCTGGCACGGCGTGCCCTTACGCGTGCTCGCCCGGCACTGCAGCGGGTTGCCGTAGAGGTCATAGCCGTTCTGAGGCTGGTTGCGCAGGAACTCATCGGCGCACTCGAGATAGCGCTCGATCACCCGCAGCACCCTCGGCTGGGCGCTCATCGGGAAGTGCATGCGGATGTCGGAGAACAGGGTGCGGGCGGGGCGCGCGAAGTAGTGCCGATCGGTCGCCATCCGCTCGACCGCCGCCTCGCAGGCTCTCAGCACGCGCTCATGGTTGGCGTGCGGACAGGCGGCGTGCGGGTCCTCGACGATCTCATCCGCGATCTCCCGGTAGATCGCTCTGCTGAAGCGGTACATAGGGGCCTCTCTCTGCTCCTTTCGGCTCCCTGCCGGGCGCCCAGTACGAGGAATACCGCCGAGTATTCCCCGGACGTGTGAACTTGAACAGGACCTCCGTATTAAATACGCGTTAAGCGAAAACGTGGTGTTCCTTCACCTCCACAACGCGTACCCGGGATCGGCGTTCAGCGACTGGATGACGTGGCGCCCGTCCAGCCCCGGATCGAGGGCGGGAAAATCCCGGCGCTGATGAGCGCCGCGGCTCTCGCAACGGTGCAGGGCGCTGTGGGCGATCAGCCGCACGAGCGGGTGCTCGTCGCCGGCGAGGATCGCGAGGCCCGCGCCGTCGCGCTCCAGGCCGGCGTGGCGCCACAGCGCCGCGCGCGACGCCGGGCTGATCACGGCGGTCGGCGGACGGCCGGCAACGGCGTCCGGCACGGTGCGCACCGGGGCGCCGGCCTCCTGGACCGCGGCGCGCGCGGCCCGCGCCCCGAACACGAAGCATTCGCTCAGCGAGTTGGAGGCGAGGCGGTTGGCGCCGTGCAGGCCCGTGCACGAGCATTCGCCGACCGCGTAGAGCCCGGTGACCGACGCGCGGCCGTGCAGGTCGGTGGCCACCCCGCCCATCATGTAGTGCGCGGCGGGCGCGACCGGCACGAGCTCGCGCTCGGGGTCGATCCCGGCACGGCGCAGGGCGCTGACGACGTTGGGGAACAGGGCGGGGTCGACGTCGCGCATATCGAGGCCGACCGAGGTCGCGCCCGTGGAGTCGATCCGGCGCTGGACGGCGCGGGCGACCTCGTCGCGCGGGGCGAGCTCGTCGACGAAGCGCTCGCCGGCGCGGTCGAGCAGCCGGGCGCCCTCGCCGCGGACCGCCTCGGTGACGAGGAACCCGTCGGCGCCGTTGGCGGCGGCCACCACGGTGGGGTGAAACTGCATCATCTCCAGGTCGGCCAGCCGCGCGCCGGCCTCGTGGGCGAGCAGCAGCCCGGTGCCGATCGCGCCGGCCGGATTGGTGGTGCGCGCCCACAGCGCGGCGGCGCCGCCGGTCGCCAGCACGATCGCTCCGGCGGCGAGCACGGTGCCGTCGTCGAGGCCGATCGCGATCGCGCGATCCCCCGCGGTGTGGATGCGGGTCGCGCGCCGGCCCTCGATGACCGCGATCCGCGGGTCCTCGGCCGCGAGCGCCGAGAGCTGGCGGATGATCCGGCGTCCGGTGGCCGCCCCGCCAGCGTGCACGATCCGGCGCGCCGAGTGGCCGCCCTCCAGGCCCAGGGCGAACCGGCCGCGGCGGTCGGCGTCGAAGCTGACGCCGAGCGCCGACAGCGCCTCGACCGCCGCCGGGGCCTCGTCGCACAGCACCCGGGCGGCTGACTCCCGCACCGCGCCGCGGCCGGCGGCGAGCGTGTCGGCGAGGTGGCGGGCGGGGCTGTCGTCGCTGGCCATCGCCGCCGCCAGGCCGCCCTGGGCCCAGTAGCTGGAGGACTCGGCGAGCGGCGTGGCCGACACCAGCGTGACCGAGGCGCCGAGCCGCGCGGCGCCCAGAGCGGTGTACAGGCCGGCCGCGCCGGCGCCGACGACAGCCACCTGAGTCTCCACGTGGGCCACGGAGAGGTACGGTACTCGGCGTGAGTCACCCTCCCGTGTTCCTGGAGCATCCGTCGTCGATGGGTCACGACACCGGCTCGCACCCGGAGCAGGCGGCTCGGCTGCGGATCATCGAGCGCGAGCTCGACGCCCGGGGCTGGCTCGGCTTCGAGCGCGTGCAGTCGCCGGCCGCCGACCGCGCGACGGTGCAGGCGGTGCACCCCGAGCGCCACATCGAGCTGATCGAGCGGCTGGCCGAGCACGGCGGCGCGATGATCGACGCCGACACGATCGTCTCGGCCGGGTCCTTCGAGGCCGCGCTGCACGCCGCCGGCGGCGCCGTGTCGCTCGTCGACCGGCTGCTCGACGGGTCGGCGCCGACCGGCTTCAGCGCCCACCGCCCGCCGGGCCACCATGCCGAGACCTCGCGCGCGATGGGGTTCTGCCTGTTCAACAACGTCGCGATCGCCGCCCGCCACGCGATCAACGCCCATGGCCTGGACCGCGTGATGATCATCGACTGGGACGTCCATCACGGCAACGGCACCGACGACATCTTCCACGAGGACGACCAGGTGCTGTTCCTCTCGATCCACGAGTCGCCGCTGTATCCCGGCACCGGTGACGACGTGTACCGCTCGCTGATCGAGCACGTCGCCGCCCCCGTGGCGCGCCGGTTCGCGCCGCAGCTGCTGCTGATCTCGGCCGGCTTCGACGCCCACGTCGACGACCCGCTGGCCGACTGCTGCGTCACCGAGGCGGGCTACGCGGCGATGGCGGCGTCGCTGCGGGCGCTGTGCACGGAGCTCGGGATCCCGTTCGGCGCGGTGCTGGAGGGGGGTTATGCCCTGACCGCGCTGGGGCGGTCGGTGGCGGCGACGCTCGAGGCGCTCGGCGGCCCTGCGCCGCCGCCCGTTTCCTCGCAGAGCGGTGAGCTTGCCGTGGCCGACGACTCGCGGCGGGCGCTGGCGCGGCTGCAGGAGTTCTGGCCCGGCATCGCCTAGCCCTCCGGCCGCGTGGTGGGTGACGGCATGCCGGGTAGGTGGCGGCTTGGGGGGTCTGTCTTGCCGTTGCTGCGCGCTCGCGCGGCGGGTTGCGCTCGCGCGGTGGGTTGCGTTTCGCGCGGTGTGGTGCGCGCGCACGGCGGGTTCGGGCGCTCGCACGGTCGGGTTGCGTTCGCACGGAGGGTTGCGTTCGGGCGGTGCGGTGCCCTCTGGCGCGGTGCGGTGCCCTCGCGCGGTGCGCTGCCTCCGCGGTCTGCTCTCGTCGGCGGGGGTGCGGAACCATATTCATGCTGGACATGAACGACGTTCCCCTGCCGGGTCCCCGCGCCCGCCCCGAGGACGTGCGCCTGCCCAGGCTCGCGCGCCTGCTTGGGCCGCACGCCCGGTCTTGGCCGCTCAGCCCCGGGCCGGCTGAGTCCGTCGCCGCCGCGCGGGAGTTGAGCGAAGCGCACGGCGCGCGAGGGTGTTCCCGCGCTGTTCACCGTCGGCATGCGGAGGCGGGGCGCTGACGGCGAGGAATGTCTCGGATGTGCGGCTTGTGGTACCTCTCCCACACCGTCCCCTTCCCGGCCGCGTCACGGGTCTGGAAGGATCCAAGCTCGGAGCGCCCACCCCGACACGGCGCGCCCGCCCAGTCTCGAGCGGGGAGCAGCCTCCTAGCTGGTGAGCGCCCTGTCCTCGTTGGGCGCCGCCGCGAGCGTCGCGCGGATCGCGCCGAGCAGCTCCTGCGGGGTGAACGGCTTGGTGAGGAAACCGTCGCCGTGGGGCATGTCCTCGCGGATCACCGCCTCGCCGTCGTAGCCGGAGATGTAGAGCACCCGCAGGGCGGGGTCGAGCGCCCGCGCGCGGCGGGCGAGCTCCCCGCCGTGGACGTCGCCGAGCACGATGTCGGTGGCGAGCACGTCGATCGCGGGGGAGGCCGAGGCGAGCACGTCGAGCGCCTCGGTCGCGCCGCCGGCCGCGCTCACCAGCAGGCCGGCGTCGCGCAGCATCAGCGCGATGATCTCGCGGACCGGCTCGTCGTCCTCGACGAGCAGCACGGTGACCGGTCGTGGCGCGCCGGCCGGCGGCGACTCGGCGGGCGCGAGCGCCGGCAGCTCGATCGTCGCGGTGACGCCCCGCCCGGGCGGCGAGTCGATCGTGATCGTGCCGCCGGACTGCTCGACGATCCCGAGCGCCGTCGACAGGCCGAGACCGGCCCCGTGACCGAACTCCTTGGTGGTGAAGAACGGCTCGAACACCTGCTCGTGGATCTCGGGCGCGATGCCGTGCCCGGTGTCGGCGACCGCCACCGTCACCCATCGCGAGTGGCCGGGCTCCGCGCGGGTGGTGCAGGCGGTGGTCAGCGTGATCCGGCCGCCGCGGGGCATCGCCTCCTGCGCGTTGACCGCGAGGTTGACGAGCACCTGCTCCAGCTGCGCGCGGTCCCCGAGCACCTGGGCCCCGCCCGAGCGGTCATCGATCACGAGCTCGATCTGAGGGCCGAGCGCCGGATCGAGGATCCGCGCGATCCCGGCCACCACGTCGCCGACGACGATCGGTCGCTGCTCGAGCATCTGCTGGCGGCCGAAGGCCAGCAGGTTCTGGGTGAGCGCGGCGGCGTGCTCGGCCGCCCCGCGGATCTCGGCGAGGTCGGCCCGCACGGCGTCGTCGGAGCCAAGGCGCTTGGCGACTCGCTGGTTGAAGCCCAGCACGATCGCCAGCTTGTTATTGAGTTCGTGGCCGATGCCGGCCGCCAGCCGGCCGATCGACTCGATCCGGCGCGCGTGGGCGAGCTCGTCTTCCATCTGCTTGCGCTCGGTGAGGTCGTCGACGAGGAACACCGCCGAGCCCGGTTCGCCGTCCGCGCTGGGGATCATGCAGGCGGTGACCCGGATGCTCACCCGCCGTCCGTCGCGCAGCGTGATCGCGCGATCGGCCTGAGGAAACGCGCGCGATGTGTCGGGCGCCGTCAGCCCGGCCCGTTCGCGCTCGACGGCCTCGGCCTCGGCGGGCGCCATGATGTCCGCAGCGGTCGTACCGATCAGCGCCGCCGGCGTCGTCCCGAGGATCTCAGCAAGCCGGTCGTTGCACTCCACCAGCCGTCCGCCGGCATCGCGCACGAGCACCCCGAGCCGGTCGGAGCGCAGGATCGCCTGCCAGCGCAGCTCCTGTCCGCGCAGCTCGCGGTCATAGCGCTCGATCGTCTGTGCCGAGCGCCACAGGATCGGGACGAACAGCACGATCAGCGCCGTGCAGTAGAGCGCGACGCCTTCCGCGGTCGCGTACAGGCCGGCGTCCTGTCCCTCCAGCCGCAGCCAGCCGAGCAGGATCGGCAGCACGACCACCGCCACCAGCATGTGTCGCATCAGCCGGCCGCCGGCGCCGGCGCTGCGCAGCAGCGCGAGCGGCGCCTCGCGCGGATGGGCGAGCCACAGCGCGCCGGCGAGGAGCGCGAGCGCGGCCGTGCTCTGCAGCGACTGGCGCGCGAGATCGCGTCCGATGAACCCGGCCTCCAGCCGCGGCGCGCCGAACACGTAGCCGATCAGGCTCAGCAGCGAGAGCCCGGCGATCGCCAGCGCGGCGAGCGCCGGCCAGCGCCAGCCGCTGCGGCGCTCGCGCCGTCCCGGAACGATCAGCGCGCCGCCCCCGAGCGCCAGGCAGAGCGCGGTGTTGAGGCCCATCCGCCCGGGGGCCAGCGCGCTGCGGGCGGGCTCGGGGGTGGTGAACAGCAGCTGATCGATCCCGAGATCGACGCCGAGCACATACTCGATCACCGTGAGCGCGCCGATCACCGCGGCGAGCGCCCCCAGAACCCGCGAGATCCGTGGCGTCCGGCCCCGCAGGTGCAGCAGCGCGGCCGCGCCCACCAGCACCAGCCCGATCGCGGCGTTGACCTTGATCTCGCCCAGCCCCGGCGCGAACGATTTCAGTCGCGACACGTGCAGCGTCCAGCCCGCGATCCCGATCGCCCCCAGCAGCGTCGTCGCGGCGCCGCACCCGACCGCCAGCGCCGCCAGGCGCTGATCTGAGGTGTGGGCGGGGGTGTCGGTCGTGCGGGGCGTTGGCTCGTTCCCCGTCTCCCCGGGCGGTTGACCGTCCGGGTGCGACGACCGCCGATCGTGACACGCCGATCCGCAACCCACAATCCGGGGCGTCGACGCGTTCGTCGGGGCGAACTACGGAGCGCGCGCCAGCAGCCCGCGCCACGCATCGAGCACGCGCTGCGCCATCCGGTCGCTCGACCAGCGCTCGGCGCGCGCCCTCCCCGCGACGCGGGGATCGGCGGCCGCCAGGTGCGGTGCGAGCGCGGCGCGCCAGACGGCCGTGTCAAACGGCGCGCAGAGGTTCCCGGCGAGCCCGTCGAGCGCCTCGGGCGCGATCCCGACGGGGGTCGCCAGCACCGGCACGTCGCAGGCCAGCGCCTCCAGCACCGCCAGGCCGAACCCCTCGCGCTCGGACGGCACGACCACGGCGTTGGCGGCGTTGACCCACAGTGGCACGTGCGCGGGCTCGACGTTGCCCAACGACAGCAGCTGCGCGTCTCCGGCGACCGCGGCGGCGCGGTCGTGTCGCTTCTCCGGGCGTGCCGGGTCGGCTGCAAACAGGAGATACGGCCGGTCGGGGTCCAGCCCGAGCCGCTCGCGCGCCGCGCGTCGATCGATCGGCGCGAAGCGCTCGAGGTCCACGCCGCACGGCAGCACCTGCACCGGCGCGCGATGCGCCCACCGCGGGACCTGCGCGGCGAGCGGCGCGGAGACCACGCCGACGAGATCGGCGAGCCGACAGCCGGCCAGCGTCACCGGGCGTGAGCGGGGATGCGCCAGGTCGGTCCCATGCAGAGTCACGACCCGCGCCCGGGCCCGCGCGGCCAGCGCCGGCCAGGTCGTCAGCCCGAAGTGGGCGTGCACGATGTCGACGCGATCGCCGCGCCGGGCGGCGTGCAGCCGCGCCGCCGCCCGGGTGTAGGATCGGGCGCCGCCCGGCGCGAACGCGAACACCTCGACCTCGGCCGCGCCGGTGCGGCGCAGCGCCTGCACCTGGTCGAACACGAAGCTGCCCAGCGCGGGCCGTTGCGGGGTGGGGTACATGTTGGTGACGATCAGCGCGCGCATTGCCGTGGGCGGGAGTATCCCCGCCGGCGCGGGCGCCGCCGGCTGTGTCACCATGGGCCGGGTGTCCGGAGTCGCGGAGCTTCCGGTCGCCGTGTTCGATTCGGGCGTCGGCGGCCTCACCGTCCTGCACGAGCTGCTCGTGTCGCTGCCGAGCGAGGACTACGTCTACCTCGGCGACACCGCCCGCTTCCCCTACGGCGAGCGCAGCCAGGCCGAGTTGCAGCGCTTCGCGATCGAGATCGCCGAGCACCTGCTCGAGCTGGGCGCCAAGCTGCTCGTCGTGGCCTGCAACGCGGCCAGCTCGGCCGCGCTCGGCGCGCTGGAGGAGCATCTCGCGCAGACCGGTCGTGCCGTCGACGTGATCGGGGTCGTGGCGCCCGCCACCCAGCTCGCCGTCGCGGGCAGTCGCAACGGGCGGATCGGTCTGCTGGCCACGCCGGCCACGGTGGCCAGCGGCGCCTACGAGCGCGCGGTGCACGCCGCCGACCGCCACGTGCACCTGGAGTCGGTGGCGTGCCCCGACCTGGCCCCGATCATCCAGGGTGGCTTTCCGTTCGATGAGCAGGTCGTGCAGACCGTGCGCGGATACTGCGAGCCGCTGCGCGACGCCGATGTCGACACGGTCATCCTCGGCTGCACCCACTATCCGCTCGTCGCGCCGATGCTCCAGCGCATCCTGGGGCGCGGGGTGACGCTCGTGACGTCCGGGGCGGGGGTTGCGCGCAGCGCCGAGCGGGCGCTGACCGCGCGGGGGCTGCTCAACCCGCGGTCCGTCCAGGGGGGAGAGGGCAGCTACGGCTTCCGCTGCACCGGCGACGAGGCGGCGTTCACCGCGCTCGGGACCCGCTTTCTGCAGATGCCGCTCGGCGACGTGTTCCGGATCGAGCTGACGGCGACCGGCTCGTTCACGCGGGTGGCGGCGTGAGCGGCGCGACCGTGACCCGCAGCTACCGCCGCGCGCCCGACGGCCTGCGCCCCGCCACGATCGAGCCCGGCTTCGTGCGCACCGCCACCGGCTCGGCGCTCATCTCGATGGGCGAGACGCGCGTGATCTGCACCGCCTCGGTCCAGGAGAGCGTCCCGCGCTGGATGTCCGGCCAGGGCCGCGGCTGGGTGACCGCCGAATACGGGATGCTCCCCGCCTCGACCGGCGACCGCAAGCAGCGCGACGTCAGCAAGGGCCGGCCCGATGGCCGCACGGTCGAGATCCAGCGGCTGATCGGGCGCTCGCTGCGCGGGGTCGTCGACTTCGCCGCGCTCGGCGAGCGCACGATCTACGTCGACTGCGACGTCCTGCAGGCCGACGGCGGCACCCGCTGCGCGTCGATCACCGGCGGGATGGTCGCGCTGGAGCTGGCCTGCGCCCGGTTGATCACCAACGGCAAGCTGACTCGGTCGCCGCTCACCGGGTCGGTGGCCGCGGTCTCGTGCGGGATCGTCGGTGGGGCGGCGCTGCTCGACCTCGACTACTCCGAGGACTCGACCGCCGAGGTCGACGCCAACGTCGTGATGACCGGGGACGGCGGGCTCATCGAGGTGCAGGCCACGGCCGAGCGGACCCCGCTGTCACGGGCGCACCTCGACGATCTGCTGGCGCTCGCGGCGCAGGGCATCGACGCGCTCCGGGCCCTTCAGGAGCGGACGGTCGCCGCGGCGGCGGGCTGAGCGTGGCCGGAGGCGACCCGGTTTCGTCGCTCGTGCTCGCGACCCGCAATCCTCACAAGCTGCGGGAGTTCGAGCGCCTGCTCGCGCCGGCCTCGATCGCCGTCGAGCCGCTCCCCGAGGGCGTCGTCCTGCCGCCCGAGGACGGCGAGACGTTCATCGACAACGCGCTGCCCAAGGCGCGGGCGGCCGCGGCGGCGACCGGGCGGGCGGCGATCGCCGACGACTCGGGCATCGAGGCGCAGGCGCTCGGCGGGCGGCCCGGCGTGCACTCGGCGCGCTACGCCGGTCCAGACGCCACCGACGGGCAGAACCTGGCGAAGCTGGTCGCCGAGGCGCCCGCCGGCAGCGCGCTGCGCTACGTCTGTGCGCTGGCCTACGTGGACCCGTCGCGCGGCGGGGAGGAGCGGGTCTTCTTCGGCTATTGCTCGGGTGTCCTTGCGCGGGCGCCCCGCGGCAGCGGCGGCTTCGGCTATGACCCGGCGTTCGTGCCCGAGGGCGAGCCGGGCGGGCGCACGATGGCCGAGCTCAGCGACGAGGAGAAGGACGCGATCAGCCATCGCGGGGCCGCGGCCGCCGAACTGGTGGGGTGGCTGTCAGGATCCCGCTGATGTCCAACGGCGCACCACCCCTGCCGCTCCCGCGGCCAGCCGGGGGAAGCGCCGCCGCGGGTGGCACGAAGGCCCGCACCGCCGCGCTGTCGGTGCTCTCCAACGCCACCCTGATCCTGCTCAAGGTGATGGCCGGCACGATCACCGGGTCGGTGGCGATCCTCACCGAGGCGGTGCACTCGAGCATCGACCTCGTCGCATCGGTGGTCGCCCTGCTGTCGGTGCGCAAGGCCGACGAGCCGGCCGACGAGTCGCACCGCTATGGGCACGAGAAGATCGAGAACCTGGCGGCGGCGATCGAGGGGATCCTGATCCTCGTCGGCTCGGCCGCGATCGCCTTCGAGGCGATCCGCCATCTCATCAACCACGGCCGCGTGCACGAGGTCGGGCTCGGGATCGTCGTCGTGGCGGTCTCGCTCGGGCTCAACCTCGGCGTCTCCTGGCGGCTGTCGCGGGCGGCGCGGCGGACCGGCTCGCCGGCGCTCGCGGGCGATGCCGCGCACCTCGGCACCGACGCGCTCACCTCCGCCGCCGTCCTGATCGGCCTCGTCGCGGTCGACCTGACCGGGGCGGGGTGGATCGACCCGGTCGTCGCGCTCGCCGTCGCCGTCGTCGTGGTCAGCACCGGGGTGCGGCTGGTCGCCCAGTCCTCGCGGGTGCTGGTCGACGAGTCGCTGCCCGCCGAGGAGGTGGAGCTGATCCGGGACGCGATCGAGCAGTTCACCGACCAGGGCGTCGTCGGCTACCACGAGCTGCGCACGCGCCGTGCCGGGGCGCGGCGCTATGTCGACCTCCACATCCAGTTTCGCGCCGGAACGTCGCTGGAGGCCGCGCATCGCACCGCGCACCAGCTGCAGGACCTGATCGGCGCGCGGCTGTCGGGCAGCGACGTCCTGATCCACCTCGAGCCCGAGGATCGCGTGCGGCCGGGCGAGGTGCTGATCGCCCGGCCCCGGGATGGCGATCGCAGGAAGACGTCACCGTGAGTCCTCGCGGACCGGCGGGCGGGCGGCCCGGCCGGCGTCAGGTGAGGTTGATCGCCGCCGACGCGGCGACCGCGAGCGTCACGCCCGCGTAGCCGTAGTACCCCTCCACGAGGAGGATGAAGACGGCGACCAGGCAGGCGAGCACGGTCACCAACCAGGCGATGCGGGCGAGATCCACCTGCGTATTCTCGCCGCCGGGGAGGATGGCCCGCGCCGGGCGGGCACGCGGCGGGCGGGAGCCGGGGCGCCGCTCGGACGCTCGTCGGTCGCCGCGGCCGGCCCGCGGAAGGTCGCAAATTGCGACAACTGCACCCCCTGTTTTGATGCGCCGCAGATGGTCGCTGGCAAGAATGAACGGGCGGGACACGACCTCAATGGCCGTCCGCAAAGCCTGTTAGCTTCGACGGTTCATCCGACCTTTGAAGGAGGAACAAGTGACGAAGTCTGAATTCGTGGATCAGGTGGCCGACCGGTCAGGGTTGAGCAAGAAGGACGCCGGTGACGCCGTGGATGCGATGCTGGAGACGATCGAGAGTGCGCTCAAGCGCGGCAGCGATGTCGTGTTCTCCGGCTTCGGGAAGTTCAGCGTGTCGGACCGCAGCGCGCGTGAGGGGCGCAACCCGGCGACCGGCGAGACGATCCAGATCGCTGCCTCTCGCGTGCCGAAGTTCACGGCCGGCGCGGCGCTCAAGAAGGCCGTCAACTAACGGTCCCCGTCGCGGGTCTCGCGGCGGCGAACGCCTCGTGCGGAGACCCGGCCTCAGATGACCGTCGCGGGCGCGACTGCAGCGATCGGCAGCGCCTTCGGCGATCGCCTCGCCGATCGGGTGGCGACACGTCGTTCCCAGATCGTCCTGGGACTGGACCCCGACCCCGCCCGGCTCTGGCCGCGGGCGCTCGAGCTCGCCGGTGCGGGCTCGGGTGCGTCCGCCCGCGCGGGTTCGGCTGCGTCCGCCGGTACGTCGCAGGAGCGGGCGGCGCGCGCGGTCGTGGCCCATTGCCGGCTCGTGCTCGAGGCCGCCGCCGCGGAGGTCGTGGCCGTCAAGCCGCAGGTGGCGTGCTTCGAGCGGCTCGGGGCGCCGGGGTGGGCAGCGCTCGCCGAGGTCGTCGCGGACGCCGGGCAGCGCGGCCTGCTCGTGATCGCCGACGCCAAGCGGGGCGACATCGACATCAGCGCTGGCGCCTACGCGCAGGCCTTCTTCGGCGCCACGCCCTCGCCGTTCGGCGATCTGCCGAGCCTCGGAGTCGACGCCCTGACCGTCAATCCGCTGCTCGGGCGCGATGCCCTGCAGCCGCTCGTCGACGCCGCCCGGCGGTGCGACGGCGGCCTGTTCGTGCTCGTGCGCACGTCCAATCCCGGCGCCGCCGAGATCCAGGACGCCGCGCTGGCCCGGGGCGGGTCGGTGAGCGAGGCGGTCGGCGCGATCGTCGACGATCTGGGAATCCCCGGCATCGGCGCCGCCGGCCTGTCGGACGTCGGCGCGGTCACCGGCGCGACCGCGGCTTGGCACCTCGAGTCGTTGCGCGCGCGGATGCCCCACGCGGTCATGCTGCTGCCGGGGATCGGCCCGCAGGGGGCGAGCGGGCGCGAGCTGGCGCCGGCCTTCGTCCCCGGTCCGGCGGGCGGCCTGGTATCGGCGTCGCGCGCGATCGTCGACGCGCACGCCGCGGTGGGCGGCGACCCTGCGGTTGCCGCCCGGGGCGAGGCCGCGCGGCTGCGGGAGCTGATCTGGGGTCTGTACGCGTGAGCGCGTGAGCCGCCACCGCGGTCACGGCGACGACCGCGGCACGAGACCGTGGGGGCGAGGTCTGCGCCCGCTTGTATGATCGCGCTGCGATGGTGAGAAACAGCGCGCGCTTCCTGGCGCCACTCGCGCTCGCCGCGGTCGCCCTGGGGGTGTATCTGGTCGTTCACTCGACGCATCCCGGCGCCACCCGCCGTCGCAAGCTCGGCCCGAAGTTCTACGTCGTCAAGCCCGGCGACACGCTCAGCGCGATCTCGGCCCGGACGAAGGTCTCGCTCACCCGCCTGACCACGCTCAACCCCGCGCTCTCTGCGCCCTACAACCTCCAGACCGGCCAGCGCCTGAGGCTGCGGCGATGAGGCGGTGGTCGAGGTCGCGATCGTGAATCGGCCGCTCGCCGCCGCGGTTGCGGCGGTGGTCTCGGCGCTGTGGGTCTGCTGCGCGACGATGCTGTCGGGCGCGCCGGCCGCCCTCGCCGCGCCGGCCAACGCCGCGCCGGCCCTCGCCGCGCCGGCCCTCGCCGCGCCGGCCCTCGCCGCGCCGGCCCTCGCCGCGCCGGCCCACGCCGCGCCGGCCAACGCCGCGCCGGCCAACGCGCGCGCCACGGCGCCGCCCGCGCCGCCGCACCCTCCGGCGCTCGGTGTCACCGCCGCCGACCTGTTCGCTCCCCAGACCGGCCAGACGCTGCTGGGGATCGCCGCCGGTCGTGAGGTCGCGATCGCCAGCACGACGAAGCTGATGACCGCGCTGATCGTGCTGCAGCACGTCCATGACCTCGGCACCATGTTCACGCAGAACGACTGGTATCCGGCCGCGGTCGACTCGCAGATCGGCCTCGTCCCCGGCGAGCGCATGAGCGTCCACGACCTGCTGCTGGCGATGATGCTGCCCAGCGCCGACGACGCCGCCGAGGATCTCGCCGTCAACGTCGGGCATGGGTCGGTGGTGCGGTTCGTCGCGATGATGAACGCCGAGGCGGCCAAGCTCGGGCTCACCCACACGCACTATTCGACCCCGATCGGGCTCGACACGCCCGGCAACTATTCGAGCGCGGCCGATCTGGTCAAGCTCGCCCACTACGATCTGACGCATTCACCGTACTTCGCGCGCATCGTCGCCCTGCGTGGCGCCGTGCTCCACACCGGACCGGTGGGCTATGTCGCCAACCGCAACGATCTGGTCGGCGCCGTGCCGTGGATCAACGGGGTCAAGACCGGCCACACCGCGGACGCCGGTTATGTCCTGGTCGCCTCGGGGGAGAGAGACGGTATGACGCTGATCAGCGCGGTCCTGGGAACCGCCAGCGAGCAGGCGCGTGATGCCAACACCCTGGCCCTGCTCGACTACGGTTTCGACGACTTCTCGCTGCGGACGCCGATCCGGGCCGGCGAGATCCTCGACCGCCTGCCGGTGCGAGACCGCCCGGGCGTGCGGGTGCCGCTGCGCGCGCTGCGCGGCTACACGCGGATCCTGGCCCGCGACCTCCCGGTGTCGGTGCGCGTCGATGCCCCCCGCCGGCTGACCGGCCCGCTGCCGGCCGGTGCGATCGTCGCCACCGCGCTCGTGCTCGCCGGAGGACGGCGGATCGCGACCGTGCCGCTCGTGATCGAGAAGGCGCTCGCGAGGGTCAGCGGCCTGTCGATCGCCGCGCGCTACGTCGGCCGGCCGCTGCCACTGGCGCTGATCGCGGTCGCGCTCGGGCTGATGGCCGTCGCGGTGCGGGCCACCCGGCGCCGGCGCGCGAGCAGGGTGTCAACGGCCGAACTGGAGGCCGCATGATCATCACCGTCACGCTCAACGCGGCGATGGACAAGACGCTCGAGGTTCCGAGCTTCACGCCCGGACGGCGACATCGCACCGTCGATCAGGCCACGATGCCGGGGGGCAAGGGCGTCAACATCGCGCGGGCGATCAAGCAGCTCGGCCAGCCGGTGATCGCGACCGGGCTCGCCGGCGGGGCGACCGGCACGCGGATCGTCGAGGCGCTCAACGATGAGTCGATCCTCAACGAGTTCGTCCGCATCCAGGACGAGTCGCGCACCAACACGGCGGTGCTCGACCCGACCACCGGGCTGCAGACCGAGATCAACGAGCGCGGCCCGGCGGTCACTCCCCAGGAGCTGGCGCTGTTTCGCGACAAGCTCCTGTATCTCGCGCAGGGGGCGAGCATCTGCGTGTTCGCCGGCAGCCTGCCTCGCGGGATCGGGCACGACGTGTACGCCACGCTGATCCGCGAGGTCGGGCGGCGCGGGGTGACGACGATGATCGACTCCGACGGCGAGCCGCTGCGCCTGTCGATGCGCGCGGAGCCCGACCTCGTGTCGCCCAACGAGATCGAGGCCGAGGAGCTCGTCGGGCACGAGTTCAACGACGCCGACGATCGGGCCCACGCGGTCGCCGAGATGTGCCGGCTGGGCGCCCGCGAGGCGATCATGACCGTCTCGGACGGCTGCTACGCGCGGATCCTCGAGAAGGGGGTGCCCGCGATCTACCGGGTGCGGATCCAGGAGCAGGAGGCGCGCTCGGCGGTGGGCTCGGGCGACGCCTTCCTGGCCGGGTACGTGGCGGCGCGCTATCTGGGCCAGGACCCGGTCGACTGCCTGCGCTTCGGCGTGGCCTGCGGGGCCGAGTCCACGCGCCACTTCGGCGCCGGCATCCTCGAGCCGGCGCAGGTCGAACGACTGCTCGGCGAGGTCGATTCGTCGCGGGTGGAGATCGGCGCCCAGATCGGCTGAGCCGCCGGGCCGCGATGGGCCCGCCGCGCGTGCACGCGCTAGGATCGATCGTTCTACAAGGTTGCCGCCACCAGCCTCGCGCTCTCGTCCGGCACGACCCCTAGGATGGAGCAATGGAGATAGAGATCGGCCGCGGAAAGAAGGCCCGCCGCGCATACGGCTTCGATGACATCGCAATCGTGCCGTCGCGGCGAACGCGTGACCCTGACGACGTCGACATCTCGTGGACGCTGGGGCCCTACCGCTTCGATCTGCCACTGCTCGCGGCGGCGCTCGACGGCGTCGTCTCGCCGGAGACCGCGGGGCTGATCGGCAAGCTCGGCGGCCTCGCCGTGCTCAATCTCGAGGGCATCTTCTGTCGCTACGAGGACGCCGAGTCTCAACTGGAGCGGATCGCCACCTTCTCGCCCGACATCGCCACGCGGGAGATGCAGGACATCTACCGCGAGCCGGTCAAGCCGGAGCTGATCGCGCGGCGGATCAAGGAGATCAAAGCCCACGGCGTCGTCGCCGCCGCCTCGCTGACCCCCCAGCGGGTCCGGACCCACTACGAGACGGCGCTCGACGCCGGGCTGGACATCCTCGTCATCCAGGGCACCGTCGTCTCCGCCGAGCACGTCTCGCGTGACGAGTCGCGCCCACCGCTCAACCTCAAGGAGTTCATCCGGGAGCTGGCGCCCACGCCGGTGATCGTCGGCGGATGCGCCTCCTACCACACCGGGCTTCACCTCATGCGCACCGGCGCGGCGGGCGTGCTCGTCGGAGTCGGTCCCGGAGCGATCTGCACGACCCGGGGCGTGCTCGGGATCGGCGTTCCCCAGGCGACCGCGATCGCCGACGTGGCCGCGGCGCGCTCGCAGCACATGCTGGAGACCGGCGACTACGTCAAGGTGATCGCCGACGGCGGCATGCGCAACGGCGGCGACATTGCCAAGGCCGTGGCGTGCGGGGCCGACGCGGTGATGCTCGGGTCGGCGCTGGCGCGGGCCTACGAGGCGCCCGGCCGCGGCTACAACTGGGGCATGGCCACCTTCCATCCGACGCTGCCGCGTGGCGCGCGGGTCGCCACCAAGCAGAACGGGACGCTCGAGGAGATCATCAAGGGCCCGGCTCGGGAGAACGACGGCACGTTCAACCTGATGGGCGGGCTCTCGACCTCGATGGCGACCTGCGGGTACCGGGACATCGCCGAGTTCAACCGTGCCGAGCTGATGGTCGCTCCCTCATTGCAGACCGAGGGCAAGCAGCTCCAGCGCGAGCAGGGCGTCGGCATGGGCGCGGGCAGCCGCGCGGCGACCGTCGGTGTCGCCGATTAGCGGGCCCTCACCCGCCGCACTCGATGACGGCCTCGAGCAGGTCCGGGCGACCACCGACGAGGTGGTCGTACTCGATTACGGGGGCCAGTACTCGCAGCTGATCGCGCGCCGTGTCCGGGAGTGCGGCGTCTTCTCGGAGCTGCTCCCCTATCACGTGGGGGCCGCCGAGGTGGCGCGGCGCCGGCCCCGCGGCGTGATCCTCTCCGGCGGGCCGGCATCGGTGTACGCCGAGGGCGCGCCGCCGCTCGAGCCCGAGCTGCTCGAGCTCGGAATCCCGGTGCTCGGGATCTGCTATGGCATGCAGCTGATCGCGCTCGCCCTCGGCGGCCAGGTGCAGGGCGCCGAGGTGGGGGAGTTCGGGCGCTCCCAGCTGACCGTCGCCGAGCACGGCCGGCTGCTGGCCGGCACCCCCGCCGCCCAGACGTGCTGGATGTCGCATCGCGACACCGTGTTCGCCCCGCCGCCGGGGTTCCGGGCGCTCGCGTCGTCGACCGCGTCGCCGGTGGCGGCGTTCGAGTCCGAGGCCCGCGGGATCTACGGGATCCAGTTTCACCCCGAGGTCGTGCACACGCCCTACGGGCAGCAGGTCCTGACCAACTTCCTCAGCGACGTCTGCGGCTGTGAGCGCGGATGGAGCGCGACCTCGGTGATCGAGGATCAGATCGCCCGGGTCCGCGCCCAGGTCGGAGACGGGCGGGCGATCTGCGGACTCTCGGGCGGCGTTGACTCGAGCGTCGCCGCGCTGCTCGTGCACCGCGCGATCGGCGACCGGCTCACCTGCGTGTTCGTCGATCACGGGCTGATGCGCAAGAACGAGGGCGAGCAGGTGGTCAGCGCCTTCCGGGACCATTTCAAGGT